>CAMPYH010000013.1 GCA_946998225.1 uncultured Clostridiaceae bacterium | reverse complement strand
GAAGTTAACCGAAAGGACCGATTCGTGTTAGAATCAGCTTAGTAGAGGCTTCAATTTGGAGCCTCTTTTTGTGTTTAGAAAGGACATTTTATGATAAATATTTATTGTGATGAATCTTGCCATTTAGAAAATGATAATATAAACGTCATGGCTATCGGAGGTATAGCATGCCCTGATTATGCAAAAGATAAAGTGTATCAAGACATAAAAAAAATAAAAATAAAAAATAATATCCCTATACACAGGGAGATAAAATGGAATAAAGTATCACAATCAAAATTAAATTATTATGAAGAATTAATAAAATATTTTTTTGATAATGAATTATTAAGATTCAGAGCAGTTATATTACCAAATAAACAAAATCTTAATCATGATTTATACAATCAAAGTCATGATGATTTTTATTACAAGATGTATTACTACACTTTAGACTATTTTTTCAATTACCAAGATGATGTTGAAGTATATATAGACATAAAAGATACAAAGAGTAAAAATAAAGTTAATAGGCTAAAAAAAATATTGCTTAATAAGTATAACGGATATGAAGCTAAATTTTCCAAAATTCAACAAATTAGATCTCATGAAAATTCTATTATTCAACTTACTGATTTATTACTTGGAGCGTTGACTTATATTAATAGAGATTTAAAAGAAAGTGAAGCTAAGCTGCAACTATGTTCACTAATTAAATCGTTATCTAGACAACGCTTAAAAGCTACAACATCTTTGAATAATGAAAAATTCAATATATTAGTACTTGATAGAATTTGAGGTTTCAGATGAATTATTGTCCACAATTAGAAGATATACATACGTATCAAGATTTTAATAATAACTTTATTAAATACGAAAATTATTTATATTCTATATTTCTAAAAGATTTATTTAATATGAAGATTTTTTATAAAGGAAAACCTGTGTCCTTGAAAAAATATCCTATATATAATAATAAAGAAGAATCTTTTTATCACTTGACATGTAAAAATTATAATGGTGATACTAGTAAACGAGACCCTGATTTTAGACGTTCTGAAAGGTTACACTGGATAAAACCATCTATAGAAACAAATCATACTTTAACCTGTAAACAAGATTGTTTCTTAGTTTATAAAAAGGAAACTAACAATAAAGTAAGAACTCATCTATTGAACAAGGAAGACAGATACTTAATTATACTTGAAGAAAGAGAAGATTATTACTTGCTAATTACAGCTTTTTATATAGAGCATGATAATGCGTTGGATAAAAAAGTAAAAGATTATAAAAACTATAAAAATAGTTTAAAATAGCAAAATACGCTCGCTAAGCTGCGAACGTATTCGAAATCTCCTTCAACAACCTGGTTGATGAGTTACCTATATTATATCAAATTTAACATAAAAATAAAGTACTATATGTAGTATTACGTATATTAACGACCACAACTGACAGTAAAAAACACCCCTACCACTCTCACCTGGTAAGGGATTGAAAAAGAGTATATTGCTATACCCTAGAACAATAATATTATAGCATATACTCGTTTCGTTGTACACAAATACAGAAAGGAGTATTTTTTATGAATATTAAAAGTTATATTGATAAAGATGGAAAAAAGAAATATAAGTTTAATGCATATTTAGGAATAGATCCTTTGACTGGTAAAGAAAAAAGAACAAATCGAAGAGGTTTTACTTCTGAAAGACAAGCTAAGATAGAATATGCTAAATTAATGAACGGACTTAAAGAAGTAAAAACAAGCCATCATACAATTCAATCAGTATATGATGAATGGATTGAAATTTATAGAAACACCGTAAAAGAGTCTACATTTAAGAGAACCTTAGACATTTTTAGGCTTCATATATTAAACGAATTTGGAGAAGTTTTTGTAGATAAGATAAACGTAAAAATGGTACAAGCTTGGGTGAATAAGAAATCAAAACAAATAACTAAATATAAAGAGTATTGCGGATATTTAAAAAAACTTATAAATTATGCTATTTCAAGAAACTATGCAAAAGAAAATCCTTGCAATTATATCATTTTCCCAACAAAAAAAGTAAAAAAGAAAAAGAAAATTGATTATATTTGGACTGTTGATGAGTTGATGCAATTTCTGGAATATGTAAAAAAAGAAAGATCTTTATTGTGGTATGCATTTTTCAGACTTCTCGCTTTTTCTGGTATGCGTAGAGGCGAGATCCTCGCATTAGAATGGAATGATTTAGATTTTACTAATAATATGCTTAAAATCTCGAAATCAAGAAAATACACTACAAACGGTGAAGTTACAGGTAGTACTAAGACCAACAAGTCAAGGGATATATCAATAGATAAAACAACAATGTCAATATTACATAGCTGGAGAAAAGAGCAATTCAGATTAATTGGTAGATGTGAGTTAATGTTTTCTAAGCTTGATAAAAGTTACATAGGACTTAACTATCCAATTAAGGTGTTAGACAGTATCACTAAAAAATATCATATGACTAAAATTGACATACATAGGTTTAGACACATGCATACTACTATGTTAATGCAAGCAAATCAAAGCGAAGGTTCATTACCTGCCATCATGGATAGATTAGGTCACTCTGATATAACTACAACACTCAATATATATAATCACGTGATGGAAAAAGACAAAGTAAATATATTAGACAACCTTATCGAAAATATAAAATAAATCTCGTAACTTTCTCGTAACTTTAATTTAATACACTTAAAAAGGATAGCTAAAATTAGCTATCCTTAATATGTTTGGTTGCGGGAGCAGGA
>CAMPYH010000012.1 GCA_946998225.1 uncultured Clostridiaceae bacterium | reverse complement strand
ATTAGAGAATATGGGTTAATATACTACTGTTTATAAATTTAAATGTTCTTTTAAAAAGAACGTTTTATATTAAACGGACATTTAATGGCATAATATAATAAGTATAAGTCTTCAATGTATGATATATTAAGATCTTTTAGTTATAAAAGATTATTAAAAAAACTAATAGATTTAGATTTGACAAAAAAAGTAAAGGAGTAAAAAATGAACCCCAAAAACTATATTAAGATAGATGATTTATCTAGACAATTTGCATTGACAAATGAACAATTGCTGGAGTATTTATTTTTAAATGATATTGAAATATTCAGTGAAAATGATGGTATAAATTTATCGGATAAAAAAATAAAAGAACTTCTTCAAAGACTTAATGCTACAAAGAAAAAAAATCATAACAACAAATCTGGACTTAAATCTATAAAAATAGAAGGATTATTTGGGAAATATGACTATAATCTTGATTTTAGAAATGATATAGCAATATGGATTTCTGAAAATGGAGTTGGCAAAACAACATTATTAACTATAATAGTTGCTATTTTAACAGGAGATGCAAGAACCTTATATAATATTAATTTTAAAAAAATTTCAGTTGATATATCAAATAATAATTATATTATTGATAAAGAAAAACCTACTTCATCATTCAAAGATAAAGGGAACATTGAATACATAAATCGACATTTGATGTATTTATTAGAAGATTTGGAGAGATATCTACCTAGAAATCTTTTTCTAAAAATTAGAAATGAGATAATACATAATAGATATATAGATCCATCTATGTTAGATGAAATAATCTATAGGTTGCCATATGATGAAAGGTTCAATAATGATAGATTAGATCAAATCATAAATAAGATTAAGGACTTGCAGTATAGTGCTTTGTATGATGAGATTTATAAAATTAAAGATAACTTAAGGGAAGAAATTGTTTTTTACCCTACATATAGGCGAGTAGAAGTAGGCTTTGAAAGAGTATTTTCTACTAATATCAAAAAATATGTAAATAGAGAGGTAACTACTAAATATATGGGATTTGGTATGAGCGATGTTAAAAATAGGATAAGAAATCTGTTGGAGAAATTGCGTAAAGACGCAAATGCAGCATATATTGAAATGAATGCGAATATTATTAGTGAATTATTAGCAGATCGCATAGGCAATTATATAGATGATTTTGGCAATATCGATATGCACAAAGTAGATGTAGTTATTAAAAGGATAGGTGAAGATAGGATAGACAATATTGATAAGCTAAGACCATTCTTAACATCTAGAGAGTTTAATGGAAATAAGTCTAATATAGAATTTTTAATTTATTATTTGCAAAAGCTAGTGAATATATATAATTCACAGGAGGCTATTGATAAAAAATTAAGTAAGTTTGCTCAGGTTTGTTCTAAGTATCTATCTGGAAAAAAAATAGAGTATGACGAAACAATGTTGACTATGAATGTGCTTGATAGTGATGGATTAAAAATTGATTTTGAAGATCTTTCATCCGGAGAAAAGCAAATAGTTTCTATATTTTCTAAGGTTTATTTAGATGTTACGTCTCCATGCATTTTTATAATTGATGAACCGGAAATTTCATTGTCTATAGAATGGCAAAAGGAATTTTTAAGAGATATATATGATTCAGAAAAAGTAGCATTACTTATAGCGACAACACATTCTCCGTTTATATTTAAAAATGAATATGTAAATTATGTAAAAGAATTGGAAATGTATAAGGAGAAGAGAGATGTCACTAAGAGATAAAATGAGCGAGGAGGCTGAGTGCGTAGAAGCTATTTTTCTTAGCTACGTACAGAATAAGTCATCACAAGAAATATTTTTATTTTTTGAGGGAGTAGATGATTTTAAGTATTACTGCCCAAGAATATCTTTTGTATGTAATGATAAAAAATATAAAAAGTATGATTGTAAATGCAAAACAAATGTACTAAGAATACATAGTATGATCATTAATCAGGCTGGCAAAGATAATAAAGCGATAACAATGTTTTTTGTCGATAAAGATTTTGATGATAATTCAAATATTGATAATGGTATTTATATTACTCCAACTTATTCAATCGAAAACTTATATTTTACTGATTTGGCAATCGAAAATATGATACGAGCAGAAATGGGTTTATCAGAACATTCTAAAGATGACGAGAATGATTTCAATACCGCATATAATTACGTGATAAATTTTAGAGATAATATAATTAAGAATATTCTTTATGGAAATGCTTGTTATTCATTACAAATAAAAAAATCATATGGAGTAGATGGTGCCAAGCCAAACTTATCATCAATAAAGAGATATGATGATATAGCGAATATTTCGAAAATTGATGATATTAGGCGGAAAATTAAAAATTATATTGAGGTGTCAGATGATGAGATTGAAGAAGAATATGAAAGGTTAAAATCTGATGCTATAAGATTTATACGTGGGAAATATATGTTAGAAAAAATGCCAAAATGCATACAAAAAATAGAGGAAGAGTCTAACAAAGGAGCAAATCATGCAGGTCATTGGTTTTCTAAAAAAAGACATATGCGTTTAAACATATCAGAATCAACTTTGATTTCAGATTTATCGAATTATGCAGAAACTCCGAGATGTCTGATTAATTATATACAAGAAAGATGCTCTGCCATATAGAGAAGATGGAGGCTATCTTTCCATCTTCTTACCCATGTATATTCCATAGTTCTTTTGCACTTGATAAAGCTCGTCCATAGTAGATGTTGTAGAAGACTATTCTTTCATAAGGGTATTTTTTTGAAATTTGTTAAGTTTTTCTAAAATTTCTTTTGAATCAGACAACTTAGGATAGGATTATTTAGTTTTATAAGAGAATCCATACTTATGCTCTTCAAAAATGCTACTCAAAAAAAGTGTCGCCGAAAGGGGCTGCTTTATATTTTCTATAGAAGGATTGATACTTTGAATTTGTTCTACTGTATCAGAAAGTAGATTCGTATCCTTATCAACTTCTTTGATTTTATAGGATGTATTTTTGTAATTGCCATACTAATCACCAGAACTTTCTTTTGATTTATTAAGAAGTAGGGAATGGATCTGCCATATTTCTCTTGATAATTTTTCTATCTGATTATTCATAGATTCAATTTCATTTTTGTAAATAAC
>CAMPYH010000011.1 GCA_946998225.1 uncultured Clostridiaceae bacterium | reverse complement strand
ACTTCTTTATTTACTTCTTTATTTACTTCTTTATTTACTTCTTTATTTACTTCTTCATTTACTACTTCATTTACTACTTCATTTACTACTTCATTTGCTTCTTTATTTGCTACTTTATTTACTTCTTTACTCAATGCTTCATTGACTCTTTTACCTCCCTCTTTATTTAAACTAGATGTGGGATTGTTAGATATAACATCGACTTTCTTTTCCTGAATAACATTATTATCTTTGTTCTCACTACCACCACTAGAACATCCAGCAATAATAAGAGGCAAAACAACAAAAGGTATGCTTTTTTTCATAATATAATATCCAACTTTAATTAAAAATATTTACTAAACTCAAGATAAAAATTATTTTTATCATAACTATAAAATAAATTACTACTATCTATTTTTTGATATGCCCATGTTATTTTTGGTGTAATTCCATAAAAATAAAAATTTCGATTCCACAATGTTATATAAACACTATACTCATCATTTTTTTGTGGTTTTTTATAAAAATCAGGAACCCAATAATTATTTTCTTCTGCTATTGCTCCTTGATAAATACGCTTAGCATAACCAACTTGAAAACGAGTGGAAATACCTTGTAACCATTCTTGCCCCCAACCAGCACGGACACTGAATCGATCAAAAGCATTAGCTTTACTTTTAGCTTCTTTATGATAAAAATCTATTCCAGAAAACCAATATTGATTACTACTTGATATATACAATAGTGTATCAGATACAGAATAAACATTACCATCCAATAGTTTTGTCTTATGATAACTTTGCCTTGATAACTCAACTGAAAGTGAATTTTTCCATTGCTTATTTAACCAATTGTTTATTTCAACCTCTGCTCCAATTGCATTTGAATAACGATGAAATGTAGAACCATTTTGTTGAGTTTTATTTGGATTCCATGAGTATTCGACAAAAGGTAAAAATAACACTTCATTAGTTAAATCTTTATATCCCAATCCCACTTTCACTCTAGAAGATATTTCATTATATTTAGAGTTATCCCAATAATATTTCCCCTTTCCTCGAATATTCAATAAAGAAAAGTAATTTTTATATATCGATAACTTCTTTTCAGCTACCCCTACATAAGAAAAACCCTCAGCACTTTCAGGCTTTGATGTACTCTTCCAATTTGCAGCATTAACACCTAATTTAGGAGAGTTATTAATATTTGACTCATTTAGATAAACAATGCCACCATTAAATGACCAATCATTCTGATGATTGATTGATTCGGAATATTTATTAATAATATCAATTACATTATCATTCAAGTTTTCGCTTTTCAGTTTATCAAATTGTTCTAATGCCGCCTCATTCTCTTTATTTTCAAATAATGCAATTGCTAACTGTAATCGAGCAAATATTAATTTAGGATTTTTAGACACCAAACTTCTATATAATGATATTGACTTATCTAATTGTTTATTCTTACGAGCAATAATAGCATTACCCCATATTAACAATTCATCATCTTCTTGCTTTTTTTGTTTTTCATAAATAGAAAGTAATAATCCAACACCTTCTACATCATTTCTTATTAATGCAGGAATAAATAATCGTAATAATAGAGTAGGATCCTCAACCAATTGAGCCTCAGTTATCAAATTGTTACTTTTTTTATTATAATCGTCATTCGCAATACTATGAAAACTCAGAAACAGAATAAATAATAGACAAAATCTGAATTTAAAATTCAATATAAAATTCATAAATAAAGAAATAAACCCAATGAGTTATAACATTAAAGAAGGAAATGCTATATGATAAAATTTACAAAGTAAATATTCTTACATTAATTAAATCTTATAATCTTTTAACAATGATATTAGTTGTTTTTTAATTTTATTAAAATTATTTTATTTACACAAAAAAACTAATTATTTAACTTAAGAAAGGATATAACAACACAATCATTTGATTAAATAATCAATATCAGCACTAAGCAATATACTTTATATCAGATATTTTTGTATTAACCTCAAACCACACTGTAATTAACTAAAATTTTAAAAATTATAATGTGATTATAATTCAATAGAAATCTTCACTAATTTTCTTAAATTTTTAGCTATATATTACAATTAAATTCGCAATGATATTAGTAAAAAAACTGATATTCATAAAAAAAACCCGTATAAATACGGGCTAAATTTTAATAAACGTAATGTTAAGATTTTCAAATGAAAACCTGATGAACAAAATATTAATACAATACATTAAAGACATAATCAATAATAAAAAATGACATTCAAAAATTTCATTTTATTTTTAATATTAAAGTTAATTTTTTATTATAATTATATACCAAAAATAGAAATAACCAGTATAAATATCTCCCAACAAAGCAGAACAAAATGATAATAGAAGTCAATATCATTTATAGGCAATTTATCATTTGATAAATAGTAAAAAAGAGTAAGGTGACCAATAAACAAGCAAAAAATTTTATTAATTATATAATCTATAATTTCATTATTAACACAATATTGAATTATCGAATAAATAATCACCACACAAAAACCACACAACCACTTGAAAAAAAACAAAAAAACGCACCTATCACCTTCATAAGATGAAATAAACAATATAAAAACCATATTTTTTATAGCTAAAAAAATTTTTTTATTTAAACTAAATTAATCTTATAACTTTTTGCTCTATCCAGTTTAGTTGCAAGATATTTATAATCGGGACAATATCATGAATACATTGAATTACATCATCAGTAAAAAAATAAAACAAAAAAGAAAAGAACTAAAATTAACCGGTATACAAATGGGATACTTACTTGGAATAAGTCAACAACATTTTTCTCGATTAGAAAATGGTCACATTAAATTCACCGTAGAGCATATATTTGCTATCGCCTCAATATTAGAAGTTAAACCTGAAAGTTTATTACCAACCCACAATATAGCCAAAGCTGAGGCAATTTCATGGGCAAAAACAGTATTATCAGCCGAGACGACTTTACGATGAAATAAAATAGACTAACTATTTATTACATATTAAATAAATAATATATCAATACACACCCATTTATAGTTACACAGAATAAAAACTTAGTACTACTTAAATATTTTATATCATTCACATTTTTGACTAAAAATAATGTGAACCATTGAGGACATAAAAGGGAATACGTTGCTCTACATGATGTTGCCGATGAGCATCACGTATTCGTTCGCTCACAAAAATCTGTTTTCCCCGAAAACGTATCCCCGTATTGCGCTTGGCCCAATCAATATGGTCATCCTGATAAGACGCATTCACAAACTGACTTGTTGCACAGACTAAAGGCAAGCTATATGGAGTCTCTACACTCCCCTCCCGTAATAACAATTCCATTGATTTTCCTCGGGTAAAAGGCAGATAGTCCGTATTAAAGACCCGTGCTCCATCTTCACTG
>CAMPYH010000010.1 GCA_946998225.1 uncultured Clostridiaceae bacterium | reverse complement strand
TGAGTAAATATAAAATTAAGTTTTTATTCCAAAAACCTTCTTTAGTCATTATTTCACTTCCTTTAATCAAAATAACTGTCGATAAATACATAGTAATTACGATCATTATTATTAAATCTATTCATTAATTCAATTAAACCTGAACCACCATTACTATAATCACAGCCGTATTTATACATAAGCTGTCCTGGTAAATTTAATGTATTATCTTCATTTTCTTTTAATATTGAGAGCAAATTATCTAATAATGACAATGTATTTTTATTATCAAAATCATTAATGAAGAAATTTATATCATAATGAACATTTATTAATCCTGTAAGCCCTGAAAAAAGACTTAAATCAACAGAGAATTGTGATTCAATTCCTTTAACTAATTTTTCTAAAATTTTTTCATCAAAAATATCAGAGTTTTCACTAACATACCTTAAGAAAACAGCTAAAATCCCTGCCGTACCTGAAGAAAGATAAGGATAATAAATTGATGTCTTTTTATTTCGCTCCTCCGGATAAAGCCATGATTTTTCTATTTCTTTAAATTCATATAAATCTTTACATAAGATTTCATATCCATAATTAAAATATTTTTCTTGGCCAGTAGCTTTATATATATAGTAAAAAAGCAAAGCAATTCCTGTATATCCCTTGTTAAGTCCAATTTTTGAAATATATACAGGGTCTTTTTTATACAATTGCTCTATTATCCAGTCACACACTCTTTCAGCAACAGATAAATATTCTTGATTATTACAAATCAAATAACTTTTCAGTAAAGCAAGAGCTTTGCCTGCTAAACCATCTTCAATTGAAAAATTTGTTTCTTTATTATTAATAGAATTTTTAACGTTCTTTAATAATGAATTAATCAGTGGATTTACTGAATGTTCTTGTTCCTCGATATCTAAGTCTAATAATGTCCATATTATACCTGCTGTTCCATCTAATAAACTAAAATCTAATTGCTCTGAATTCATATATAGATTATATTGATATAACAAAAATTCTTTAATATTTTCAACATCAACTTTTATATTAGCATTAAGATTTTTTATTTTGTTTACTGAAAAAAGTACACCTGCTGTTCCAGATGCTAATCCTATATAGTTTTTTGCAAATGGATTTGAAGGGAACATTAATTCAAAGTCTTCTACTTTATTATCATCTATAAAATTGTATGCTTTTATTATTTTGTCTGAAATATTTAATTCTGATAAGGTTAAAGAATATTCCGGAAATTTAATATTATTTATCAACTTTTCCATTTCTATAAAAGATATATTACTAACAGATCCATAATATACTAAGTTTTTAATATAATTACAAAATTCTATTGGTATATTAAATTTTTTATTTAAAAACAATAAATGTCTTTCAATAAAACTATCATCAATAGTAGATAAATTTATTGTTGGACTCAACATATTAAATGCTAAATAACCTATGCTTTTATAATCTCGATTAACCGATAAGTTCACATCTTTCTCATCATGAAAACCTCTAGTACCGATTAGAATTTTTTCACCTGCTTCATTTAGATTAATTGCTCCATCTAAATCTATAATAGTAGGATTTAACTTCTCATCCAAAATTATATTTTCTGGACTTATATCATTAATTAATATATTATGTTTATGAACTTTTTTAATTAATTTTATTATTTTATTAATAATTATGAATATTTCTTTCAAATAATTTTTAAAAGTATCTAAGCCTTGTCTAGATTTTACAAAATAACTATTATTTAATAAATATTCCTTTACGGTTACACCTGGAACATAGGTTTCTACTATATAAGTGTGTTCCCATTCTTTAAAGATATCTATGGGCTTTGGAAACTCATTATCTGTAAAATGAGTTTGAAAATATTTTAAAAGTTTATATTCATTTTTTTTCATTTTTTCTGAATCAGTATTTTTGCCAAACTCTGCAGTATATGGTCTAGCTTCTTTTATTATAACCTTTTCATTATTGGTAAGATTCAATGCTAAATATGTTCCTCCAGCATTAGTGAATCTGATAGCTTTTTCTATTTTATATTTTTTTCCTAAATATTTAGGCTCATTATTAGGTGAAATAGGGAAGGGATCTTTAACCCATGTAGGTATTCTAAAAACAGGAGAACGATCATCAACAAATATTTGATTATCTGGACCGTATATAAGAGCACTTTTACTTTTGGGTAATATTTGTCCATAACGATAGTAAAGCACCTTATTATTATTAAATCTTCTATCTGTAAGTATGTATGGTCCAACATAATTTTTTAGTAACATATCCAAACCTTTTATATGCTCAAAAAATTCATCATTATTTCTTGGATATATCGTCATAAATTTACCAGAAGATCCTCTTTGAGCATTCTTGTTGTTCATTAGCTCAAAAATATAATCATCTAACCAAAATTTAAAAGAGATATTATTATCAAAACAATATTTAGATACAATAGATAATATTTCCTTGTTATTATGCTTAGATGCTGAAACGTGTATTTTCCATCCATGCTCTGGTAATTTTTCTTTTTTGGGTGAATATTGTATAAATATTCTATCCCTGATTGCTTGCCAATTATGTACATTATTTTTCTCAGTAATTTTAAAAAATGTTTTATCATAATTATAGAATCGTATAGGTAAATAAAATTTTTCATTAGCAATGAAATTTATAGTTGCCATACTATGCATATAATCACCTCGATATAATTAAAAGGGGGATTTTAATAATGAAATTGTCTTAAAAATTAAACTATTAATTTATCCGTAAACTAAGGTTTAACAATGCAAAGTGCACATGAATGACTATTAGAACTAGCAAAAGCTACTTCTTCTTGACTAGAATTAGTATTAAGTTCTTGCAGATTTAAAATGTATTCCATAATTATTCACCCTTTCTTCCCCCTTATTCTAAATAATATATCATAATGAAAGCGTTGTCTATATAATTTTAATGAAAATTCTGATTTTTTTAGATAAAACATAAAATATATCCTTGATTTAAAAGTGATGCTAATTTTTCTGTAAATGCCTGTTTTAAAATTTCTTTCACTTCATCATATTTATACAACTTCATATTTACTGTTTGTTTTCTCATATTACCTCCTAATATCTTATTGTTTATAGTATGTTAAGCACTCATACGAGTGCTTAACTTTAGTAATAGAAATAAATCATAGAGCCTTGTAAGTTTCCTTTGTAAAAATCTTTAATATATTGTGCCATCATATTATTATCTGTTTCTGTTAATTTAAACTCATCATCTACTAATAGATAAGCAAGTGCTTCTTCTAATGTATGGTATTCTTCAATCCATACATCTGAAGTTGAATTATCAATCGCAAGCCAGATACCTAATTCTTCATCTTTAAATAAGAATCGTGCAATTTCTTCATCATCAAAATTACATGTTGTTTCCAATGTAAGTAATAAATCATCAATCTTTTTTTCGTCATTAAGTATGATTACGTCTGTTTTACCAATTCCCTCATAAAATCGTATTGTCATAATTTCTTTTTCTTTAATCATCTTTATAACTCCTTTTTTCTTCCACTCTTATTCTTTTGAGTGTGTAGATGATATTTTATTTACGCATACGTCAAAGCATCTCGTAACGGTATTGCAAGTCTGCCTTAGCACACGGAGTGCTTGGACTTGTAATACATAAGTGAAGAGATGCTAGTATGCAAAGTAAATAAATGTCCGTCGGAACACGAAAAATAAGAGTGAGTGAAAACGAACGTATTAAAGAAATGCATTAGCGTTTCTTCCATGCCTTTATACAATAAAAAGCCCTATGATCCGTTTAGGATCGTAGGGCTTTCCTCATAATTCTTTAGCATTTATAATATTATTAATTAATTTTAGTACTTCATTTAGCGTTTCTTTTTTTGTAATCAAATATATGAATGTGTAGTGGATTAATATAACCTATTACTTTACTATGCTTAACTTCTTCGTATATAC
>CAMPYH010000009.1 GCA_946998225.1 uncultured Clostridiaceae bacterium | reverse complement strand
AACCTTAAAGTTTAAATTCTCTAAAGGATATTATTTATTTTTCAATGTTCTTAAAAAATCGCATTCAGTAATGCGAATATGCAATAATTATACTAAGCGTATATATTCTTGTCAAGGTTTTTTTCAAACTTTTTCAAAGAAATTCTTAGTTATTTTTTGCATATTTCTATAGTACTATATAATTGAGTTTTGTGCAAGCATTTTTATTAATTTTTTTATTTTTTTCCACCGATAATTACTCCATAATAACTATCTATAAAAACAACCTCATTTATGCCTTTAAACTTCACCTTCCACATTTTCTCAATAGCTGGTTTTACATCTTTTTTATAAAATGTATTTGCACTATCTATTTCAAGATCTATATATTCTATATCTGTTTTTTCAGTTTCAGCTTCTCTTATATAATTATTTTGTTTTAAAAATCTATAGGCAATTTTTGAAGCTGTGTACATATCTATTTTAACTTCAGAATAAGGTATAGTGTTTATCTTTACTTCAATATCAATGATTTCCTTATTCTTTAAATTAATTTCCATCTTAATATATGATTTTCTATTAATAACTCCTGTATCATGTAAATAAAAATATACATAAGCTTTATTATAACTTTTACTAAATTCTAATTCATCATTATATATATATTTAGAAAAATCTTTTGCTGTAAAGATTAAACTTTTAATTTTAGATGCTTTATCATAAATATCTTTTTTCATATTTTCAATATATTCAAAATATTCATTATTATCCATTTTCTTAAATACATATATAAAATTATCTTTTAATACTAATATATTATCTTCATCTATATATCCTAAAATTAAAGAATCAAGAATCATATTTGAATTAGTATAATTTCCCTCTTTCACCTCTGTTTCTTTATTTATTAAAAATAAATTCTTATCTATTTTAGACTTCATAACCTTATTTAATTTTAGTCCATTAAAATCTAATTCATTTAATTTTTTATCCATTTCTTCTTTAATACGGTTTATTCTATCTTCTACTTCTTTTGAATCTTCGTTTTTTTCTTTAATTTCTTTTTTAGTTTTAAGTAAATCTTTAAATTCAGATTGTAAATTATTTATATTTTCTACTTTGTCCTCTATATTCTTCTTTTCCTCATTAGTTATATCCATCTTCTTGCTATCAAACTTAAATATCATTTTTTTAGCAGCATCAACAACAGACTCTTCATCTGTCTTTTCAGCTTGTTTAATGTTTAGATATATAAATTTGTCCATATCTTCATTGTTTTGTTTTAAAACTTCTTCTTTTTGTATAAAACCCGCTTTTCCTTTAAACTCATCTTTTGTAGTTAATCTATCAAAATATGTTTTACCATTTGTCTTATCCAAAACTACATCAGCTACACTTGAATAAAAATAATATTTATCCTTTTCTCTTAATATATTAAAATCTTTAACTTTTTTATTACATATTGCCTCTATATATTTTTGAGATATATTTGCAGCCTCTTCAGACTTAAGTTCACCTTTTTTTGCACCTGAAAAAATACTATATATACCGCTTTCTTTATTTAAGCTTAAGTATATATATAGACTTGAAAATGCAATTAATATAATAAAAACAAATGCTAAAAAAACAAATTTAATATTATTTGCTTTATCTTTATTATTATTTATTTTCTTATTATTTTCTTTTTCACTTTTATTTTCTATATCTTTATACATGGAAAAACCTTTTTAAAATACTTTTAAATTCTTCTTCGTTTTTATTAACACAAAGCTTAATTTCATAATTTATATCATCATTATTAAATGTATCAATATTTAAATCTTTTAAAACATATTCAGCAAATTCTAATGTTGGATCTAATAAATTTAGATCTTCTCTTTTTACTTTTTCTTTTAAACTTTTAAAATCTTCATATACTAATGAATAATGTGTGCAAGATAAAAGAGCTTTATTCGTATCTTTTGGAACTGCTTTTATTACATCTTTAATATCTTCAAAATATGTTTTATTAGTTTCAACTTTTTTAGCTATATCTTTTCCAGATATTTCAAATATATTAATATTTTCATCTGAAACATTTTTAAACATTTCATTAAATCTTTTTTCTATTGCTAAAAACTCTGTTTCAAAAACGGCTATATCTTTTATGTTTTTTTCACATATCCATTTCATACTACATTCAAGTATATTATATACCTTTATATCAAACTCATCTTTTAAATACATATGGTAAATATAGCTTGCTGTATTACAAGCAATAATAACTACATCACAAGAATTATCTATTAAATATTTAATATTTTCTTTTACTATTTTAATTAATTCTTCAGCTGTTTTTTCTCCATATGGACAGTTTTTCTTATCTGCAAGATAGAGTATATCTAGTTTTGGATTATATTTTAATATTTTTTCTAAAACAGATAATCCTCCAACACCTGAATCAAATATTCCTATTTTCATAACTTTCCTTTTCTTTTGCTTTTTTAATTATATCTTAAAAATAAAAATAAAAAAAGCATAAGCTTTTTTTATCTTTATTTTATTATTTTGTTTTATTATTTAATTTTACTTTATATATGTTAGTTTTCTTTTTCGTAAACACTTACAACTTTTTTATTTGCTTTATCTTCAAATTTAACTACACCATCTATTAATGCAAATAGTGAGTCATCATTTGCTCTTTTAACGTTTTGTCCAGGATGATATTTTGTTCCTCTTTGTTTTATTAAAATATTTCCAGCTAGAACAAATTGACCATCATTTCTTTTAACGCCTAGTCTTTTAGCTTTACTGTCACGACCGTTTCTAACACTACCTTGACCTTTTTTACTTGACATTTGAAATCTCCTTCTAATTATTTTTAAACTTATGCATTTATTTTAGTTATTTTAACTGCTGTATAAGTTTGTCTGTGTCCTTGTTTTTTTCTCCAATTGTTTTTAGGTCTATATCTTAATATAGTTATTTTTTCACCTTTTTTGTCTCCAAGAACTTCACCTTCAACTGTTGCTTTTACATATGGTTTACCAAATGGTTTACCTTCTACAAAAAGCACCTTATCAAAAGTTATTTTTTTGTCTTTGCTTTCTAGCTTATCGAAGTATACAATATCTCCCTCTTTAACCTTATATTGTTTACCACAAGCTTCTATAATTGCGTACATACAATTCCTCCCGTTTTTTTCTATTAAACTTTTTGCTAGGTACATAATTGTTTTAATAAAACCTTAGCTTAGTAGTCTTAACGAAAATAATTATACCATTTAGGTATTCTTATTGTCAAATCAAATACTAAAATTTATATATTAAATTTCATTACTGTCTAAAACTATAGTTACAGGACCATCATTTTGAATGTCTACATCCATATGTGCTCCAAAAACTCCTGTTTCAACATGAGATATTTCTTTTTTTAGTTCATCTACAATATATTCGTATAATGGTTTAGACATATCTGGTTTTCCTGCATATATAAATGAAGGTCTATTACCATCTTTCATATATGCACATAGTGTAAATTGAGATATAGCAAGTATTTCTCCATTAACTTTTTTAATATTTAGATTCATTTTGCCATTTTCATCATTGAAAATCCTCAAATTAATTAATTTTTTAATCATTTTATCTGCTATTTCTTTATTATCTTTTTCATTTATACCAATAAGTACATTATATCCATGATTAATTTTCCCAACTATTTTCCCATCTACTTTAACACTAGAGCTTTTAACTCTTTGAATTACAAATTTCATAAATACCTTTCTATATATAAAAATAAAGCGGATAACCGCTTTATTTTATATATTTAACTTAAATTATTATATTAATTTATGTTTTAATTATTCATCTATTTCAGTAACGATACCTGAACCTACTGTTCTACCACCTTCTCTAATAGCGAATCTTAATCCTTTTTCGATAGCTATTGGAGTTATAAGTTCAACTTTTATTGTGATGTTTTCACCTGGCATAACCATTTCAACATCTGCTGGAAGTTCGATTGTTCCTGTAACGTCAGTTGTTCTGAAGTAGAATTGTGGTCTATATCCTTTAAAGAATGGAGTATGTCTACCACCTTCTTCTTTAGTTAAGATATATACTTCACCAGCGAATTTTGTATGTGGTTTAATTGTTCCTGGTTTTGCTAGAACTTGTCCTCTTTCGATTCCGTCTCTATCAACACCTCTTAATAGAACACCAACATTGTCTCCAGCTTCTGCTTCGTCAAGTTGTTTTCTGAACATTTCAAGACCTGTAATAGTTGATTTTGATGTATCTTTGATACCTACTATTTCAACTTCGTCTCCAACTTTTGCAACACCTCTTTCAACTCTACCAGTTGCAACTGTACCTCTACCTGAGATTGTAAATACGTCTTCTACAGGCATTAAGAATGGTAAATCTTGTGCTCTTTCTGGAGTTGGAATGTATGTATCTACTGCTTCCATTAATTCTTTAATTGGAGCATATACTGGATCTTCTGGATCTGTTGATTGTGATTCTAGAACTTTTAATGAAGAACCTTTTATAACTGGAACTTCGTCTCCTGGGAATCCATATTCAGAAAGTAATTCTCTTACTTCCATTTCAACTAATTCAAGTAATTCTTCGTCATCAACCATATCAGTTTTGTTTAAGTAAACTATAATGTAGTTAACACCAACTTGTTTTGCAAGTAGTATGTGCTCTCTTGTTTGAGGCATTGGACCATCTGCAGCTGAAACTACTAGGATAGCTCCATCCATTTGTGCAGCACCTGTGATCATGTTTTTAAC
>CAMPYH010000008.1 GCA_946998225.1 uncultured Clostridiaceae bacterium | reverse complement strand
TCAAAATGCATTGTTCTTGGAAACATATCATATAATTTAATTTGTTTTATATTGTAATTATATGAGCTAAATCTTTTTAAATCTCTTGCAAGTGTTGTACTGTTGCAAGACATATATATTACATCTTTTACATTAGATTCATTTATTTTATCTACTATCTCATTTGTAAGGCCTTTTCTTGGAGGATCTACAAATACAAATGATTTTTCTGGTATTTGTAGTTTTAATATTTCCTCTTCAGCTTTACCTTGTATAATTTCTATATTTTCTTTATTATTTAATTTTACATTTTCTTTAGCATCTTTAATTGCTTCTTCATTTAGCTCTATTGATACTATTTTTTTAAATATATCGCTAAAGATAATACTTGATACACCAACACCGCTGTATAAATCTATTAGTATGGCACTTTTACTTTTTTCATTTTTTACTATCTCTTCTTTTATGTCCTTATATACTTTTTCAGCCATATTAGTATTTACTTGAAAAAAGCTATCTGTTCGTATTTTAAATTTATTATCTAAAAAGCTAATTACAAAATTTTCTTTTTTATACAAAATATCTCTTTGTACCTTATTTTTCTTGTCTTTGTATTTTATATATATTTCAGATACTTCTTTTATATTTTCTAAATTTTTAAAACTTTCCTTTAGCTTGTTATCTTTTTTATAACTATCTTTAAGTTCAATCTCTATTTGCATTTTATCTTGTATTGATCTTATAACTATTTCTTTAACATGTTTCAAATCTACCTTTTTTAATTCTTTAATTACCTTGTTTATATTCTCATTTGCCGCTACACATTCATCTATTTCAACAATATCGTTGGTTTGTCTTTTAAAATATCCTAATTTATTATCTTTAACCTTAAGTGTAATCTTGTTTCTGTAATTTAAAATGTTTTCATCTAATGTAATTAAATCAATATCTTTTTCATCTATCTCTTGTATGTTTCCAATTCTTTTTAAATTATTAATTAGTTTGTTTTTCTTAAAATCTTTTTCTTTAATATATTCTAAGTCTTGAAAAGTGCAACCTGTACACTTTTCATAAAACTTACATTTGCTTTTTATCCTAAAACGGCTATCCTTTAAAACACTGTCTGTTTCTGCTTCAATAAATCTTTTTTTATCTTTAATATTTTTTATTGTAACTGTGTCATCTAATTTTGCATTATCTATAAAATATACAAGTCCGTCTTTTTTAGAAACGCCTTTTTCTTCATCTGTTAAATCTTCTATATAATAACTATTTTGCATCATAGAACGCCTTATATGCTTTATATTGTTCATATATATCTGCTTTACTTGTTACCTCAAATGGTGAATGCATTGAAAGCATACAAACTCCGCAGTCTAAAACTTCAACACCTTTATTTGCTAAGATATATGCAATGGTTCCACCACCACCTATTCCTTGTTTTCCAAATGCAGCATATTGGTATTTAACATTAGCATTTTTAAATATTTTACGTATTTCAGCTATAAATTTAGGATTTGCATCTGAGCTATTAGATTTACCAAGTCCACCTGTATATTTAGTTATACATATTCCTCCATTTAAAACTGGATCATTTATAACTTCATGTACATCTATATAATTTGGATCAATTCCAGCTGTAACATCTGCAGAAAGCATTTTAGAATTATTATATACCTCAAGTATTGCACCAGGATAATTAATGCCTAATTTATTTAAAATTAGCTCTACAAAGTAATCAAAAGTTTTAGATTCCATTCCTGTATTACCAAGTGATCCAACTTCTTCTTTATCTGAAACTAAAAGCATTTTAGTTCTATCTTCATTTAAGTTTGTATCTAAGAAAGCTCTAAATCCTGTATATACTGATGATCTATCATCTTGTCCATATGATCCTATAAATGATCTATCTAGTCCTACATCTTTTGCTTTAAATTGTGGTACAAGCATTAGCTCTGCACTACCTAAGTCTTCTTCAACTATTCCATATTTTTCATTAAGCATCTTTAATATATTAAGTTTTACACTTCCTTTTTCTTCTTTTATAGGAGTGCCGGCTATAAGTACATTTAATTGTTCAGGATTTATAAATTCTTTTGCATTACCTTGCATTTGTTTAGATGCTAAATGTGGAAGAAGTTCTGTTATTGTAAATACTGGATCTGTTTCTTCTTCGCCAATACATACTTCGATCTTTTCTCCATTAACCTTATATACATCTCCTACAAGCATAAGTGGTATTGTTACCCATTGATGTTTTTTAATACCACCATAGATGTTTGTTTTTGCAAAACCTAAATCATAGTCTTCATAAAAAGGAATTTGTTTTAAATCTAATCTTGGAGAATCTCCATGCATTCCAATAATATTCATTCCTTTTAAAAGGTCTTTTCCTATTTCTGCTGCATATATGCTTTTTCCTCTATTTACAAAATATACTTTAGATCCTTCTTTAAGAGTCTCTAGATTCTTAATATCTTCATAACCTCTGCTTTTAAGTACTTTCTCTATTAAATTCACAACTCTTTTTTCGTTAATAGCATATTCTAAAAAGCCTTTATATAATTCATTAAACTCATTTATTTCTTTTCTCTCTTCTTCATTATATCCTAGCCATATATTCTTTTTGTTTATTTCTAATTTTCCTTTTAATTCAATATTATCCATATCTTTCCTTTCATATTTCCATTTTTTATATATTTTATTCTTTTAAAAACTTTCATATATATTTGGAATACTTTCTGGTTCTTCCTTTTGTATTTCATATATATCTTTTGCTTTTTTAATTAATTCATCTTCATCTTTTATATCATTTATATCTTCTACATATATTTCAAGTAATAAATCTCCAGTTTTTACTTCATCTTTGTATATCTTATTAAATTTAAGTCCAGATAAATATTTTATTCTATCTTCTTTATTTATTCTTCCTGTTCCTACTTCAAAAGCTAAATGTGATGCTTTTTTAGCAGATATTTTTTTAACATATCCGTCTTTTTCACTATATACTTTAATTACTTTATCTACATTATATGTATATAGGAGTGCCTCTTTATTTAATTTCTTTATTTCATCTTCTTTTACACCCTGCATTTTAAGCATTTCATTAAATATATTTATAGCCTCATTATTATCTAATTTAGCATAAATATCTTCTTTTGAAATATTTGGATTTGTCTTTTCAGTAAATGTATAAACTAAATCTACGCAAAGCTCTCTTACTTCATTTTTTTCACCCATAAGAGTTCTTATTGCTTCTAATATTTCAATTCTGTTTCCAATAGTTCTTCCAAGTGGCATATCCATACTAGTTATATTTACAACCGTATTTATTCCAAAAGCTTTTCCTATCTTCTTCATAAGGCTTCCAAGTTTTACAGCATCTTCTTTAGTCTTCATAAAAGCACCCTCACCAAAGGTTACTTCTAAAATTAGGTTTTTAGCTCCTAGTGCTATTTTTTTAGACATAATACTTGATGCAATAAGTGGTATTGAATCTGTTAAGCCTTTTCTGTCTCTTAAATCATAGATTTTTTTATCTGCAGGAGTTATATCTTCTGTTTGAGTTATTATACCAAGACCAAATGTATTTATTAAATTAATGTATTCATCTCTATCTAAATTAATATTTATATCTTTTATACTTTCAAGTTTATCTGCAGTACCACCAGTATATCCAAGTGATCTTCCACTCATTTTAGGGCATACATATTTTAAAGATCTTAAAAGTGGCATTAAAACTATTGTTACTTTGTCTCCAACTCCACCTGTGCTATGTTTATCTATTGTTGAATCATCTTCCCATTTAAATATATATCCAGATTTTGCCATGATATCTGTAAGTTCAAAAACTTCTTCATCTGTTAATCCATTTATATAAATGTCTCGTATAAATTTTTCTGCTTCATCTTCTGCTACTTTTTCTTCAACATATCCTATGACTATTCTTTCCATTTCTTCTTTAGAATATTTTCTTGTTTTTTCCATTTTTACTCCATTTTAATTACTTTCTCTTTATTCTGTTTCCATCTTCATCTAAATGTACAAATGTTTTTCTATGTATTTCACTCATACCATATTTCTTTAATGCCTCGTAATGCATTTTTGTTCCATATCCTTTATGTTTTTCAAAACCATATTCCGGATACTTTTCTGCAAGTTCTTTCATTCTCTCATCTCTATATACTTTAGCAAGAATTGATGCTGCAGCTATAGAATAAGATTTAGCATCACCTTTAATAATTGGTACATATTTAAAAGATATGTCTAGATCAGAAAGTGCATCTGTTAAAACTATTTCTGGTTTTACCTTAAGACTTTCAACAGCTTTTTTTACTCCAAGTTTTGTTGCTTCTAATATATTTATTCTATCTATTTCTTTTTCAGATATCTCAATAATACTGTATGAAAGTGCTTTTTCTTTTATTTCATCATATGCTTTTTTCCTCTTTTTTTCTGTAAGCTTTTTAGAATCATCTATACCTTCAATAAAAGTATCTTTTGAAAGAATTACAGCAGCAACAACTACAGGTCCTGCAAGTGGACCTCTTCCTGCCTCATCTACTCCAGCAATGATATTTCCATCTTGTATAAAATGTTTATCTAATTCTTTTAATTTTAATATATTTTCTCTGTCTTTTTTTTCTTTTTCTATCTTAGTCATAATCTTCCTTTACATATATATTATGTTATCATATATAATATAATATATATATAATTTTTTATTAAATTACTTGAAGTCTTAATATATATACTTTAGAATATATTTAAATTAAGGAGTTTTTATGGAAGAAAAAAATGTTGAAATTAATGAAAAGAAAGAAAACACTATTGAAGAAGATTTAAAACATTCTAAAAAAATGAAAGAAAAAAATGAAGAAAAAGTACCTGCATCTAAATTAGATAAATTCCTAAATGGTACAATACTTGTCCTTTCTTTAATTATACTTGGAATAATCATTTTCTTCGCAATACAAATAGTAAAAACAAAACAAACAGATGTACCACAAATTGAAAAAACAATAAGCGAATACAAAAATAAAGAAGAATATACATATTTAGTTAATATTGAAAATACTAAAAATAAAGAAAATAAAAATATTAAGATTACAAAAATTGGAAATATAATTGAATACCAATTTAACAAAGACAAAGAAGAATATGCAATACTTAAAAAAGACAAAGAAGATGTAATATATTTAGTTAAAGATAGTGATGTTAAAGAATTAAATGATCATAACTCTGAAGAATATAAAAAATACTTAGATGAAATATCTAAAGATTATCTTAATATTAAAAAATACGGCATTAATTCAGTTATAGCTATAAAAGATAGTAATAATATTATCCTATCTAAAAAAGATGGTACAAAGCTACAATTTGAATCTTCTACACATATGCCATCAGTATTTATACATGGCAATGAAAAAATATCTTTTACATTTAATAAAGAAAAAGCAAGATTAATCTTACCATACTTAAAATCTCAAATAGATGCTAATTCAGAAAAGATAAAACAAGAAAAAGAAAATACTGAAAAACCAAATGAAAAGAAATAAATAAAAATGATAATAAAAAACAGCCAACGGCTGTTTTTTTATGTGCATTTATCTGCGATATATTAAAATATTTAATTAAATTATACTTGCTATATATATATCTCTTTAGCCTTTAAAATAATCTAATCTGTTTTTAAAATTAGATATATTAGCATTTAATATATTTAAAGCTTGGTTATATTCTGAATAGTCTAATGAATTTTTATATTCATTTTCTATAAAGTTAATATTTGATTCTAGAAAATTTATGTAGTTTTCATTTTTTAAAATATCATTTTGTTCTATTTTTTCTGTTTTTTTCAATTCTACTGCCTCTTTTACTAATTTATTGAATTCTATTTTTGTTTTATAAAATAAATCATTAATATTATTCTCAAATTTCATTTTTTCCTCTAACATTATTTTCCTCTTCTGTACTAACTTAATTTTAGTGTATCAAAAAAAAACACTTATGTCATCTTTTTTTCAGGATTTTTTTTAGTCCGTTTTTCCTTTAATTTATAACATAAATTGCACTTTTTTAGTTTTTTACAATAAAAAAGTTTTAAATTTTTTAAAGAAATTTTGAATAAAATTTAAACATAAATTGAAAAGTAAAAGAAAACTTAATTAATATTTTTTGCATAAAAAAAACTGGCAACTTCCTATCTTCCCAGCAGGTGTCCCGCAAGTATTTTCGGCTCCAAGATGCTTAACTT
>CAMPYH010000007.1 GCA_946998225.1 uncultured Clostridiaceae bacterium | reverse complement strand
TTGAGACTATAGTATTGATGACAAACCAATAGAAAAAAATTGAGGGAAAGTGTATGTTAGAAAATAGACCTGACTTTAAAGATATAAAATCATTTGAAGAATTCAACAGATACTATTGGTATCGAGAGGAGTTATCAAAAATTTGCAAGGCTCTTGGATTAGAATATAGAGGAACAAAAAAGGAACTGAATCATATTATAGAAGAATATTTTAAGGGAAATAAAATAAAAAAATCTTCAAGGAATAAAAATAAAAAGATAACTGATAATATAACGCTAAATACCCCATTACTGGAATGTAGATTTTCATTCAATCAAAAATTTAGAGACTATTTTTCAGAGCAAACTGGAATTAAGCCATTTAAATTTAATGCGAATATGGCAGAAGCTTGGCGAAAAGTAAAAAGAAAGAACGACAAAAATTTTACCATTAAAGATATGCTTGATGTATATAATGGAGACTCTGATTACGCAAAATATGATAATTCTACTAACCAATGGAACCAGTTTGTAAAAGATTTTAACTTAGATGAACGTAGTGATAAATTTTATAATAAGATGAAAGTTGCTGCAATTCTTTGGAACGAAGTGAGAGAATCTAACCATAGTAAAGTATATTCAAAAGAGATTCTAAGCAAATATGCAGATAAAATAAAAGAATATCGTAAATGAGTAAATTCTACATTATAGAATGTGTATCATATATCAAAAACATAAAACTCGATATGTTCCTGAATACCTACTAGTATAAAAAGCCTATGATATGTTTATTAAAACGTAAAAATGGGATTTTTATCCATAGTGACGACTCGAGTCATTTTGAAATTATTATATTTATTTCAAAAGATTAAAGTGATATTTGCTTATAGCAAATATCTTTTTTAATTGTGGTAGAGCAAATTAATAAAAAGACAAAACAAAAAAGAAAAGATATGGTTATTGACAAAATGACACCGTGTCATATATCATATAAATATATGAAAAAAGGAGAACAGAGTGCCAAAGGAAACGTTTTTTAATTTAAAAGATGATAAAAAGAAAAGCATTAATAAGGTTTTAAAAGAAGAGTTTTCAACTAAATTATTTAAAGATGTAAATGTAAAAACTATTGTTGAAAAACTAGATATTGCAAGAGGAAGCTTTTATCAATATTTTGAAGATTTAGAAGATAGTTATTTTTATATCTTGGAAAATGAAACTAAAGATATGCATTTACTATTTATAAACATATTAGAAGAAAATAGTGGAAATGTAGACATTGCTTTAGATAAATATGGAATTAAGATTTCAGAATTAATTTTTAAGAAGGATGAATACAATTTATATAAATATAGATATCTTTATTGGAATGGAGAGCTAGAGGAAAAATGGAGAAAAAGAGAAGAAGATAAAAAAAGTGTGTTTGTTGAAAAATTAAATTTTGAACTTATGAACTTTATAAAAGCGGTTATACATAATTTAATAGAAAGATGTTTTAGAGAAAATTGGACTAAAGAGGAATTTATACAAAAATATAATATCCATATAAATTGGATAAAGAAAGGAATAAAAAATGCAAATATTTGAAAGTATATTTGATATTTTATATCTAGGTATTGTAATTGCATTAGGTATAAGATTATTGTTTGAAAAAAACAAAGAAGCAAAATTATTTGGAGTTATGGCAATGCTACTTGGAATAGGTGATAGCTTTCATCTTATTCCAAGAGTAATATCTCATTTAAGTCCTGGAGGATTTAAAGCACATGCAACTGCTTTATCTTGGGGACAGTTTATAACTAGTATAACAATGACAGTGTTTTATGTTTTATACTATATATATTATAAAAACCAAAGCGGAGATAAGAGTAAAGTAAAAGATGGTGTAATATATTCACTAGCAATTGCAAGAATTCTCCTTGTGCTAATGCCACAAAACAATTGGGGACATGTTCCAGGAAATTATATCTTTGGAATTTATAGAAATATTCCATTTTTACTTATGGGAATATTATTAATATATTGGTCATTTAAAAATAGAAATATAAAAGCTCTTAAAAATATGGACATATTAATTGCTTTATCTTTTATATTCTATATACCAGTAGTATTATTTTCACAAAAATATCCTGTAGTTGGAGCATTAATGATGCCAAAAACAGTAGCATATCTTTTAATTGTTTATTCAGGATACAAATACTTTATAAATAAATTTGAAAGTAAAAATATACTAGGATTATCTTTTACATATTTATTAATGGGCTTAATACTAGGAGCATTTTATAGAGAATTTACAAAGTTCTATGGATACACAAATAAAACACATCTTGCAAAAGTACATCCACATACAATCATATTAGGATTTGTAGTACTTTTCTTAATATATTTATGTGTAAGAAAATATACAAAAGAAGATCTTAAGAAAATACAAAGTTCAATATATGTATATATAACTGGATTAGTATTAACAATTTCAAACATGTTTTTAATAGGAATATATGAAGTGGTTTCTGAAGGTAAAGAAATAATAAAGATTGATACTTTAAATGGAATTTCTGGCATAGGACATATAATGCTACTACTAGGTACGATAATGTTTATGTCAAAGCTATATAGAATGGAAGAAACAAATAATATAAAAATAGAAAATAAATAGATAATATTTAAAATAAATAAAAAGACCGCCGAGGCGGTCTTTGCTAATTAAAGCGATTTGAATAAATTTTTATTTGAACTTCGTGTGTAAAAATTTATAGTTATCAAACTATTAATAATATATATCTTAAAAATATGTTTGTCAATATACAAATAAAGAAATATCTATGATATTATTAACTTAATATATTATAAGGAGATTTTATGAAAGATGATTATTATTTAGGACTTGATATAGGAACAAGTTCAGTTGGTTGGGCTGTAACAGATGAAAATTATAATTTACTAAGATTTAATAATAAAGATATGTGGGGATCTAGAATTTTTGACGAAGCAAATACTGCAGCAGACAGAAGAATAAATAGAAGTGCAAGAAGAAGAAGGCAAAGGCAGTTAAGAAGAAATGAATTCTTACAAGAAATGTTTGCTAGTGAAGTAGCGAAGGTTGATCCTGATTTCTTTTTAAGATTGAATGAAAGTAAGTTTTGTTTAGAAGATAAAAAAGTTGATACAAGATTTACATTATTTGATAAACCAGGTTATACTGATGAAGATTATTATAAAGAGTATCCTACTGTTTATCATTTAAGATATGACTTAATGAAGTCTAAAGATAAAAAGGATATTAGACTTATTTATTTAGCATGCTTACATATAATGAAAAGTAGAGGACATTTTTTATTTGAAGGTCAAGAATTTAATATTGACCAATCATATGATAATTCGATAAATAAATTAAGAGATTATTTATATAATATGATGCAAGATACCGATGAAGAATATAGCTTAGGTGAACATAATTTTAAAGATATTGAAAATGTTTTAAAAGATTCAAGAAAAACAAAAAGAAATGCAGAGAAAGATTTTAAAGAAATATTAGATACGAAAAACAAACAAATTATAGGAATATTTAGAGCAATTAATGGTAGTAAAGTTAAATTATCAGATATATTCAATGATGAAACACTTGATGACGTAGAAAAGAAAGAAATAGAGTTTTCAAAAAGTGCTTTTATTGATGAAAGAGGAGCTTACGAGGATGCTTTAGGTGAAAGAATTGAATTATTAGATATAATGAAATCAATATATGATTGGAAAATATTAAATAAGATAATGAAAGATTACTCATCTATATCAGAAGCAAAAATTGAAGAATATAAAAAATATAGAAAAGAATTAGAACAATTAAAAGAAATATTTAAAAAATATGGTGATAAATATGAAGAAGATGGAAAAATAAAAAGTGATTTTAAAAATGCTTTTGATAATCCAAATGAAAAAAATAATTATGCAACATATACAGGAAAAACATTATATAGAAATAATAAATATAGTATAGAAAAATGTAATCAAGAGGATGTAAATAAGTATTTTTTAGATAAAATAAAACAATTCAATTTATCAGATGAAGATCTTGTAAAATATGCAGATCTTTTAAAAGCTTTAGAAGAAAAAGAAGCATTAACTAAACAAAGAAATGTTGAAAATAGCAGTATACCATATCAATTACATTTAATGGAATTACAAGCTATATTAGAAAATGCATCAAAACATTATGAATTTTTGAATGAAGTAGATGAAACAGGTTTAAGTATTAAAGATAAGATAATAGAAATGTTTAAATTTAAAATTCCATATTATATAGGACCATTAAATAATTATCATATGGATAAAGGCGGAAATGCATGGGTAGTTAGAAAAACTAATGAGAAAGTTATGCCATGGAATTTTTATGAAGTTATAGATGAAAAAGCAACAGCAGAAAAATTTATAATGAAAATGACTAACAAATGTACATATTATATAGGTAAAGATGTATTGCCAAAAGATTCAATTTTATACCAAGAATTTGTGGTGCTAAATGCAATAAATAATTTAAAATTAAATAAAAAGCCTATAGAATTAGAAACAAAACAAACATTATACAATCAATTATTTAAAAAAGAATCAAGTATAACATTTAATAAAGTATTTAAAGCATTAAAAGCTATATATGAACAAAATGGATTTGAAATAAAAGATAGCGATGAAATAGCAGGAATAGATAAAACTTTTAAATCAAATTTAAGTACATATGTTAAATTTTATGAAATTCTTAGAGATAAAATTACTTATGAACCATATAAAGGAATAGTTGAAAATATAGTAAAGTGGAAAGCTATATTTGATGAAGGGACAAGTATATTTGCAGAAAAAGTAAAAGAAGAATATGGAGATAAATTTACTGAAGAAGAGTTAAGAAAAATAACTAGATTAAATTTTAGTGGATGGGGAAGATTATCTAAAGAGTTTTTAACGGAAATCAAAGGAACAAATAAAGAAACAGGTGAAATATATGAAAGTATAATGAATGCACTTTATTTTACAAATTATAATTTAATGGAACTGTTAAGTTCACAATTTACTTTTAAAGATGAATTAGAAAAAGTTAATCAAATAGCAGATGAAAGAACAGATGAAATGTCATACGAAAACCTAGTAGAAAATACATATTTATCACCAGGAGTTAAGAGATCTGTATGGCAAGCAATAAAAATATGTGATGAGATCTCAAAAATAAAAAAACAATCTCCAAAAAAATTATTCTTGGAAATGACAAGAGAATCTGATAGAGATCCAAAATCAAGTGTAACAAGAAGGATGCAAATATTAAATAAATATGCAGCAGCTAAAGAAAATATTTCAAATGATAAAAAAGAAAATTTAAATGAATTAGAACAAAACCTTGAAGAAAGAACTGATTCAGAAATGAAGTCAAAAAGATTATATTTATATTATCTTCAAATGGGCAGATGTGCATATACAGGAAATCCAATTAATCTGGATGATATTTTATATACAAGCAAGGAACAATCTTATTATGATATAGATCATATATATCCAAGATCACAAACTAAAGATGATAGTTTTAATAATTTAGTTTTAGTTGAAAAAAAATCAAACCAAATAAAAACAGATAGGTATTTGTGTGAATTTCCAGACATACAAGCAAAAATGAATGGATTATGGCATAGTTGGCAAAAAATGGGATTAATATCTAAAGAAAAACTTTATAGATTAACTAGAAAAACCGAACTAACAGATGAAGAATTAGCAGGGTTTATAAATAGACAATTAGTAGAAACTAGTCAATCAGTAAAAGCTGTGTCTCAAATAATTCAAAAAATATACCCAGAAACTAAAATAATATATGTAAAAGCTAGAAATGTTAGTGATTATAGGAATGATTTTGTTGGATTAGGTGAACAATTACTAAAAAAAGAAATAATAAATGAACCTTCATCTATTACACTATCAAAATGCAGAGATTTAAATAATTTTCATCATGCTCATGATGCATACTTAAATATAGTAGTTGGAAATACATATACAACTAAATTTACAGATAATCCTTATAATTTTGTAAAAGAAAATAAGAAAGAAACTGAAAAGAAAAAAAGATATAATTTAGCAAAAATGTTTGAATGGAAAGTTGAAAGAAATAATAAAGTAGCATGGGATCCAGAAAAACACTATAAAATTGTTGAAAAGATGATAAAAAGACCAACTGTTAATGTTACTAAGAAAAATTATATAAATAAAGCTGGTCAGTTATTTGATATACAAGTTGTTAGTAAAAAAGATGGATTATATCCTATTAAAACATCAGATCCAAGACTTCAAAAAACTAACAAATATGGTGGATATAATTCAGTAAAAAATGCATATTTCTTTGTTGTTGAATCTTTAAATAAAAAAGATGAAAAAATAGTTGAAATATACTCAATGCCAATTTATTATATGAATAAAATAAAATCTGAAGAAGATTTATTGAATTATTGTATTGATCAATTAGAATTAAAAGAACCTAAGATAATTCATAAACAATTAAATGTTGGAAGTAAACTTTTAATAAATGATTTTCCATATTATTTTAGATCATCAGTTTTTGGTGGAACATATAGATATTCAGTAGCAAAAGAACCAACATTATCATCATATATGGAAGAATTATTTATACTTGCTTCAAAAGTATATGATAAAATTATAATAAATTCTAAAGAAAAAGAACTTTCAATTATAGCTAAAGAAGATCCAAATAAGTTATTTAATACGTATAAAGACATATGTAATTCTTTTGTAAATGATACAAAGGAAAATAAAATATTGAAATCGTATACAAAGGAAGAATTTAGAAAATTAGGTAAGGAAAAACAAGTAGAGATAGTTAAAAATATAAATGAGTTAATATTAATAGACCTTAACGAGTTATTTAAGTTTTATATAAAAATGTTTAATTATGGAGAATATTTAAATAGACATAATAAGATGATAACAGAGGAAAAAGAAGAGATATTCAAAGAATTAAATTTAGAAGAAAAAATAATAGTAATTAATAATACACATAAATTATTAGGGGAAGGATCTTTAGGTGGAGCAGATTTAAGGTTATTAGATGAATCAAAATCATCTGGAATAATACAGTTTAATAGGAATATTACAAATAGAAATGTTGTATTAGTTAATGAATCAATAACAGGACTATACTCAAATAAAAAAGTTTTAAATAAGGTAGATACAAAAGAAGAAAAATAATAGGAGTAAATATGAGCTGGAGAACAGTGGTTATAACCCAAAGAGCAAAGATGGATTTAAGAATGAATCATATGGTAGTTAGAAGTAATGATAGTACAACTAAAATTCATTTAGGGGAAGTACAAATGGTTATGATAGAAACAACACAAGTTTCTATCACAAGTGCTTTACTTGCTACTCTTTCAGAAATGAAGATACCAGTTATATTTTGTGATACAGAACACAATCCAATTTCAGAATTATTACCATTTTATGGATGTCATGATTGTAGCAAAAAAGTATTAGATCAAATAAAATGGAATAAGAAGTTTCAGGATAAATTATGGAAAGAAATAGTAAAAGAGAAGATTTTAAATCAGAAAAAATTATTGAAGAAAATAAATGCAAATAATTATTTTATAAAATTTTTAGAAACTTATTATAATGAAGTAGAAGACGGTGATCCTACTAATAGGGAAGGATTAGCGGCAAAAGTTTATTTTGCTGGTCTTTTTGGACCAGAATTTATAAGAGGCAGCGGTGATTTAATCAACGCTGCCCTTAATTATGGTTATCAAATTTTATTATCTAGCATCAATATGGAAATTAAAATTTCGGGATATTTAACAGAACTTGGAATACATCATAAGAGCCAGCACAACTTTTTTAATTTAGGTTCAGATTTAATTGAGCCATTAAGACCAATAGTAGATGAAATTGTATATACACAAATAGCTGAGGAAACTGAGTTTACTACAGAGCATAAAAGAATGCTTCAAGATATGTTAAATAGTTATGTTAAAATAAATGACAGACAAGAGACGCTAAACAATGCAATTAAAATCTATGTAAATAGCATATTTAAAAGTTTAGAAAAGGAAGATTTAAAAGAAATTAAGTGGAGGGAGGTATGAGTTACAGGTATATGAGATTAATAGTATTTTTTGATTTACCAACAGCTACATCACAAGATTTAAAGGTATACAGAAAATTTAGAAAATCTTTAATAAAATTAGGGTTTTATATGTTTCAAGAATCTGTTTATGTAAAAATGGTTTTAAATGCAAATGTAGGTAAATCTGTTACAGCAAAAGTTGAACAATTAAAGCCAGATAGAGGATTAGTACAGATGATATCGGTAACTGAAAGACAATTCCAGAATATAGTTACATTCACCGGAGAGCAAACTACAGATGTTTTAGACACAGATGAAAGGACAGTAATACTATGATAATGAAATATAAAAAATTTGGATTTAACATTCCTGTAAATGGAGTGCAAACTTTAGTAATTGAAAATTCTAAATCTTATAGAGAATTTATATTAAATTTATTAAGCCAAATTAATGGTAAAGAAGGAGAATTAAAATTTTATGAAAATATAGAAGAAAAAAATATGAAAAATAAAATTATTTTTGCAGGAACACCATTCTTTTTAGATATTAATAGCAGAAGAATAATAGATTCATTGTATAAAAATATGGAAGAAGTGATGCTTTCAGAAAGATTTGATGAATATAAAGAATTAGAAATTCAAATATATAATTTTTTATCATCATTATTAGTTAATGAACATATTGATGTTGAACTAGATGAAGAAATTGATGTAAAAAAACTGTTTCAATCAGCAAATATTCGAATATCTGATCTAAATGAAAGTGATGATTTATTAGAAAGTATATCCCAATATGTTTCGGTAATAAAAAAATATACAAATATTGAAATTATAATTTTTACAAATGTAAGATCAATGTTTGAACATGAAGAATGGCAAATGTTAGTAAATGATATAAAAAAATTAGATATATGTATGCTTAATATAGAAACATATAGCTCTTTTATTGAAGTTCCGGGAGAAAAATTATATATTATAGATAAAGATTTGTGTGAAATCTTTTAAAATAGCATGTTTGAGCCATAAATAATACATAAAATGTGTGTAACTCAGCCTCAATTTGAGGTTTGAGATGTGTGTATTAATTTATGGTTATCAAACTGTAACTTCTTGAATAAAATTTATTTTACGTTTGAGATGTGTGTATTAATTTATGGTTATCAAACTATATGTAAAAACTTTAGAGGAATGCGTGGTTTGAGATGTGTGTATTAATTTATGGTTATCAAACTATAAATGCTTTTGAAAATTCAGTAGTTGGGTTTGAGATGTGTGTATTAATTTATGGTTATCAAACAAGATTTTGAAGCAGAAAAAGAGCGTGGAGTTTGAGATGTGTGTATTAATTTATGGTTATCAAAC
>CAMPYH010000006.1 GCA_946998225.1 uncultured Clostridiaceae bacterium | reverse complement strand
GACAAAGAAAAAGCCGATAAAGTCTATGAAAATACCGAGTTTATAACAGCTGAAAATATCGCTCAAATTATCTATAGTTGTGCAATTTTGCCAAAAAATGTCAATATCAACTCTCTTGAAGTTATGGCGACAACCCAAACTTGGGCTGGATTTTTCCACGAAAGAGTTAATTAGTGGGATTTTGCAAGCATTTAGGTGAGTGTGGAAGTTGTACTTTAAACTTGCCCTATGATGAGCAAATTTCATATAAAAAAGAGTTTATAAAAGAGCTTTTTAGTCAAATTTACAGCGGCGATTTTGAGTTTTTTAAATCGCCAAAAACAGGCTATAGGATAAGAGCTGAGTTTGGGCTTTATCATGAAAAAAATGACCTTTTTTATACGATGAATGGCATAAAACAAAGACACTTAAAGATAGATGAGTGCCTAAAAGTTGATAGCAAAATAGCAAATTTAATGCCACATCTTTTAAATGAGTTAAAAGCCAATGATAAACTGAAATTTAAGGTTTTTGGAGTTGAGTTTATCGTAACTAAAAATGATATTTTAGTGATTTTGTTATATCACAGAAACATTTTAGAAATTCAAAATGAGCTTTTAAATTTCAGCCAAATTTTGGGTGTTAATTTGATAGCAAGAAGTAGGGGCAAAAAGCTTGTTTTTGGAAGTGAGAGCTTGCATGAAAGCTTGCTTATAAATGGTCGTGAGTTTAAATACACTTTTGAAAGTGGTGCTTTTATCCAGCCAAACAAAAGTGTAAATGAACAGATGATAAGCTGGGTTTTAAAAAACATTGATAAGCCAAAAGATCTCTTAGAGATGTATTGTGGATATGGCAATTTTACAATACCTTTAAGCTTCAAATTTAGAGCCGTCTTGGCAAATGAAATAAGCAAAAATGCCATAAAAAACGCCCTTAAAAACTGTGAATTAAACGCTGCAAATAACATTAAATTTTTGCGAATGGATAGCGATGATTTGATGAGTGCATTTAAGGGCGTTAAATTTAACCGCCTTAAAGATGTGGATTTAAAAGCTTTTGAGATTAGTCATATTTTAGTTGATCCACCACGAGCTGGACTTAGTGGGAAGGTTATAAATTTTATAAAAAATTATGAAAATATCATTTATATTTCGTGCAATCCTCTAACTTTAAAAGAAAATTTAGATGAAATTTGCAAAACTCATAAAGTTGTCAAATTTGCACTATTCGACCAGTTTCCACATACAAAACATGTTGAGAGTATAGTTATACTTAAAAAATATAAATAAATTTACAATATGATAATATAAAAAAGGAATAGTTAATGTTGAAAAAAATAAAAGAAGTAAAAAATGTTGGAGTTTTTGAAAAATATACAAATAACCTGATTGAATTTGGTAATTTAAATTTAATTTATGGTAGTAATGCTTCTGGTAAAACAACATTAACTGATATATTTAAAGATTTATCGGAGTCTAGTTTTTCTAGAATAGAACAAAGAAAAACAATCAATAAAAATGGATTTACAGATAAACAATTTTTAAAAATAAGTTCTGATAGATCTTATCAAGGAGATATAATTTATGATAATAAAATATGGCATAAAAATATTTTAAAAAACAAAATTCAAGTTTTTGATACTGAATTCATACAAAATAATATTTTTAGCGGATTAGAATTGCTACAAAATAGGGATGTTGCAGAAAATTTTTATGGATTCATATTGGGTAATGAAGCTGTTAAAAAAGCACTTGAAATTGAAAATCTAAAAAAAGAATTATCATGTAATAAAAAATTATTAAAAGAAAAAATTCCAAAATCTAAAATAGAAAAAAACGATACTGAAATAAAAAAGTATGTAGAAATAAATATTGTTGAATCTAAACAGGAGCTAGAGGATGAAAAAAATAAATTAAATAAAGAAAAAATTGAAGAAGAGAATATATTGAAAAATATAAATAATATAAAAAATTTTGATAATATTTCTAAAATTTCCATAAAAGAATTAAGTAATTTTGAAAGTTTGACAAGTGAGATACGAGCTCTATTGAATAAAACTTACTCTTTAAGTTTAAAAGACATTGAATGTTATGAAAAACATATAAAAAATAGTTTTGGCAATGTAAAATCAGAAGAGATAAAATCGTGGATTGAAAAAGGCGTATCTTATTTAAATAATTCAACTCAGTGTCCATTTTGTGGACAAGATATAACCGATATAGACCTTATTCTCAAATATAAAGAAATTTTTGATAAAAATTACATAAATTTTTCAGAATTAATTAAAAAAGAAGTTAATAGATATAAAAATAAAATAAATAACATTATTTTATCGAATAGATTAATAAATTCAAAATTAAAATACGATGAAGCTGTAGATTTGTTTGGAGATAAAATAAAAAAATATAGTAAAAATATTGATAAATGTATAAAAGAGATAGAGTTTTTGATTGAAAATAATAGTGATAAATTTAATAATGAAAAAAATAATTTACTTAAGATATTAGATATGAAAGAATTATATACAAATTATAATTTTACTTTTGATTTTGTTAATTTGATAAAATTAAACAACTCTTTATTGGGGTTTATAAATGAGTATAATAATATTATTGATAATGTGAATAAAGAAATAAATATTATAAAAGATGGAGTTAAAAATCAAGATGTAGAAAAAATAACACAATTAGAAAAATCTATATCAAATATTGAATTTAAACTAACTCGTTTAAAAGAGGATAGTGAATGTAATGAATGGAAAAATCAAAAAAGTAAAATAGATAATTTACTAAAAGATATTGAAAGCAAAAATAAAGATTTAGAAAATTCTCAGGATGAGTATTTAAAAAAATATTTTAATTCAATAAATGATTATTTTAAAAAATTTGATGGAAGAAAATTTAAGATAAAGCAAAGTAAATTTGCAAATAGAGGTTATAAAAAGACAATAGGAGTTAGTGTAGAATTTAATAATTATGACATAAGTGATAATGTCAAAACAAGTAAAATTTTTAGTGAATCAGATAGAAGAGCATTGGCTCTATCAATTTTCATGGCAAAATTAGAAAACACCCCAAAAGATGAGTTGGAAAATTTAATTATTGTTTTTGATGATCCTGTTACAAGTCTTGATTCTAATAGGTATACAACCATTGGAAAAGCGATTGTTGATTTTTCTAAGAAAGTAAAACAAATTTTTATATTAAGTCATCAGTATAATTTTTGTAAAAATATGTATGATGTGTATAATAATAAAACATACGGCAATATACAAGAGCCAATGAAATATTTCGAAATAAAAAGTGAAAATATTTATTGTAGTACAATAGATATTTTAAATGCTAAAAAATTTTTTAATAATGAATTTATAAAAAAATATGAGAAAATAAATAATTTTATAGATGGCAATTGTGTCGATTTAACTTTAAATGATTTAAGAATATTTATGGAAGAGTATCTTAAAGTAGTATTTCCTAAACCGCATTCTGAAAAAATTATTCCAGAGAATTTGAGCTTAGGTGAAAAAATAAACTATTTATCAAAGGAAGATTATATAAATTCTTTAGTTAAAGATGAATTAATTAAATATAAAGATATATTAAATTCAAAATCACATAATTTTGATACTTGTGAGTTACGCGATAAACAAAATTTGGCTTATGAAATTGTTAATTACTTAGATTCTACCTTTAGAATTAGAGGTTAAAATTTGCATATAGCTGTAACTATCGAATGTTTTGAATGATATAATAAGGAGATAATAAAAGTGAGTTTAGCAATATATGATGAATTTTTTTACAATGGTAAAACTTATTCTATCGATATTCTCATTAAAGCAGCAAAAAAGAGTCATGGTGCAATAGGTTGCTATCAAAATGAAATTCTTTGTCCAGAATGTAAAAAGGCTAGACTTAAATTTACAAACGCCACACGTAACAAAAGAGCATATTTATCTACTATAAATTTAAAGGAGCACGAGGACTGGTGTTCATACAAGTATAAATTGGCTTCAAAAATAGAAGTAAAAAATTTTTTTTCTAAATTAAAAAATAATGAGATAGAAGATAAGATGAACTCTATAGTTAGAAAACTTTTTCAAAATAAAGAAAAAAATTCCATTGGAAACATCGGTAATTATAAAAATACAGATAATCCATTTTTAATAAATGTTAAAAAGTATAATTCAAATAAAAAAGTAATTCCACAAAAAAGTTTAAATTTATATATTGATATAAAAGAATTTTCTAAAAATGAAGATATATATATTTTTTATGCAAAAGAAATAAATTTTCAATATGTAAAAGCGAAGACAAATGATAAGTGCTCATTGTTGCAAATTATAACAAAGGCTAATCAAAATATAGATATATATGGAACAAATATAAATATCAATGAAAATTTAAAATACAATTTTGTTTGTATTGGATATTTTAACAAGTATAAAAAAATTCAACTTCTTAACAGCAAGTCAATAAAAATATTTCAATATGAATAAACCAAAAGGACTCAAATGATAGAAATTAAATTAGCTAAGGTAAATATTATTGATTTATCAGTTTTAAAATTCTTATTTAAGAGTGTTTTTATTATTAATACAATATGGGGGAATAGATAAATGATAAATAATACTCTTGCCTATATTTCTTTATTTTCATCGGCAGGAGTTGGATGTTATGGATTTAAACAAGAGGAATTTGAATGTGTAGCAACCAATGAAATAATTGATAGACGTTTAGAAATTCAAAAAATAAACAAAAAATGCAAATTTGATAGTGGATATATAAGTGGAGACATTCAGAAAAAAGAAACTAAAGATAAAATTTCAAACGAAATAAAAAGATGGGAAAAACTTGGCAATAATAACATTGATGTTATTATTGCAACTCCTCCTTGTCAGGGAATGAGTGTAGCTAATCACAAGAAAAACAAGAGCGATTTACAAAGAAATAGTCTGATAGTAGAAAGTGTAGAGATTATAAAAGATATAAGTCCTAGATTTTTTATATTTGAAAATGTTGCTGCATTTTGGAAAACTGGTTGTACTTTAAAAGATGGGACCATTCTACCAATAGGTGAAATGATTGAAAGAAAACTTTCAAACAATTATTTAATTTCTAAGCGAGTAATTAATTTTAAAAATTATGGATCAAATTCATCGAGGACTAGAACTTTAGTTATTGGTGTTAGAAAGGATTTGTCAGATATTGTAGTGCCTATAGAACTATATCCAGATTATAGAGAAGAAAAAACTTTGTTTGATGTAATAGGCGATATGAAAAGTTTAAATTGGGGAGAATATGATGATAATGACTTTTTCCACAGTTTTAGAGAATATCCAAAGAGAATGAGAAAATGGATATCAGATCTAAAGCCTGGAGAGGGGGCGTTTGATAATGATGATCCAAATAAAATCCCTCATAGGGTTGTAAATGGAGAAATTATATTTAATAAAGATAAAAATGCTGATAAATACACTAGACAAGATTTCAATAAAGTAGCCCCATGTATACACACAAGAAATGATCAATTGGCTAGTCAAAACACTATTCATCCTATCGATGACAGGGTATTTTCCATTAGAGAACTTATGAAGATGATGACCATACCAAGGGAGTTTAAATGGACAGTGAAATCTTTAGAAGAATTAAATTCACTTAGTATTGAAGACAAGAAAAAAATGTCTAAGAAGAATGAAATGAATATCAGACAAAGTATAGGTGAAGCTGTTCCTACAGCTATTTTTAGACAGATAGCTAAAAAAATAAAAAAAAGTATTTTTAAAAAAACTCTAAAAGATAAAGAAATCGATATAGTTATTGAAGATAATAAATTGTATAGAATAGAAAACCTAACTAAATTTTTAAAAGAAAATAGAGAATTTTATTCTGAATCTACAATTTTAAGAACAATAGAAATGGCTAATACCAAAAGACGGACACATTCAGCTTTTTATACTAATAGATTTATAGTAGAATATATAATTGAGGATTTGCCAGAATTTGAAAAAGATGAAATAACTATAGTGGAACCATCAGTTGGTGCTGGAAACTTTTTGAAACTTCTTTATAAGAAGTATGAATGTAAAAAACGAGTAAATCTTATATTAATTGATATAGATGAGGATATATTAAAAATATTAGAATCATTAAATCATGTTCCAGATAATTTTAATGTTAGCTATATTTGTGATGATTTTTTGAATTATGATTTTGATAAAGTAAATATAGATCTAGTAGTTGGCAATCCTCCATTTTCTAAGGCTAGTGGTAAAAATCTAGAAAAGTATCTTAAAAATAATTTTAATAAAGATACAAAAAATTTAGCTGAGTTTTTTCTAGAAAAAGCAATTAAGATATCAAATTATGTTTCTTTAATTTTGCCAAAGAATATTTTAAACACACCTGAGTTCATAGAGACAAGAAAATTATTAAAAGAGAACTCTATAGACTATATACATGACTTTGGCGAGTTAGGGTTTAAAGGTGTTCTTGTCGAAACTGTAAATTTAATGGTAGATACAAGGGCAAAAAGACAAAACACAATTGTAAAGTCAATTACTGATAGCACTATTTTTAAACAAAAGTTATCTTATATTTTAGACGAAAAACTTCCTTACTGGGTAATTTATAGAAATGAGTTTTTTGATAATATATTTGAAAATATGGAATTTGATATATTTGATGTATTTAGAGATAGGCAAATTACAACAAAAAATTCTACGATGGAAAATATGAGAGAATCTAAAAAATATATAAGGGTATTGAAATCAAGAAATATTAGTGATAGCGGGTGCAAAATTTTAAATATTGACTCTTACGATTCTTATATAAGTTTAGAAGAGTTAGAAAATCTTTCAGTAAAAAAATTTATGAATAGAGATGATGTATATATGACACCCAATATGACGTATAAGCCGAGAGTAATGAAAAAAGAAAAAGGATATGTTGTAAATGGATCTATTGCATTATTAATACCAAAAAATAATGAACATCTTAATGATGAACAAATGAGATATTTTTCAACAGATGAATACAGAGAATTTTATAAAATAGCTAGAAATAAGCAAACACGATCATTAAACATTGACAAAACAAGTGTATTTTGGTTTGGGAGAAAAATGAAAAAAGGAGTAGAGCATATGATTAAATTAGATTTTACTACAAATAATCCTAGATGGGGAAATTCAGGGATATTATTTTTTAATATAGAGGAGTACTCTAAGACGTTGGGATTTTTATCAAATTTAAGACATTATAAAGGCTATGGAGAAGGTAAGACTTACTTTGATGAAAGTATAAGTATTCACATTGAAGGAAATTGTATTGATGGAGCGTGGGCAAAAGAATGCAGGATACATTGTTACAGAAGTCGTGATGATTTTAAAACAGAACTAAATATTTTTGATAGGGCATCTAGTTCAGGAGTAGGAAATATAGCGTTTAGAATAAATTCAAACACTTATATTAATCATTTAATTGATGAATATGGATTTAATGTGGAAAATTCAGATTATATAAGCACTGTATATCCACAGGAATATAACAATATATTTGAGTTGTTTTTAAAAAACATTAATGGCTATGGCAATAAGGAAAAAGAAATACTTATAAAACAATTTAATTATGGTTCTGATTTATAATTATGGGTAAAACTATATGAATTTATTTACTGATTTTTTAGATAAATATGACTACGATGTTAGAAAAACTGGTGATGCAAGATGGTTAGATCAGAAGTGTACTTATGATGTAGTTTCAATAATTGCAGACTGCATAATAGAGTATGTAGATGATAATGATGTGAAAGAATTCGCTGTTTCTGATATATGGCATAGTGAATATGCTAGAGAAAATGTAATTTCTATCTTTTCAAAACCTGATCCAGAACTAAAAGCTGGAAATGAATATGACAAGTATTTTGGACAACCAATAAAATTATTAGGTTATAGTAAGGTTCTTGATGTAAGAAAAGAGAAGAACAGATATTACTATTCTATAAATAATAGGGAGTTATTAGAGAAAATTGCATTAAGACCGACCAATGCTTTAAACTTTTTGTATGAATATATAGTTAAGGTTTTAAAAGACAGTGAAATATGGAATTCCTTTGAACAGTTCTTTAAAATACAGACAAAAGAGTCTTATAAGGATGTTAGGGACACCTTTATAAAATTCACTATAAACAATACAAAAATAAATGGAGAGATAGAATGTGGTAGGATTTTTACAAAGGTTATAAATCCTATTGCTTTTAAATTAAAAAAACAAGGCACTGAAAGAGGTAGGATTTCTAAAAACACCATTACATTAAGTGATTTACAATATAATCGTGCCAACTGGAGAGATGAGCTAAGTGGTAAAGATAAATCAATTACTAGGGCTGAACATGAACCAACGGTAGCACAATTGCAAGCCAGAGCTATGGCTAGTTACACAGTTAATAAGGCTAAAAAAGCAATGCGTAAATTTAATGATAGTATTTATAATGGAAAATCTGAAGTCTGCCAATCAACTGAGTTGGTAAATGCCACTCAAGCACACCATATTTTCACCCAATCAGACTATCCAACTATTGCAGACTATGTTGAAAATTTAATAATGCTAACACCAAACCAACATTATTCAATGGCTCATCCTAACAATAAAACACAATATGTAGATAAAGATTTTCAATATATATGTCTTATTGCAAAAACAACAAAAATATATTTAGATTTAACCTCTGAGAAAGAGGATAAGTTCTATGACTTTGAAGACTATAAATTTGTCTTAAATACTGGTCTTGAGACAAAAGACTTCAGTTCTATAAATTATCTAGACTTTGCAAGCATTATTGATAAGATTGACTATTACTATATAAACAATATTAGTAACAATAAATATTATAAATTAATAAATGACAATAAGCTAGATAGAAAATCTATTTTTTTAAGTAATTTGTATTATTCTAAGATGGTTGCAGAAGAAAGTAGTGATTATTGAATTTAAGTGTATTTATTGGAGGAGATAAAAGTGAAGAGTTATTTTGAACCTACTGGAAGATTAATTATGTCTATCGGTAAAGATTTAATTAAAGATTTACCAGCAGCTATAGTTGAATTGGTAAAAAATGCCTATGATGCTGATGCAACAAATGTGATAATAACATATAGGAAAAATAAAGATTCATTAGAAATCATTGTGAAAGATGATGGTCATGGAATGTCGAAAGATACAGTTATCGGAACTTGGATGGTTCCATCTACTGATTACAAATTAAGAAAGAAGACCAGTCCAAAAGGCAGAACATATCAGGGAAAAAAGGGTATAGGTCGATATGCTGTTTCATTATTAGGTAATAAATTAAAATTATCAACTGTAAATGATGGAATACGAACTATAGCTTTTTTTAACTGGAGTGATTTTAATACTAATAAAAAGTTGTCTGATATTCCTGTTTATATTGAAACTGAGAAAACTAATGAAGGATCAGGAACTATTTTGTATATTACAAATGAGATTGGGAATGATTTATCTGAAAAGATATCAGATGAAGATACAAAAAAAATTGAAATAGAACTTTCACGACTTTTATATGATAAAACAGATTTCAATATAGAAGTTTGCTATGAAAACTTTTTTGATGATGTGAATAAAAATGTTTGCAAATTGATAGAGCCAGTCGAATTTTATGACACATGCCATTATAGGTTAGTTGGTGTGATAAATAAAGATTTTTCTTATGAATTAAAATATTTTAATTATTACTTAGATAAAGAAAAAATTATTGATGGACAAATTGATATATTTTTGAAAGAAAGGTTAAAAAAATGTGGTAAAGTTAAGATTGATTATAGGGTCTATGACAAGGATCCAGAAGGAATAGAAATAATTACTAACTTCATTAATAATACACAGGATGCAAGATATACGAAAACTGATATAAGGAATATTTTAAAGGAGCAGTCAGGTATTAGTATATATAGAAATGGATTTAGAATTAGACCTTATGGAGATCAAGGATATGATTGGTTAAACTTAGATGCTCAGCGTGTTCAAAATCCTAGTTTATCAATAGGTTCGGAACAGATTAATGGTCGAATTAGCATTGAAGATGAAGAAAAGTCTGGGTTAAAAGAAAAAAGTGCAAGAGATGGACTTTATGAAAATGATAGTTATTGGACATTACAGAAAATTGCTAATTTTGCATTAAGTATTTTAGAAAAAGAAAGATTTAAGTATAGACGAGATAACAAGCCTAAAAAGAAAGATAAACCTTTGGAAAAACTATTTGATTTTAGCAATGTAAAGTTAAATGTAGAGAAATCAATTGAAAAAACAAGAAAACAATTGAAGAAAAGTCCAGAGAAGCAAGAAGAAATTTTTAAAGTATTAAATAAAGAAGTAAGTCAAGAAATTATAAATTTAGAAAAAGAAAAAGAAGAGGATTTTTTAGAAGTAAAAGAAACGATTGCTATTTATCAAAAACACACTACTCTGGGGAATGTTATTAGTGTAGTTTTACACGAGGGCAGAAAGCCTTTATCTTGGTATACGAATAAAATTCCATCAATAGAGGAGTATTTAAAAAATTCATATCAAAGTGATGAGTTAGGAAAATATAGTTATGAAAAACTATCGAAAGACATGCAAAAATTAAGTGCGGAAGCGAAAAGACTAAGTGTATTTTTTAATCGCCTTGATCCGCTTGCATCTAATAAGAGAGGAAGACGTAAAAAAACAAACTTGAATAATCTAATCAAGAATGTATTAGAACTTTTCCAAGAAGTATCAGATGACGAAGGAATTAAAATGGAATTTACATCATCTGATGAATTTCATATTAATATAATAGAAGAAGATTTATATATGGCTTTAACAAATATTATTGAAAATGCAATATTTTGGGTTAAGTATACGGGTGAAACTACTATGAATATTGAAGTTTCAATTTTTGATAAAGATGATAAAGTATTTATCGAAATATCAGATAATGGACTAGGAGTTTCAACTGATGATTTAGTAGATGATATTATTTTTACTCCAGGATATTCTGCTAAAAAAAGAGTTATTGAAGATAACGGAACTGGACTAGGATTGGCTATAGCGGGAGAAGCTGTTCAAAGGAATAATGGTAAATTAGAAGTAATTGATGCAGGCAAAGGAGCTTGCTTTCGAATAACATTGGATAGGAACTAAGATATGGACAATTTTAAGATATTACTGGTAGATGATGATTCCGAACAAAGAGAACAATTGCAGGAAACTATTGATAATTATAATAAAAAGTTATTTATAGAAGAACTTAAAAATAAATATGTTATCGAGGATCAAAAATATATTTCTAGGTTGATGATGCTAGAAAACAAAGAAGAGATATATAAAATACTACAAGAAGATGGAAAAATAAGTGATGAATTTGATATATTAAATAAAATTGAAATTTCTTTTGAAGTTGCCACGACACCTGAAGAAGCTGCCATTGCACTGTTTCAGAATAATTTTGAGGCTGTCATAGTAGATTTAATGTTGGTACCGCAAAAAGATACAGGTAAAGACGATGAGCAAATATCAGGTAATATTTTATTAAAGAATATTATTGATAGAGAAATTATTCCAATTATTGTTAGAACTGGTTTTAGCCAAAAAATTAGTGACGATGTTAATACAAATATTATAAAAGTTCAGTCAAAAGATGAAAGCTCTTTTGAAGATGTAATAAATGAATTAATTAACTACTATGAAGACTCTATTTTCCGTTTACTAGGTTCTAGAGGTAAAGTTAATAATAATATAAAAGAATTTTTTTGGAAAATTATACCAGAATGCTTCACTAATAAAAAAGAAGAATTAATGGCACTGAATAAAGAAACGCAAGAAGTTGTATTGATTCGCTATATCTCTAGTTGGTTAAGTAACAAATTTATGTTCAATGAAAAATATTTAGATGTCGAACCTATCGAAATGTATATGTTCCCAAACCCTATTACTCAGGTGTGTAGTTGCGATATATATGAAGATTGTGACAATAAACAAAAGTTTTTAATATTGACACCAGCGTGTGACTTGGCAAATTCAAAAACAAAAGAAATTCTTTTTGCTAAAATTAAAAAGTATGATGAAGTTCAAGACTTTAGTGATATATTAGAAAAGTGCTTAAATAAAGATGGGAATGTAATATCTAATAATAATAAAAATAAGATTGCACAATGGTCAAGAAATTCTGATCAAAAATCTATGAGGTATCATTTCTTACCTAAAGTTAGTTTTTTTGAGGGCGGATTTATTGATTTTCGTTCGTTAATAACTTTAGAATATGATTATGAAAAGAATCAGTTTAAGGATAGAAATTTAAAAAAATTAGGAGTTATTACAGACGTTTTTAAAAGAGATATAATTGCAAGATTTAGTTCTTATTATCATAGGCAGGGACAACCATCATTTAACACAGAGAGTATCTTAAACAAACTATTGGCAGACTAATTAATATTATATATATATTTAGAAAGGAGGTTGACAATGAAAATCATTGATATTTTTTCAGGTGGCGGAGGATTAAGTGAGGGATTTAGAATAGATGAATTCCAGTTTATTTGTCATATTGAAAAAGAAGCATCGGCATGCTTAACTCTTAAGCTAAGAAACATCTATTATTATTTAAAGGAACTTAACAATTTAGAGTTATATAACAAATATCTTAGAAAAGAAATAAATTTTCAAGAGCTCATGGAAGTCATCCCAAGCTATATTTTAGAAGATGTGTTGAACTTAGAGATTAATGAAGAAACTATTTTAGATGTTTTTGCTTTTATTGATAAAAGGCTCAACGGAGAACATTTAGATGGCATAATTGGTGGACCTCCATGTCAAGCTTATTCTACAATTGGTAGGTTTAATAATAAACACAAAAAAGAAACAGATGAAAGAATTTATTTATATGAATATTATGTTCAGTTTTTAGAGAAGTATAAACCAAAGTTCTTTGTGTTTGAAAATGTCAAAGGATTACTTTCGTTTAAAGATTATAAAGATAATCCTTTGCTACCAATGATTATAGAAGCATTTGATTCTGCTGGTTATGAAGTTAGATATGAAATTATAAATGCTGAAGATTATGGAGTCTGTCAAAGAAGAGAGAGGCTGTTTTTAGTAGGTTTTAGAAAAGATATTGAAGTAAAGAAAAATTTCTTTGAGATATTAAAAACTTATCAGTCTAAGGCACCAACAATAAAAGAATTATTTTCTGATTTGCCGAACTTAAAAGCGGGTGAGTTTAAGAGTGAATATTCGAAATCTATTGATGAATCTGAAGCCTCTCAAGAATATCGAGATATTTTGACGGATGTATTAACACAGCATATTAGTAGGTCAAACAATGAGAATGATTTAAAAATTTACAAATTAGTTTCGGACGCTAAGAAGCAAGGATTAAATCTAAAATATAATGAATTGCCAGAAGAATTAATTACTCATACTAATACTAAATCATTTTTGGACAGATATAAAGCTATAGAAGGTAACTCAGTCTCACATACAGTTGTCGCTCATATTTCAAAAGATGGGCATTACTATATACATCCAGATAGCTCTCAAAACAGATCAATAAGTGTAAGAGAGGCAGCGAGAATACAAGGGTTTCCAGATAATTATTATTTCGAATCTTCTAGGACATCTGCTTTTATTCAAATTGGCAATGCTGTGCCACCAAAGTTATCAAAAAATTTAGCAAATACAATTTTAAAGACTTTAGAAATTGATTAGAGTTTACCTCCCCACCTCATTCTTATAATAATTTTCATGTTTTTTCAATACTCACCAAGTTCAAAAGATAGCTCTTTATTTGAATAATGCTCTTGTATAAGGGCGTTCTTTTTTATTAAAACCTATAAAACTTTTATAATACTTAAAATTTGAGCACTTATGAATTAATATATTTCCTCATGGTAGTCCTAGATAAGTTAAATTTCTTATTTAAATCTTAGACTTGATGCTATGACCAGTTAGAATATGCAGAACAAGAGGCAATCTTTGAAGAAAAAATAATCTCTGATAGCATCTATAAGGTTCTTTTTTAATTTTAATATCATTCATATAGTCCTTTAAGATACCGACAAGAAGATATTACTTAATGAATTGATAGAGGAAATTAAAATTTATGACAAAAAAACAGAAAAAGATATTTAATAAAATCTGTCCTTTTCAGGTTTCTGCTTATAGAGTATGACATTAATTTAAGTTTGGACAAAGAAGATCACGTGAAGAGTATAGTATTTATACAAAAGAAGCAAATTTAAATTTTGTATTTTTTATATCTTCATAGGTATTTTATCTTTTATAAAGATGAATAAAGGCATGTAAAAAAACTTTAAAATATTTAATATGATTATTTAAATAGTGTTTTTGCTATAATTAAGCAAATTAAATAAAAAAAGAGGAGTATTGTGGCACTTAGCTATAAGCTTTTTTGGATGCAATTAGTAAAAAAAGACTAAACAAAACAGATGTAATAACTATGGCATGGTTTACAGCAAATGTTTATGATGGCACAAATGGGTAAAGACAAGTCTATTGTATTTAAAAATTTAGAAAAAATATGTAAAACTTTATCTTTTGTTCATAATTATATAATTAGTTTTGAAGATAATTTTAGTAATAAGGACTAGAAAATGATTAAAAAAGAAAATCTAAAAGATTTATTAAAATATCTTGGATATGAAGAAGATAAAGGAAATTGCATTTATCATTTTAAAAACTTCAATTACGAAATTACCGTAGATTTTATAAATGAAAAAATATTATATCCAACAGACAAAGGATTAATAGTTAATGAAAATCAAACAACTAATTTTTCGGATAACGAAAATTTTGTAGTTTTAGAATGTGTTCATAGACTATTAGAAAAAGGATACAAGCCATCACATATAGAAATTGAAAAGAAATGGTCATTAGGGCATTTGCAAAAAAGTGGGCATGCTGATATTTGTGTAATGAATGCTACTGGAAATGATGTTTTATTTATTATAGAATGCAAAACCTATGGTGATGAATTTGATAAAGAATTAAAAATTTTAAAATCTGATGGTGGACAGTTATTTTCTTATTATCAACAAGAAAAGTCAGCAAAATGGTTAATGCTATATGCTTCAAATTATGAAAACGGAACAATTTCTCATCAAGCAAAGACCATTCCAGTATTTGATACAGAAGATATATTAGAAAAATCAAAAAAAAATAAAAGTATTGATTTGTACGAAAATTCAAGCCCCAAAGAGAAAGCTTTTGAAACATGGATTAATACATACAATCAAAAAATGTATGATGATTTAATATTTTCCGAAGATACAATAGCCTACAACATTGGTGAAAAGCCACTTAGAAAGAAAGATTTAAAAGAATTTAACCCAAGAGATAAAATTGTAAATAAATTTGAAGAAATTTTAAGACATAATAACGTATCAGATAAAGAAAATGCTTTTAATAAACTTACGGCTCTTTTTATATGTAAACTTGTAGATGAGATAACAAAAGATGAAGATGATATTGTAGACTTTCAATATAAATTTGGAACTGACACCTATGAAACCCTACTAGATAGACTTCAAAGACTTTATAAAGAGGGTATGGATAAATTTATGAAAGAGGAGATATTTTATGTATCTTCAGAATATCCTTTAAATCTATTTTCAACATATAAAGGACAAAACAGAAAAAATGCTATTGAAGATTTAAAAGAAACATTTAGAAAGTTAAAATTTTATTCTAACAGTGATTTTGCTTTTAAAGATGTCCATAATGAGGAGCTATTTAAGCAAAATGGAAAAATCTTAGTAGAAGTTGTAAAGCTATTTGAAAATTATAGAATAGTTTATCCATCAAAACATCAATTCTTAGGAGATTTGTTTGAACAACTATTAAATCAAGGTTTCAAACAAAATGAGGGTCAATTTTTCACACCTATACCAATAACAAGATTTATTTGGGAAAGTTTACCAATAGATGATTTAAAAAGTCTTAATAAAAAAGATGGATATCCTAAAATAATTGATTATGCTTGTGGAAGTGGTCATTTTTTAACAGAGGGAATAGATTTAATTAATAAAGTCAAAGGAAATTCCAATAACGATTGGGTTGGTGAGAATATATATGGTATAGAAAAAGACTATAGACTGGCGAGAGTTTCAAAAATTTCTCTTTTTATGAATGGAGCAGGAGAAGGGAATATCATATTTGGTGACGGTTTAGATAATCATAAAGATAAAGGGATAGAAGATAATTCTTTTGATATTCTAGTAGCTAATCCTCCATATTCTGTAAGAGCCTTTAAATCTCATCTAGATTTAAAAGAAAATGATTTTGAACTGACAGAGTTTATCTCTAATGAGGGAAGCGAAATTGAGGTATTATTTGTAGAAAGGATAGCACAACTCTTAAAGCCAAATGGTGTTGTTGCCGTTATACTTCCATCGAGTATATTAAGTAACACCTCAAACAGCTATATGGGAGCGAGAGATGTTATATTAAAAAACTTTAAAATAAAAGCTATATCCCAATTTGCTGACAAAACCTTTGGAGCAACAGGAACAAATACGGTTGTATTATTCTTGCAAAAATATAATGAGCCACCAAAACACTTTAAAATAATAGAAGATACAGTGCAAGCAATCTTTAACGATCAAAAAGTAGCAGAATGGTAAGATAATGAAATACTAGAAGACTATTTAAAACATATAGGAGTGGATCAAAATATATACCTTTCATTTTTAGAAGAAAGCTTAGATTATGAAGAATTTAGAGAAGATGAGTATTTTAAAATGTATGTAGATGACTTTGAAAAATCTACAGAATTAAAAAACATGGAAAAACTTGTAAGTTTTAAAAATCTATCTGGTGAAGAACAAAAGATAAAGAAAAATAGTATTTTCTATGACAATGTGAAAGAAGTTGAAAAGGAAAAGCTCTATTACTTTGCTCTAATAAGAGGTCAAGAAACTATAGTTATAAAAGCACCGACAACAGCAACAGGTCAATACGATTTTCTAGGTTACCAATGGTCTAATAGAAAAGGTAGCGAGGGTATCAAAATAAAAAACTTAGGTGGAAAGTTATATAGCCCAGAAAACCGAAATAGTCAAAATCATATAGCGCCTCTTATTAGAAATATATTTCAGAGTAATGTTGCTGAAATTGATGATTCTTTAGAAGAATTTGTAGATATTATAAAAACTAAAGATATGTTAGAGTTTGAAAGAGAAAAAATAGATAAATCTATCTTTTTAAATAAAATAATTGAGTTCTCACCTATATCTAGTTATCCGATTAAAAGTTTAGAAAATCTATATAACAGTTCTTTAGAAATTAAGAAAGGAACGGCAATTACTAAAGATGAAACAAAAGAAGGAGCTTATAAAGTTGTAGCGGGAGGGATAAACTTTGCTTATTATAATGATAAATTCAATAGAGATGAAGAAGTTATAACTGTAAGCGCTTCGGGTGCAAATGCAGTATATATAAATTATTGGAGTGAGAAAATTTTTGCGTCTGATTGCACAACTATACAATCAAAAGATAATGATATAACAAAATATGTTTATTACTATTTAAAAGCGTATCAAGACGAAATATTTAAATTAGCAAGAGGTTCAGCACAGCCTCATGTTTATCCTAGTGACATAAAAAGGTTTAAAATTCCAGAAATTTCTTCGATGACTCAAGAAAAAATTATTTCTGAATGTGATAAACTTGAAGAAAAATATCAAAAAACCCGTATGAAAATTGAAGACTATAAAAAAGAGATACAAAAAATATTTAATGATCTTGAAGTCATAAAATCTGGCGGGGGGGGGTACAAACTAAGTGATTCCAATGTGTTTGACCTATCTATCGGTAAAAGGGTTTTAAAAAGTGAGCTTGTTGAAAATGGAATTCCAGTATATAGTGCAAATGTATTTGAACCTATGGGAAATATAAATAAGTATCTTATCAATGATTTTAATAAATCATATATAGTATGGGGAATTGATGGTGACTGGATGGTAAATATTTTTTCACAAGGATATGAATTTTATCCAACGGATCATTGCGGAGTAATGACGGTTGATGAAAATAAAATTAATCCAAGATACATAGCTCATATTTTAGAAAAAGAAGGACAAGCTATCGGCTTTTCAAGATCGCACAGAGCATCAATAGATAGGATTAAAAGTATTAATATTAATGTTCCTAATATAGAAATACAAAATCAAGAAATGAAAAAAGTTTATGAGCTAGAAGAAATAATCCATAAGCTAGAAGAATCTCAAATAGACTTAAATAAAAAAATAAATGATGTTCTTAATAAATATTTAAAGTAGGCTATAGAGATTATAAATAAAAATCTAGTTGTTTTATTTTAAGAAGGGAATTTATGACAAGAAAAAAAGTATTAAATAATCATAATATTAAAAGTAGTTGCTAAAAAATATGGCTTAAAAAAAGGTTGCAAGTGTGTATGGTTGCTTTATAATAAGCAATAAAATGATATACTTAAAAAATAAAAGGATAAAAAATGAAAATTTCAAACGAAGAAAAATTCGCTCACATAACTGTTTTTGAGAAAAATTTAGAGTTTCAAATAGATACTTTAGAGAAATTAAACAAGCTTTTAAAAACATTAAAAAAGTCTTTAAAAGAGTATCAAAAGCTTATGGACTATTACTACGGCAAACAAAGAAACGATGACCTAGAAGCCGATAGAAAAGGAGAGATCCCAACAGATCTAAAAAGAGCAGTTTTAAGCGAAGATGAAATTTATAATATGATGATTGACTATAGAGAGAGCGCCATTGACATGATAGAGATAGCAACAAAAATGTTAAGAGCCTAAAAGCAAGATATGCTTTGAAGTTTAAATTTCGCTACAATAAAGTTTTAAATTTACAAAATAAATTTGATATGAATACAAAATAAATTTGAAATTATCTATAAAATAATTTCAAATTTAGCAAGTAAAGTTATATACGATTAAGATTGGCAAATTTTGATATATAAAAACCAGTTTATAGATATAAATTGTCTGTATCTGTATGTAAAAAAAATTACTTTAAGAGATTAAAAAACATATTGACAATCTTCTATATGATTGGTATAATTATACGTGAAAATATCAATGAGGTTTACATGAAAAATAAATATATAGAGATATCAAAAAAATTAAAAGTTTTGAGTGATCCAAAACGATTAGAAATTATAGATATGTTATCTTGCGATGAGCTTTGTGCTTGTGAGATATTAGAGAAATTTGATATAACACAACCAACACTATCTAATGATATGAAAAGATTGGAAGATGCTGATTTAGTTATTAGCCGAAGAGAAGGAAAAAACATATATTACATTGCCAATAAAAAGATTTTAAAGAAGATGCAATCTGGCTTAAAGGAAATATTTGATAGCGGAGATGAATGTATTTGTCACACTTGGAAAAAGTAAATTTTTCTGCACTATACATAGAAACATTTAAATATATCTATACTAAAAGAAAGAGGTAGAGAAACTATGGTAAAAAATAAGAATAATGGAATTAATGTATTTCAAAAATACCTGAGCTTATGGGTATTATTTTGCATGATTGTGGGTGTACTTATAGGAAAATATATACCTATAATCCCATCTGCTTTAGGTAAAATGCAAA
>CAMPYH010000005.1 GCA_946998225.1 uncultured Clostridiaceae bacterium | reverse complement strand
ATGATAGCTATGAAATTTTAATAGAAAATTTTACTCACGAAATTCATTTGGAAACTTTTAAAAGAATAAGAAAAAATATGGAAGAGTGCGTAAGCTTATAGGAAAATACATCTGAATCTATCTGAATTTAAATGGATTCAAAATTAAATTAAGGAAGTAGAAGAAGAGTAAGATAAAATGATTAAATAAAAAAAGATACCAAATAATATATTTGGTATTTTTTTTAATCATAAAGGTAATACAGTAGTTAAATCATTTTCTTTATCATAAAAGGCAACAGTTACTCTTTTATTTAAAGAAATACATTGAGATATAAAGTAAACTAATGTAAAACTAAATACATTAAATACATCTACTGGAGAAAAACCATCTACTATTGGAATTTCAAAAAGTAAATATATATTTTTCTTACCTGTTTTATGAATCATGCTGTCTACAGTTTTTTTAATTTCTGGCAGAAATTCATATGATTGAATTATTAAAGAATCATAAGCATTTTCGAATATGAAAACATTTTTAGGTTCTTTTTCAGATTTTAAAAAACTGATATGTTTGTCACCACTGAATTTAGAGCTTTTTTGCAATGGATTTTTAGGTGGGACAAAATTAATTTCTTGTTCACCAAGTTCGGGAAAAACAAAATCTGTTTTAATACCTAAATGTAAAATGGCATTAAAAATTAGTGCTATAGCTTGAATAGATGTAAATACATCTGAAATTGATGTATCTGTAAAATATCTGTAATTTGTTCCTTGCTCTTTATAAAACATATATTTTGTTGAAATAATAGAAAAACGCAATTTAGATATATTTTGTTTTTTAAATAATTCAAAAACTTTTTCTACTCTAAACCTAGAGTAATCAAAGTCCATATACGGTTTATTAAAGAGATACTCCGAATCTTTGCCTATGTCATAAAGCGTTAACAATTTTGTTTCAGAATTAGTAGTGTAATCATTCATAAATTTAAATTCCTCCTTTTTAGTTTAATTAAACCAAAACATATTTTTACATGAAAATATTATACCACCTTATATACTACGGAGCAAATAAAAAGCAAGGAAAATTCTAGTGTTTTCTAGTAAATACATATATATTATGATATAATTTTTATGTTTAAAGAGGAGAAAATGAAAGATATTTATATATTAGGAATAGAAACAAGTTGTGATGAAACTTCAGCATCTATAATTAAAAATGGTACTGAGGTTTTATCTTTAGTTATAAATTCACAAATAGAAGAACATAAAAAATATGGTGGAGTTGTGCCAGATCTTGCATCTAGAATGCATGTTGAAGCAATTTCTACAGTAGTACAAAAAGCACTAGATGAATCCGGAATAAAAAAAGAGGATATAGATGCAGTAGCATATACAAAAGGACCTGGACTAATTGGAGCACTTTTGGTTGGAGTATCATTTGCAAAAGCATATGCATATGCTTTAAAAATTCCATTTATACCAGTACATCATATAGAAGGACATATTGCAGCAAACTATATTTCACATCCAGAGCTTAAGCCTCCATATTTAGCATTAGTTATATCTGGTGGACATACACATTTAATACATATTAAAGATTATACAGATTATGAAATAATTGGAAAAACAAAAGATGATGCAGTAGGAGAAGCTTTTGATAAAGTCGGAAGAGTTATAGGTCTTAGCTATCCAGGTGGACCTAAAATAGATAAACTAGCATATGAAGGAAAAAGCAATATTTCTCTTCCAACACCAAAGGTTGATGGACTTAATTTTAGTTTCAGTGGTCTTAAAACACATGTAATTAATTATGTACATAATAAAGAACAAAAAGGAGAAGAGGTTTCTAAAGAAGATTTATCTAGATCTTATACAGATAAGGTTGTAGAAATACTTTTAGATAAAACTTTAAAAGCATCAAAAAAACTGGGTATTAAAAAAATAGCAATATCTGGTGGAGTATCTGCTAATTCACATATTAGAAGAGAGTTTTTAAAGCTAAAAGATAAAGGATATGATATCTTTTTCCCAGACTTTATATATTGTACAGATAATGCAGCAATGGTTGCAGCCCAAGGATATTTTGAATTTTTAGAAAACACAAAAGGAGAGCTTTCAGATGACGCTGTTCCTAATTTAAAAATAGGTGAATGGAGAAATTAATTTGGAAGAAATTAAAACAAATGGAAAAATATATATAATAGGTGACTTGCATTTATCTTTAAATGATAAAACGAATAAATCTATGGAAGTATTTAAAGGTAAATGGGAAAATTATGTAGAAAAGATAAAAACTAATTGGGAAAATTTAATTACAAATGAAGATGTAGTTATTGTTGCAGGAGATATATCTTGGGCAATGACACTAGATGAAGCATTTTATGATTTGGATTTTTTAAATAAACTTCCTGGAACAAAAATTCTTTTAAAAGGTAATCATGATTACTGGTGGGAATCTAAAAAGAAAATGGAAGAATATTTTGAAAAAAATAATTTTGATACATTTAAAATACTATATAATAATTCATATAATATTGGAGATATCAATATATACGGAACAAAAGGATGGAGCTTCCAAGAAGAAGGAGATTTTAAAAATCTAAGAAGAGAAGGTTTAAGATTAAAACTTTCTAGAGATAGCATTAAAAATAAAGATCTTATAAATGTTTGTGTAACACATTATCCTCCATTTTTATCTAAAAAAGATATAGACAAAATTAAATTAAATGAGGATATAGATATAGATTTAGAACTTGAAAACATAGATTATGTTAATATTATGCAAAAAATTGATACAAAGGTTTGTTTTTATGGACATTTGCACGGCATAGGGCATAATTCTAGAGTAGAAGGAAATAAAGAGGGAATATATTTTAAATTAATATCAGGAGACTTTATAGACTTTAAACCACTTTGTTTAAATGATATATTAATAGAAATATAGTAAAAATATATTAAAGGATTTTCAATGGATTTATTTGATGAACAAAAAAATAAAAAAGTTACAGGTGGTCCTATAACAGGATATTCTTTAAAAGTAATTTTTCCAGAAAAACAGAAAAAAGATTTTAAAATTGTTTTGGTATTACTTTTAGTTATATCCATAGTTGGACTTGTAATTTATGGTGGATATAAAACAAAAGAGCTTGTTGAAAAGAAAAAAATTGAAAGAGAGCTTCTTTATAGAAAAGAAAGTGAAAGACAAAATAGAATTCAAAAAGCAGTTGAAGAGTCAGTCCCAAAGCTAGATAGGCAAAAAGTAAATAAAAGAGTTCCAAAAAGTATTCCAGATTTTGATAATAAAATGGATAAACTTATAAATGGAAAAACTAAAGATATATATTTAGTTTTTGCAGGTGGAATAAAAGAAAAAACTAATGAGAAATTAGAACTTTTAAAAAATGAAAATATAAATGCAAGCTTTTTCACAGTTGGATCAAATGTGGTAGGAAATGATGATATAGTGAAAAAGATGTATCAAGATGGACATTATATAGGTGTAACAGGAAATAATGAAGATTATTTAAATATATATAGTTCAGCTCAAAATGTTTCACAAAGTGTTTTAAATTCAAAAAACAATTTGAAAAATGTATTAGGAGACTATGAAGCAAAACTTGCACTTATTCCTGGACCACTACTTGTTCCAAGATTCAATCCTTTAAAAGAACAAGCAAAAGGAATCCTTAATAAAAATGATATAAATACAATAAAATATAATCAGTATGCATCAATAGATGAAGAAGATATAGATTTAAAGAAAAGCTTAGATAGTAAAATAGAGCTTGAAAGAACAGTCGTACTTTTAGTTTATGAATCAGCTTATGATAATATAAATGTTTTAAAAAACATTATACAAAAATTTAAAGATGCAAAATATAGTTTTAAAACATTTTATGATTTAGAAGAGGAAAGTAAAACTGAAAAAATAACAAATATAACAGAGCTTAGATAGGAAATATAATGAAGACAATAGAAGTAAGAGAAAAATTTATAAAATATTTTGAAAGTAAAGGTTTAAATTTTGCAAAACCTGCACCAATAGTACCACAAAACGATAATTCAGTACTTTTTACAACAGCAGGAATGCAACAATTTGTTCCATATTTAACAGGTAAAGAAGATCCATGGGGAGGATTAGTTGTTAACTACCAACCATGTATTAGAACAAACGATATAGATGAGGTAGGAGATAGTACACACTTAACTTTTTTTGAAATGCTTGGTAATTGGTCTTTTGGAAAGTATTTTAAAAAAGAAGCAATAAATATGAGCTATGAATTTTTAATAAACGTGCTAGGATTTCCTAAATCTAAAATAGCTGTAACTTGTTTTGAAGGAGATGAAAATGCTCCTAAAGACGAAGAATCAGCTAAAATTTGGATGGAATGTGGAATAGATAAAGAAAGAGTATTTTTCTTAGATAAAAATGAAAACTGGTGGATTGCAGGTGATCATGGACCATGTGGACCAGATACTGAAATTTTTTATGAAATGGAAGATGTAAAATGTGATTCTAAAAACTGCACTCCAGCATGTGATTGTGGAAGATATGTTGAAATTTGGAATAATGTATTTATGGAATACTTTAAAGATGCAAATGGAAACTATTCTAAACTTGAAAAGAAAAATGTTGATGCTGGAATGGGTCTTGAAAGAATGGCAATGATCATAAATGGGGTAAAATCTCCATTTGAATTAGATATATTTAAAGAGGTAATAAATACACTAGATTCTAAAAAGAAAAATAAATCTAAAGACTGTATTGTAAGCGAAAGAATAATAGCAGATCACTTAAGAACATCAATGATGATTATATCTTATGGTGTAAGACCATCAAATGTAGATAGAGGATATATCTTAAGAAGACTTATAAGAAGAATAGTAAGAAGTTTAAGAAAACTTGAAATAGAGATAAAAGAATTAGATGAAATTATAGATGTATCAATAAATTCAATTAAAGATCTTTATCCAGAAGTACTTCAAAATAAATCTGTTATTAAAGAAGTTATTTTCGAAGAAGTAGATAAATTTCATAGTGCTTTAGATAAAGGTGAAAAAGAACTAGAAAAGATAATAGAATCTAAAAAAGAAATATCTTCAGAAGAAGCATTTATGCTTTATGAAAGATTTGGACTTCCAATAGAAATTACAGAAGAGCTAGCAAAAGAAAAGAATGTAAAAATAAGTTTAGATAATATAGATAAATTATTTGAAGAACATAAGAAAGCATCAAAACAAGGTGAACAAGGTAAATTTAAAGGTGGTCTTAAAGACCATAGTCCTATGTCAATAAAATACCATACAGCAACACACCTTTTACAAGCGGCACTAAGGAAAATATTAGGAGAAGATGTTTTTCAAAGAGGATCAAATATAAATGAAGAAAGACTTAGATTTGATTTTTCTTATCCAGAAAAAGTAGATAAAGAAAAGCTTCAAGAAATAGAAGATTTAGTTAATGAAATGATTAAATCAAATCTAGAAGTAAGTTTTTCAGAAATGCCACTTGAAGAAGCGAAAAAGAAAAATGTAATAGGAATATTTGAAGATAGATATAAAGATATAGTAAAAGTATATACAATTGGAGATGTTTCAAAAGAAATATGTGGTGGACCACATGTTAAAAATACAGGAGAACTTGGACATTTTAAAATAACTAAAGAAGAAGCATCATCAAAAGGTGTAAGAAGAATTAGAGCTATACTTGAAGATTAAAATTTGGAGGAAATATGGAAGAAAAAGAAAATTTAAAAGATGATTGCATTTTTTGTAAAATTTTAAAAGGAGAACTTCCTTCAGAAAAAGTATATGAAGATGAAAATGCCATAGTTATAAAAAATATTGCACCTGTTGCAAATACACATCTTTTAATAATACCAAAAGTTCATACAGAAAATTTAGAAGAATATGAGAATAAAGATGAAATATTAGGAAAGCTAATAAATACAGGTTTAAAAGTTAAAAGAGCCTTAAATTTAGATAGTTATAGATTGATTGTAAATGTAGGTGAAGGAGCAGGACAAAGTGTAATGCACACACATATACATATTTTAAATGATCCTAAACTTAAAGATACAATGATATAAGGAGATACTAGTGGATGATCTTTTTGATGTTTCAGAAGAAACAAAAGAAAAACCAAAAGTTAAAACAAGAGATAAAAAAGAAGAGAAAATAAAGAACAAAAGAGAAAAAATAAATCCAAACTTTAGTAAAGATGTTTTTGGAAATGAATTAAAAGATATTGAAATAACTACAACAGAAACAAGAACAAATAAAAAAGATTTATACTTAGAAAAAAATCTAGAAAGAAACAAAAGAATTCAAAGCAAAAACACAAGTAAAAACAAAAATACTATAGTAGTGGGTTTAGCTTTTATTGCTCTTTTAGTACTTACTTTTTGGGGGTATAAAACATTTTTAGAAAAACCTAAAAGTGCTAAACCATATATTATACAAGCAATTAAAAACCAAGATTTATTAAAAGATTTTAATATTGAAGGATATAAAATACTTACAAATAATTTAAATAATAAATCATATGAAATTACATCAACAGGAAAAATGGATCCTAAATTTTTAAAAAAAGATAAAGATAAAGCAGATAAAAAAGATGAGGATAAAATAAATATAAAAGATTTTGATGTAGTATTTAAAGGAGCTGTAAATAACAAAGAAGGAAGTAAATCTAGTCTTATTGAAACAAATATAATTTGGGATAAAACAAGTGTTACATCATGGCAAATTTTTGAAAACAAAGACATATTACTTATTGAAGCACCAGAATATTTCAAAGAAATGATTGGAATAAATAAAGAAAATATAGATAAGGTAATAACAAATAAAAGCGAAATAGGAAAACTATATAAAAGTGCAATAAAAAGAAATGATGAAAATATTTTTGAAGAAGTATCTATGCTTAATGAAGTTGTAAATAAATCACTTACATCATCACTTGAAAAAATATTACCACAAAACTTTTCTGTTGAAAAAAGGATCTCTACAACATATAAAGGTGAAAAACAGTTTGCAGATAATTATAAATTAGTATTAGATAAAATTAGTCTTGAAGTAATATTTGAAACACTTTTAAAAGACGTAGACACAGCATTTCAAATAGATGCTAGTAGATATAAAATATTTAGTAAAAATAAAAAAGAGATAGAAGCAATAATTAAAAAATTAAAACCAAATATAGAAGATACAGATAAAATTGAAATAACAATGTATAAAATTAAAAACAATGTTCCTAAAATAGATATTGTTTTAAAAAGTAGAAACGAAGATAGAAAAATTTTTCAATTAGAGATAAACAAAAAAGATAAAAAGGATGAAAATAAAGAACTTATTTTAATATTTGGTAATACTAAAATGAAGATCGAAGAAACAAAGGAAAAAGATCAAAATAATTTAGTTATAGATTTTGAAACATTAAAATCTAATATTACAGATATAAAACCAAATGAAATAAAAATAGAAGGTGAAAACGAAAATAATAAAAATCAAGAAAAAAGAAATAATGAAATAAGAGATATTACTGTAAGTATGGCATCTAAACATGATTTAATGACACAAAATGGTGAAACAAAAATAAATCATAATGATTTAATTGAAACGCTTCAAAAAGATAAGCCTAAAGATATTAAAAATATAATGAATGCAAAAGATAATGATAAAATTGTTTTAAAATTTGAATTTAAAACACCTTCAAATCCAAATGCTACAAATATAAAAATAGATGTGAGCATTTTCTCAAATATATTAGATATATATCTAGAAAATAGACTTGTATTTAAAGAAGGAATAGTAATAGATATGATGAGCGGAGATAGAATATTTTTAGATAGTTTAAAAGATGCTGAAAGAACTAAAATGTTTAAAAATATTATTGAACCAACAATTGTTTCTGTTACAGCAAGAAAATTAGATGAAATTAATAGAAAAAAACAAGCAAGATAAAAAGAGGAAAAAATGAATATAGATGAAGTAAAAGAAAAATTAAATACAATATTTGAAGAACTTAAAAATAAGTTAGCTGAATTAAAAGAAAAAGATCTTTCGGAAAGAGAAAAACTTCTTAAAGATATTAGAGTGAAATTTACTGGTAAAAAAGCAAAAATCTCACTTCTTTTAGGTGAGATGAAAAATGTACCAAATGAGCAAAAAGGTGAATTTGGTAGTTTAATAAATAAATATAAGATTGAAATATATAATATTATTGAAAATGCTGAGAAAACTTTAAGAGAAAAAAAGATAAATGAAAAACTTGAAAAAGAAACAGTAGATATAACTCTTCCAGTAGAAGAAAAAACAGGTAAACTTCACCCAATAAACCAAATAATAGACGAGTGTGTGAAGATATTTACTCAAATGGGATATAATGTTATGGATGGTCCTGAAATTGAAAAGACTGAATATGTTTTCGATAAATTAAATACACCAAAACATCACCCAGCAAGAGATATACAAGATACATTCTATCTTGAAGATGAAGTTGTTTTAAGAAGTCATACATCTTCTGTACAAATAAGAACAATGCTTAATAACGAGCCTCCAATTAAGATAATTTGTCCAGGAGCTGTATATAGATCAGATACAATAGATAAAACACATTCACCAATATTTCATCAATTGGAAGGATTGGTAATAGATAAAAATGTTAAGATGTCAGATTTAAAAGGAACACTTGAAGTGGCTCTTAAAAAACTTTTAGGAGACAAAATTAGACTTAAATTTAGACCACATTATTTTGCATATACTGAACCAAGTGTTGAAGTAGATGTTTCATGTTTCGTTTGTGATGGGAAAGGTTGTAGCACTTGTAAAGGTGAAGGATGGATAGAGCTTTTAGGTGCTGGAATGGTACATCCAGATGTATTAAGGGGATGCGGAATTGATCCAGAAATATATAGCGGATTTGCTTTTGGATTTGGCCTTGAAAGACTTGCAATGGCAAAATACAATATAGATGATATGAGACTTTTATATGAAAATGATAAAAGATTTTTAGAACAGTTTTAATTTAAAGGAAAAATAAAATGAAAATTACAAAAAATATATTAAATGAATATGTAGATATTGAAGATTTAGATATTAAAAAGGTAGAAGAAAAACTTACAATGTCTGGAACTAAAGTAGAAACTATTGAATCTTTAAAAGGAAAAATGAAAGATATAGTAGTTGGAAAAATACTAGAAATAGAAAAACATCCAGATGCAGATAAATTAGTTGTAACTAAAACAGATGTCAAAGATGAAATACTTCAAATAGTTACAGGTGCTTCTAATTTAATAGTAGGAGATATTATACCTGTAGTTAAACCAAATGGAGTTCTTCCAAATGGCACAGTTATTAAACCTGGAAAGTTAAGAGGAATTGTTTCAAATGGTATGCTTTGCTCTGCAGGTGAGTTAAATATTTCATATCTAGACTCTATTAGACCAGATAAAAATGGAATATTTGTAATGGATAAAAGTTATGAAAAAAATCTAGGAGAAGATGTATCTAAGGTTTTAAATTTAGATGAATATATTTTAGATTTTGAAATAACACCAAATAGACCAGATTGTCTTGGAACACTTGGAATAGGAAGAGAAATGGCAGCAAGTGTTAAAAGAGAATTTAAAGGGTATGATATTATTGAAAGTGAAGAAAAACTTTTAGAAGAACTTAAAAACATAGATGGTAATTTTAATATAACTAAATCAAATGAAGAATTTAATATTAATATAGAAGATAAGGATGCAAAAAAGTTTGCACTTATTGAAATAAATAATATTGAAAATATAAAAACACCAAAAGAGATAGCAAATAAATTAAAATATTTAGGAATAGAATCAAATGGAATAATTGTTGATTTAACAAATTATCTAATGCTTGAATTAGGTCAACCTCTTCACGCTTATGATAAATCTATTTTAGGAAAAAATATATTACTTAGAAAAGCTAAAAGCGGAGAGAAAGTAGTTCTTTTAGATAAAAAAGAATATGAATTAGAAAATGAGCTTGTAGTTACATCAGATGATGAAGTTTGTGCTGTAGCAGGTGTTATGGGAACAGAAAAATATTCTATAAATGAAAATACAAAAGATATAGTTATAGAAATAGCGGCATTTGATGGACCAAGAGTAAGAAGAGCTTCAAAGAGCTTAAAAATGAGAACAGAAAGTTCTGGAAGATTTGAAAAAGGACTTCCAATATCTTATGTATATACAGCAATTAAAAGAGTTGTAGATATTTTTATTGATCTTAAATTAGGTAAGATAAATACAAATATATTATTAATTGGTGATGGAAAAGATGAAGAAAGAAGTATTCTTTTTGATCAAGAAAAGATCAATAGACATTTAGGAACAAATATACCTGAAGATGAAATGCTAGATATTTTAAAAAGCTTAAAATTTAAAGTTCAAGATAATGAAAATGGTGAAATATTAATAAAAGTACCAAGTTTTAGAAAAGATGTTAAATTAATAGAAGATCTAGCAGAAGAAGTAATCAGAATACATGGATATTTTGATCTTCCAAGTACTCTTCCAAACTTTATTGGATCTTTAAGTGAAAATAAATCTCTAGATATACAAACAAAAGGAAGACATTTCTTAAAGAATAATGGATTTTTAGAAATGTGTACATACTCTTTTACAAATGAAAAAGATCTAGAAAAACTAAATTTAGGTGAAGATGATTTAAGAATTAAAAATGCAGTAAAATTAATAAATAAATTAAATGAAGATCAAAGTATTATGAGAAGTGAAACACTTCCAGAGTTTTTAAATAGAATTAAATATAATTTAGATATGAAAAATGAAGATTTAAAACTATTTGAAATAGGAAGAATCTATGTAAAACAAGATGAAGAAAAATTAGATAAAGATAATCTTCCATTAGAAGAAAAAGTTTTAAGCTTAGCAATAAATAAAAAAGATTTTTATATCTTAAAAGGAGTAATATTTAAATTATTAAATACATATATAAATAGAATGCCAGAAATATTCAAATCTGAAGACAAGATATTCCATCCTGGAATTAGTGCAGATTTAAAATATGGTAAAGAAATAATTTCATCATTTGGTGAAGTACATCCAGTTATACTTCAAAATTTTGGAATTAAAGAAAAAATATATTTTGGAAAAATATATCTAGATAGATTAGAAAAATATGTAAATAACAAAAGAAAATTTAAAGAAATACCTAAATTCCCTTCATCTGAAAGAGATATAGCTATAGTTATAGATAAAAACATAAGATATAAAGAAGTGGAAAGATGTATAGAAAGTACATCTAAAAATCTTATAGAAGAAATTAAACTATTTGATATATTTGAAAATGCTGAAAAACTTGGAAAAGATAAGAAGAGTTTTGGAATAAATATAAGATTTAGAGCAAAAGATAGAACATTAGATGATGAAGAAGTAAATAAAGAAATGGAAAAGATATTAGAAAATCTTAATAAAGAATTTAATGCAGAACTTAGAAAATAATGAAAGGTTTGAATGAACAACTTAAATATTGAAGATAAAAAGTTTAAAGAGATAATAGAGAATTTAAAACCGAATATAGAGAAATTAGCAAATAAATATTATATAGCAGGTTATGACAAAGAAGATATATATCAAGAAAGTTATATCGGAGCCATATCTGCTATAAAATATTTTGATCCTAATAAAAATAATAATTTTTATGCATTTGCTAATTTAACAATTGAAAGAAGAATAATAATGCTTCTTAAAAAATCTAAAAGACAAAAAAACCTTTCATTAAATTCAGCATTATCTTTAGATTCAAGACTTAATCATAATACAGATACTAGCTTTTTAGATGTATTAAATACAAATTATAGTGAAGATTTTGTTGAAAATTTAAAAAGTAGTGAAATATTAGATATTAAAAAAGAAAAATTAATAAACAAATTAAGTAAGATGGAAAAAGAAGTTTTTAATCTGTATTTAAATGGTTATTCATATAAAGAAATAAGCAAAAAAATAGGTAAGGATGAAAAAACAGTAGATAATGCACTTCAAAGAATAAAAAATAAATCTAAAAATATTTGCTAGATTAGCTTCCATAGCTCAGTAGGTAGAGCGTATCCATGGTAAGGATAAGGTCATGAGTTCAATTCTCATTGGAAGCTCCAAATATATAAATTAAGAGAGGAATATGAAATGTCAGATTCAGAAAGAAAAAAGATAACAATAGTAATACCATCATATAATGAAGAACAAATGATAGATATACTATACGAAAGATTGGTAAAATTAAGAGAAGATATGCCAAATTATGCTTTTGAATTTTTGTTTGTTAATGATGGATCTAAAGATAAGACATTAGAAAAAATTAAAAATTTAAGAGAAAAAGATAAAGATATATTCTTTGTATCATTTTCTAGAAACTTTGGTAAAGAAATAGCTATGCTTGCAGGAATGGATTATTCAACAGGTGATGCAGTATGTTTTATCGATGCAGACCTTCAAGACCCACCAGAACTTATTAAAGAATTGGTTGCAGAATGGGAAAAAGGTTATGATGATGTTTATGCAAGAAGAAAAAGTAGAGAGGGTGAAAGTTTTCTTAAGAAGTTTACAGCACATAGTTACTATAGAATAGTTAATAATATGTCTAGATATGAAATACAAGTAGATACTGGAGATTTTAGATTACTTGATAGAAGAGTTATTAATGCATTAAAAAAAGTAAGAGAAGAATCAAGAAATACTAAAAATATATTTTCATGGGTAGGATATAAGAAAAAAGAGGTACTTTTTGATAGACCTGAAAGAGTAGCTGGAGAAACAAAATGGAATTATAAAAGCCTAGTTAATTTAGCTATAGATGGAATAACATCTGTAACAACAAGACCACTTAGAATAGCTAGTTTTACAGGATTTATAACATTAATGTTTTCAATAATTTATTTATTAATAATATTAATTTCAAATACTCAAATATTACCACATAGAATAGTTATATTTACATTAAGCTTTTTATTTGCCCTAAACTTTATATTTCTTGGAATAATTGGCGAATACTTAGCAAGAGTATTTGTAGAAACAAAAGATAGACCTGTATATTTAGTAGATGAATATACAAATATTAAGGAAAAAAATGAAGATAAAAATACAAAATAATATATACAATAAAATATTTACTATATTAATAATTATTTCAATACTTTTAGGAATAGGTTTTAGAATATGGGGAGTTTTAAATAAGGAAAACCTTCATATGGATGAAGCCTATTCTTATGGTCTTACACACTATAAAAATGTTCAAATAGCAGATAATGAAGACATGTTTTTTAAAGAACATAAAGGTAAATATTTTAAAGATTACTTAAGTTTATCTAAGGATGAAATAGGAGATATTAAACAGGTATATATAAATCAAGCAAATGATGTTCATCCACCTTTATACTATGTTCTTTTAAGACTAGCAAGTCTTTTTACATTAAATAATTTTAGTATTTATACAGGATCTATTTTAAATATATTTATATACATTTTAGCTACATTTATGATAATTAAAATAACAAAAAAGATATTTGATGAAGATAAAAAAGAAAAAGAAGAACAAAAAGATGAAAGAAATAATGTAAATAAAAAAAGATATTTATTAGTAGCATTTTTTATTATTTTGTTTTATTCAGTTTCAAAAGTTTCAATAAACCAAGTACTTTTTGCAAGAATGTATGAGCTTTTGAATTTACTAACTCTTTTATTTATGAGCACATATATTGATGTTTTAAAAATAGATGTAAAAGAAGAAAAAGTAGAAATAAAAGAAGAAAATAAAGAAGAAAATAAAGAAGAAAAAAGAAAATATATAAAACTTGGGATAGTAACAATACTCGGAGCTTTAACACATTATTATTTTGCTTTTATGGTAGTTATAATATATTTGATAAGTATATTCTTTTTACTTAAAAAGAATAAAAAAGAACTTTTAAAAAGGATAACATATACATTTATTGTATCTGGAATAATATATATTTTAATCTGGCCTTTTTCGCTGCTACATATTGTAGATAATGGAAGAAAAAATGATATGAAGTATTTTGAAAAAGTAAAAGAATTTGTTAAAAATCTAGACTTTAATATATTTATTCTATCTATATGTGCAGTAATGTCTGAGGTAATAAATAAGATTAGTAAAAATAAAAATGTAGAACAAATAAAAGGCAGTACAGAGTTTAAATTAAATAAATTAGAAGAAAAAAGTAATTTAAAACAAAAGAATAAAAATTTAAAAGATATAATCTATATATTCTTTTTCGGAAGTTTAATTTTTCTTTTGGTAATATTTAAATTAGCAATATTTATTGCAGATAGATATATCTATCTTGGACTTCTTATACATATAATGTCAGCTATATTTATTATTTATTTAAATTTAAATGAAAATGAATTTGAAGATGAGAATGAATTTGAAACTGAAATTAAAAATGAAAAGAAAACTCAAATTAAAACTAATATGAAAAAATATATAAATATAGCTTTTTCGATATTTTTAATAATTTTGTTTATATTAGTAGGAATAAATACATTTAAAAAACTTAGAAATAAAGATTTAGAGTTTCAGTATTATACTGAAAAAGAATTATTTGAAAAGGTAAATGATATAAAAGATATACCACTTACATATTTATTTACAGATGAGGAATACTATAGCTTAACAGATGATATATATTTATTAAGTAAGTTTGATAGTGTAACAGTACTTCCAAACAATATATCTAAAAATGCAAAGCCCAAAGCAGTGGATGTTTTTAAAGATTTTTCTAAGTTAAAAAGAAAAGATGAAAGAATATATATTGATGATAATTTTAAAGAAGATTATGTTAAATATTTGAAAAATGGAAAAAAACTTATTCTTTTAAAAGATGAAGATTTAATTAAAGATAAAAACTTTAAGATAGAAAAAATAGGTGAAATAAGAGGAAGAAAATTATATATTGTGGAGAAATAGATATGAAAGAAACTACTTTAAAATTTATAAAATTTGGACTTATTGGAGTAATTGCAACACTTATAGATTATGTAGTAATAATTATTTGTAAAGAAAAAATAGGGATGACTGTACTTTGGTCATCATTTATGGGATTTTGTATTTCTTTAATTTTTAATTATATATTAAATATGAAATATGTATTTAAGAAAAAAGAAGGAATGAAAGAGGAACATGTAATTTTAGTTTTTCTTATAACATCTGTAATTGGACTTGGAATTAATCAATTAATAATATATGTTTTTTCATATTTAAAAGATGTACATTATTTAATTTCAAAACTTATTGCGACAGGTGTTGTTATGATTTGGAATTTTGTTTCAAAGAAATTACTTATTGAAAAGAAATAGTTTGTTAAATTTATGTTTAAATTTAAAACATATAGATTAAAAAGATATATAAAAAAGAGCAAATACTTTTAATATAGTGTAGTCTTAAAATATAAGTTAAGAAAGAAAAGAAAGAAACATTATGGAAATAGCTCTAATTGTAGTAATAATTTTAATACCATTTATATATATATTTTATATATTCAATTATTTAACAAAACTAAATGTTAAAATTAAGGAATATTTTATTGAAATGAGTGGATCATTAAATAAAAGAATAGATATAATATGTAAAATAGAAAATATAATAGATGAAGATAAAAAACTAAATGAAATATTAAAACAAGATACTCCATTTATAGAAACAGAAGAACAATCTAGATTTACAAATATCTATAAAGGAATAGAAAAGGTACGTCAAAAAGATAAAGAAGATAAAATTCAAAATGATCTTGTGGAAAAATATAATCAAAAAATAAATAAGTTAAATAATATTAATATATTAATTTCCGAAGATGAAAAAATGATAGATATAGGTGTAAACAAAGATACATTAGATAAGATTAAAGAAAATGTAGCACTTATTAATCAAGAAAAAAATTTATATAAAAAAACTAAAAACAATTTTAATGATTTAGTAAATATATATAATAAAAAAATAAGTAAATTACCTTCAAATCTTGTAGCAAATATCTTAGGTTTTACAAAATATTTAAATTTAAAATAAAGGAAAAATAAAGTTATGGAAGATAAAAATAAAGAAATAAAAACAGAATCAAAAGTAGAAAAGAAAGATAATAATAACAATAACAATAACAATAATAAAATAAAACAAATGTTAATATTTGCATTATTAATTATAATCATATTAACTGGAATTGTTTTTGCAATAAGAACAAAAGTATTAGAAAAAAGAAGATATTATATGCCAAGAGAAAACAATAAAAGCAAACAAACTGTAAATATAGATAAATATAGACTTAATCCAGAAAATATAAATAAGATGCAAAAAGAATTAGATAAGAAAAAACAAAGACGTAAATAAAAAGATCCCCTTAAAGGGGATCTTTTTATGCTTCATTTCCAATTATTCTATTCTTAAATGAGATGTCAAAAATTAATTTAAATTTATTTAAAATATTTTTAGCAAAGAATATTGGTGTATTTGTAATAGGAAGATAAGAACTTTCTTCTATAAGGAATTTATCATTTAGTACAGCATTATATAATATAATTTGTTTTTCTTTTTCTTGTATAACAGATTGTGCAAATGCTGTGTAATTATTAAAAGAAAAGTCATTTTCTTTTTGTATCAATATATTTTCGAAATTACTTATTTGTGCCCTTATATCTTCACAATCAGATAAGCTTTCTATTTTATTAAGTAAATTGTTAAAACAGTTTTGGTATATTGAATCTTGCAGATTAAGCACTGTGTTTTGTATATTTGTTTTAACAATTTGTATTTTTTTATCTATATATTTTTTTCTAAAATTAGATATATTTGGCTTTAGTTTTTTATTATATAAATTTGCAAGTTCATCTTGGAATTTCATTAAATTATCTAGTTCTAAAGATATATAATTAAAAACATTTTCAGATGTTATTGTTTTAAATGTTTCTTTGAATATACTATTACCTAAAAGTCCACTATGGAAAAGTGGAAATGAACCTGTGAAAAATAGCATTTGTTTTAAAATTGCTGTTTCAAGTGGATAATAGTTTGGAGAAGGAGATGAGAAATATAAATCAAAGTATGTTACAGATGAAGGTTTTTCATTTGAAGATGTACTTGCAATAAGTTGTGTTGCAGCTTCGTTTAGTGCAATGTGCTTTTTTCCATCTATTAATCCCATAGAGATTAGATTATCTTTTTCATCAAAACTAGATTGTAAAAAGTGTATAGCTTCATGTATAACAGAACTATCTAAGTTTTCTATATCTATATCTATATCTGGTTTAATAAATATTCCTTTGTAATCTGGTACATATTTTGCTTTAACATGTTCTTCATCAAAGTCGCTGTAAAACATATTTATACGTGAAAGTTTAATAAATAGATTATCTGATTCCATTGAATATGTATTAAATATCTTTTCTAAACTTTTAGATAATTTCGCATAAAATTTGTTTGTGGTTAATGTATCTACAGGTTGGATATTATATATACCATATTTTTTTAGCTTTTTTATGTCTTTTTCTTCTAACAATTTCTTCTCCATATTTTATATAAATTTAAATTACACAATGTAAAATATTGCTTCAAGAGAAAATGGAATTATGACATATATTTAAATATATTGTATAGAAATTGTTAAAAAGGGAAACAATTGCTTAACAATGTATTCTAAAAACTTAATCACTATGCTAGAATGTTTTTAAGTTATTTAGAATAGGAGACGAAAATGAAAAAGAAAACATTAACAATTATTACACTTTTAGTACTTATGCTTACAATGTCTATGAATGTGTTTGCTACAAGTGCACCATCATTTGGTGGAGGAGGTACTTTTGTACTTTCAATAACTTCAACACTTGAGACAGTTTCAGAAGGAACAAGTGTACTTTTTAGAGTTTCTGCAAAAGAAATAGAAATGAGACAAGGACTTACAACACTTTCATTTACAATAGATTATCCAAAAGATATAGTTGAACCAATTGTAAAGAAGAATATAAATGTTCTTGCATCACCAGCAGAAATAAAATCATTTGATGAAAAAACAGGAAAGATAGTATTAAATGCTACAAAATTTATAACTGCTGATACAGATATACTTCAAGTTGAGTGTAAACCAAAAACTGGAACAACAGGAAAAGATATAGCATTTACATTAAAAGGAATAACAGGTAGTAATGGATCAATAACTGCAAATGCTGTTGATGTAACTTCAACTGTTAAAATTGGAACAAAAAATATTACAAATCCAGCATTTAAAGGTGAAAAAACAAATCAATTACCAGATTTACCAAATAAAAAACCAGCACCAATAGAGAAACAACCAAGGGTTAAAAAACCAGAAGTAAAACCACAACCTAAACCAGAAGTAAAACCAAAAGAAAAAGATCAAACAACAGCAGATAAAAAACAACCTAATGCAGGTATAGAAGATGCAGTTTTACCAATGATGATAGCACTTGCGGGAGTAGCATTAATATTTACATATAGATATACAAAAGTAAATAATTATAAAATAAAAATGGCATCAGAAGGATTAAATAATTTAGATACAAAAGATCCTATGAATATAGACATAAAATAAATAAAAAAATAAAGAAAAAGAACAATACAAATAAAAGTACAATTAGCAAAATCCTTATCTAATTAGATGAGGATTTTGTAATAAAAAGGACTAAAAAATATGAAAGAAAATAAGACAAATAAAGTATTAGTAATATTTACAATTATATTAATAATAATTACTGTTTTATTAGCAGGCATTATATATATGAATAAAGACAAAATATGTTTTAATAATAAATGTATAGATAAAAAGTTAAGTGAAAAAAATATAAATAAAAAAGATGAAATAAAAAAATGTAAAGAAATAAATTATGATCTAAAAACAAATGAATATGGATTATCTGCAAATGGAGCGGGACTTAATATTTTTGTTGATGAAACAAGAAAAAATGTAGAAATTACATATAATAAATATATACTTTCAAATACATTTTCTTTAGATTTAAATGTAAAAGAAGATAAAGCTTCATATGAAAGTTTAGGTAAAAAACATTTTGATAAAAAAATAACAGAGGTATTAATTGATGGATCAGGACAAGATGCAACATCTCTTACAATACTTTATTTAATGGAAGATGGTACAGTTGAATATGTTCCAATTTTAAAAGATCTAAAAGCTAATTGGAAAGAAAAAGACGTTACTCAAAAACTTAATTCATATGGAAAATTAGAAGGCATAGATGGAATAGTTAGCTTAATTTCAGCAGAGGGTAAAGGATACCATACAGTACTGGCAAGAAAAGCAGATGGTAGTGTAATAGATTTATCTGAAGCTTTAAAAAAAGCTGAAGTATAAAATATGTATATTTTAAAAAATGTGGTATACTAAAAGTATCTTAAATAAAAGGAAATTGAAATGAACGATTGGATTAAAGCATTGGGCTTTATACAACAATTATTAATAACAATAATAACATTTTACTGGGCTTATCAATTAGTAATAAGTCTTTCAGGATTTATAAAAATAAAAGAAAAACCAAGAAAAACAGATAAAATGCATAAATTTATGGTAATTATGCCGGCACATAATGAGGAAGCAGTTATAGGACACTTAGTCGATAGTCTTAAAAAAGTAGATTATCCAAAAGATTTAATAGATCTTTTTGTTATAGCAGATAACTGTACAGATAATACTAAAGAAGTTGCTAAAAAAGCGGGTGCAATAGTTTTTGAAAGAAATGATCCAGATAAGAAAACTAAAGGTTATGCTATGGATTGGTTTTTAACTAAGAAAAAAGATGAATTAGATAATTATGATGCATTTGTAGTATTTGATGCAGATAATATAGTAGATGCTAACTTCTTTAATGTAATGAATGAAAAATTAAGACAAGGTGAAAACCTTGTACAAGGATATAGAGATATTAAAAACCCAACAGATTCATGGATATCTGGTGGATATGCAATATTTTATTGGAGTATGAATAGATTTTATCATTTGGCAAGATATAATATTGGACTTTCACCACTTGTAAATGGAACAGCATTTATGGTAAGAATGAATCTTGTAAAAGATAAAGGGTGGAAGACACATACATTAACAGAAGATATAGAGTTTTCAATACAAAATATAATAAAAGGACAAAAACTAGGTTGGGCTAAAGATGCAATAGTATATGATGAACAACCAACAAGTTTTAAACAAAGCTGGACACAAAGAGAAAGATGGACAGTAGGACATATTCAAACAATGTCTTCATATTCAGGAGATCTTGTAAGAGCTACAGTTAAAAACAAAAAACTAATGAATTTTGATGCGGTGTTATATATATTTGGTATACCAATTTTAATACTTACATTATTTCTTTTAGTTATTAATACAGGACTTTATATAATTGGTGAAATAGGTGGAAAAGAACTTATAATAAATTATTTAAGATATATTATTCCAACATTCTTATTACCAATACTTATGGCATATGGAACTGTTAAAATAGAGAAAAAACCTGTTAAACCTATGATGAAAGCAATCCTTTTATTCCCAATATTTATGGGTAGCTGGGTAGTTATAAATATTAAAAGCTTAATTAAACCAAATAAAAAATGGGAAAAAATTGAACACAATAAGTCTGTAGGAATTGATGATAAGCATGTGTATTTAGGAAAAGAAGACAAAAAAGAAACTAAATAATAAAAGAAGAAAAGAATAATTAAAACAAAAAACAAAAAACAAAAAAACAAAAAAATAAGAAAAATAAGAATAATAAAATAAAAAGAATATTTTACTGCTCTGCAGTAAAACGGCAGCATGGCGAAATTGGCATACGCGCTTGACTCAAAATCAAGTTCTATTTAATAGAGTGTGGGTTCAAATCCCACTGCTGCTACCAACAAAGAGGCATTTGCCTCTTTTTATATTATGTATATTTGGTAAAAAAAATTATATATTATTTGTTTAAATTGAAAACATTATTTTTTTTAAGTATTATTATATTTAGTAATAAAATAGATGGAAGAGTAATATGGATAAGAAAAAATTAAATAAAAGATTATTGATTATAGTTTTAATAATAACTATTTATACGATTGTAATTGGAGTAAATAATAATCGTAATAAGGAAATTAATTATACAAATTTAGTTACCGGAATTAAAAATAAAGAAATTAGTTCTATAGAGATATTTTATGATAATTCTAGTGCAAGTTATAAAGATAAAGAGGGAAAAGTAAGACAAGTAAGTATCCCAGATATGAATCAGTTTTTAAAAAGTATAGGGTCTGAAATAGAGAAAAATGAACTTCAAGTTATTAAAACAAAAGAGCCTTTTTGGGATAAAACTTTAGGTATAGTTTTACCGGTTTTACCATATATTATTTTAATATATTTCTGGATTAGCTTATCTGCAAATGCAATTAGAAATAATAGACCTGGTGGAGGTGCAGAAGATCAAACATTTAGTTTTGGTAAAAGTAAAGCTAGAAAATTTGATAAAGAACAAAAAACAAATGTTACATTTGATGATGTAGCAGGTATTGAAGAAGAAAAAGAAGAACTTTATGAGATTGTGGACTTTCTTAAAAATCCAGAAAAATATACTAGGATGGGAGCAAGAATACCAAAAGGTGTGCTTCTTGTAGGAAGACCAGGTACAGGTAAAACACTTCTTGCAAAATCTGTAGCAGGTGAGGCAGAAGTACCATTCTTTTCTATATCTGGTTCAGATTTTGTTGAAATGTTTGTAGGTGTAGGAGCATCAAGAGTGAGAGATCTTTTTGCAGAAGCTAAAAAAGAAGCTCCAAGTATAATATTTATAGATGAGATAGATGCTGTAGGAAGACAACGTGGAGCTGGACTTGGAGGCGGACATGATGAAAGAGAGCAAACATTAAATCAATTACTTGTTGAAATGGATGGATTTGGAAGTAATGAAGGAGTTATAGTTCTTGCTGCTACAAATAGACCAGATATATTAGATCATGCACTTTTAAGAGCAGGACGTTTCGATAGACAAATAGTTGTATCAATGCCAGATGTTAAAGCAAGAAGACAAATAATTGATGTACATGCTAAAGGAAAGAAGATATCTAAAGATGTAGATTTAGATATAATTGCTAAAAATACAGTAGGTATGAGTGGTGCAGATCTTGAAAATATATTAAATGAAGCAGCACTTATTGCAGCTAAAGAAGGCAAAGAAGAAATTACAATGAGAATCCTTGAGGAAGCTCAAATAAAAGTTAGTATGGGTCCTGAAAAGAAGAGTAAAACAATAAGTAAAAAAGAAAAAAGACTTGTATCATATCATGAAGCAGGACATGCTGTAGTTTCAGCATTTTTACCAACACAACCTAAAATACATGAAATATCTATAGTACCACGTGGTATGGCAGGTGGATATACTATGTATAAAAATGATGAAGATAAATCTTTTATGTCTAAAAATGAAATGGAAGAAAGCATTATTGGACTTTTAGGTGGTAGAGTTGCAGAAGAGCTAATTATAAAGGACATATCTACAGGTGCAAGTAACGATATAGAAAGAGCTACAAAAATAGCAACAGATATGGTTACTAAATATGGAATGAGTAATGTAATAGGTACTATTCATTATGGATCTAACAGTGAATCTGTATTCCTTGGAAGAGATATTAGTGAAAGAAAAGTTTTAAGTGAAAAAACAGCTGCAGATATAGATATGGAAGTTAAAAGAATAGTTGTAGACTGTTATACAAAGTGTAAGGATATTCTTTCTAGAAATGAAGACAAATTACATGAAGTAGCAAGTGTACTTATGGAAAAAGAAAAAATAGATGCAAAACGTTTCTATAACATTATGGGACAAGAGATTAATGAAAACGGTGAAGAAGTAGAAGATATAAGTAAAAATCTATTTAAATATGAAGGTTAATAATGAGAAAAAGCTTTTTTAAAAACATAGATTATTTAATATTAATAATACCAATAATACTTTCAACTATTGGTATTATTTCTATTTATTCTGCAGATAAACCGCTTGGACTTATAGAGTTTTCAAAACAAATAAAATGGCTTTTAATATCTATACCATTTTTAATAATAAGTGCAAGTATAGACTATAAAAAACTAGGAAACATTAGTTTAGTAGGATATATAATTTTAATATTATCTTTAATAGGAGTACTCTTTACTAAAGAAATAAGCGGTGCTAGAAGCTGGTTTCAATTAGATAGTTTCTCGCTTCAACCATCTGAGTTTGGTAAAGTATTAACAATAATCTTTTTAGGAAATTTAGTATCTAAAATACAATCTAGAGATGAAAAAGAAATTAACAAATTTTCAAAATTATTAGGTGTATTAATACTTGGAGCAATACCCGTAATACTTACTGCAATGCAACCAGATTATGGTACAGCACTAGCTTATGTATTTATACTAATAACAATACTTTTTTTAGCTAATCTAGATTATAAATACATATTACTTGGAATAGTTTTAGGATTTTTAATACTTATTCCAATTTTCACAAAAATACTTCCAAAATATGCACCACATGCTTTAAAAAGATTTGAAATATTCTTAAATCCAGAAAAAGATCCACTTGGAGATGGATATAATACAATACAATCTAAAATAGCTGTAGGTAGTGGTGGAATATTCGGTATGGGACTGCATGAAGGAACACAAACACAACTTGGATTCTTGCATCCAAAAACAACCGACTTCATATTTTCCGTAATATCTGAAGAAATGGGATTTATTATATCTAGCTTAATAATACTTATGTATACAATATATATATCTAGAATAATTTACATATCTAAAACAGCAAAAGATAAATTAGGAACATATATAGCTGGAGCCATAGCAATATTAACCTTATACCATGTAGCCCAAAACATAGGAATGACAATGGGAATAATGCCAATAACAGGTATACCGCTTCCATTTTTATCTTATGGTGGTTCATCTACAATAACCAATTATATCTTTGTAGGTATTTTAATAAATATAAGTGGAAGAAGAAAAAGAACAATAATGGAAGAAAGATAAGAAAAAGCACTCAAAAAAAAACGAGTGCTTTTTAAATGTAAAAAATACAAGAAAAAACAATGAAATAATTATTACAAATAAAAGCAAAGCCTTATATATATATATAGTGTTATCAGTAGTGTAGAAGATTAAAAAAGATAAAAACAAAAAAGGAAAGAAGTAAATATGAAAAAGGTACCAAATAGAAAAAGAAGTGTAAAATTAAATAAAATAATATTACAGATACTACTTTTAATATTAGTATCTACTATTTTAATTACACAAAAAGAAAACATATTAAATATATTTACAAATAAAAACAAAATAAAAGCAGACATACCAAAAGATATGCGAATTGGAGATATAATTAAATATGATCATAAAACAGGTGTAAAACCAGAGGACTTAAAAACAACCATAGGAAAAGGAACAGCAAGTATACCTGGATCAGGAAGATACTTATCTCCAAAAGATCCTGCCCAAGAACAAACATTCGATGCGAGTAAGATAAATACAACATGGCATGTATGGAGTATAGACAGAGATAAGGATGAGATAATGATTGTATCAGATAATGTAGCACCATTTAAAATATATGGTGCAATAGATTATATCTGGTATGAACATAATATGTATCAAATAGCAAGTATATTTGGTCATGGAAAGGGTACTAAAAAGAAAGCTTTCACATACAAAGTAGGATCACAATTAGAAGATACTGGAGATACAGCAACATGGAAAACAGGATTAAACGGAGTACCATTATCTGGAGCAAGACCACTTAGAATAGAGGACATAGAAAAAGCATTTGGCTGGACAGAAAGTGATATAAAAAGTCAAACTATTAATCAAGCGTATGGTGTAGTATATGGTACAGTATATAAAAGGAACTTATATTTTCCACAAAGAGATACAGGAAGTAATGTGCAACAATGGGCGGATAAAAATATAGCAAAAGCAGCAAAGCAAGATGTAAAAGGAAAAAATAGATTCTACTATATATATAAATCTAATGTACCAGAAAACAATTATAAAAAAGTATTATGGGATTGGAATGGTAATAATGAGTTTCATTTAGGCCAAGTAGGCTTGGGTGTTGGTGAGATTGCTATTAGCTTCGGGGGAAGTGAGGCTGGTTCAGACTTCTTTGGTTCATCGCTTAGGGCCTTCGTTGGTGCCGATACTGATGGCAGCTGGCATGAGTATGGCGATGCGTTTCCTGGGCGTGTTTCAGCCTTCTTGTCGTCATCGGACATTGTATATCGTAAATCCAGCGCCTTTGGCGCCCACAAAGAACAAATTTGGGAAATAGAAGAGAAAAAAACACTTCCACTTCCAAAAGGAATGCAAATAGGAGATATAGTAAAATATGACCATAAAGCAACCGGAGTAAAGATAGAAGATAAAAGACTAGCAAATCTTGTTGAAAATCAAAAAGTGTTAAAAACTACCATAGGAAAAGGAACAGCAAGCGTACCTGGATCAGGATATTATTTGAAAAACTCAAATGTTCAAGAACAAGTATTTGATGCAAATAAAATAGATACAAATTGGCATGTATGGGGAGTAGATGAAGTAACAGGTGATGTTATAATACTTTCAGATAGTGTAGCACCATTTAGAACAGGTGCTGCAATAGATTATATTTGGTATGAACATAATATGCATAAGATAGCAAGCATATTTGGTCACGGAAAAGGTGCAAAAAAGAAAGAATTTATATATAAAGTAGGATCACAATTAGAAGATACGGGAGATACAGCAACATGGAAAACTGGAACTAATGGAGTACCATTATCTGGTGCAAGACCACTAAGGACAGAGGATATTGAAAAAGCATTTGGCTGGACAGAAAGTATAATAAAGACAGACAATAAGTTTACTAAAAATAGTTCAGAATATGGTGTTATAAAAACAAACAATATATATTTTCCTCAAAGAGATACAGGAAGTAGTACACAGCAATGGGCAGATAAAAATATAGCAAAAGCAGCAAAACAAGATGTAAAAGGAAAAGATGGTTGGTATTTTATAAATAAACCCAATGTACCAGAAAATAAATATAAGAATATACTATGGGATTGGAATAGTAATAGTACTTACCAACTAGGACAAGTAGGCCTGCTTGTTGGTTCTAGCGGTATTGACTTCAGGAGGAGTGTGGTTGATTCCGTCAACTTCTATTCAGCGGACGATCGTTTCGTGTATGCTAGTACTGGTGGCGGATGGTATGAGGATGACGGTACGCGTCCTAGCCGTGTTGCAGCCTTCTTGTCGTCATCGGACATCGTATATCGTAAAACTAATGCTATTGGCGCCCACAAAGAACCGGTGTGGAATATAGAACTTAAAAATAATCCAAGCAAAAATATTAAAGTAAATATGAAGAATGAATTTGGAGAAAATCTAATTGGGATTAAACTTAATCTTGGCGTGGACGGAGTAATACCTGTGCTAAGTCGTATGAATGTACATATAAATAGTGGTAGTGTAGATATATTTAATGGAACTAATATTATTATGAAAGATAACAAATACAAGATGGAAGTATTAGGTCTTCCTACTAATGCAGATTACAAGATAATATCTAAATATGGTGGTGATCATGAACTTACACAAGACATTGTGTCATTTGGAAAAGAAAATTTAGAGTATGATATATTAATCTACCGTAAAGATGGAGATTATCCAGTAACAGTTACATATGAAAATGGAGAAGATGATAAAGGATTTAGTCTTGAAGGAAAGATAAAATTAATGGATGGAAAAAAAGCTATTAAGACATTGAAGGTTACTTTGAAAAAGGGTAATACTGAATTTAAGTTTACTGATGTAAAATATTTTGTTAATGGTAAGTTTAAAAATTACACTATTGAGTATGAAGGTGAAGGTGATGTTAAAGTTGATGGAAATGCATTAAATGTAAAATATACTCCGCCTAAGAAAAATTACAATATTAAAGCAGAATTCATCTTTGATAAAACTCTAGATACTGTACCAGTAAAACTATGTGCTAATGGAAAATCTCTAAAAGATATTAATCTTTTAAAAAGTAATGATTATATAACTTTGGAAAACCTTCCAGAAAGAGATGATTCAGGTAAACCAATTACTTACACAATTAAAAAAGGAAATATTCCTTCAGGATATATTACAGAGATATCTGGGCTTACAATAATTATACGTCCTGTTCTAACGCTTCCTATGAGCGGATCAGACAGTATTAAACTTGTTGGAATAACAGCAGGAATATGTACTATGTTAGGTCTTGGTGTAAGAATTAAGAATAAACTGATAATATTCTTTAAAAAGTATGAGATTATGAAATAATTAATTATGGAATAAATGGTTAGTTTTTGTTATGACTAATAAAACGCACTATTAGTTATATACTATTTGTTTTATATATTATCTTTAAATGAGCTAGTTTTAGCTCATTTTTTATTTTAATCTATAAAAAATGTTTGTTTAATAAATGTATATTTGGTATAATTTTTGGTATATGATGAAGATAAAAGATGTAATTTTAAAAAATAATATATTAGTTGCTCCTATGGCAGGTGTAACAGATAGAGCGTTTAGAGAAACAATCTATTCTATTTCAGATATTGGAGTTATATTTAATGAGATGGTATCTGCTAAGGCTATTTGTTATAATGATTCAAAGACATTAAAAATGCTTCTTCCATTTGATGGAGAAGATAAATATATTAGGGGCATACAGCTTTTTGGATCTGATCCAATGGATTTTAAAAAAGCTATAATTAAAATACGTGAATCTAATTTGAAGATAGATATTATAGATATTAATATGGGATGTCCTGCACCAAAGATTGTTAAATCTGGAAGTGGATGCTTTTTATTAAAGGATTTATCTAAAATTAAAGAAATTGCAGAAAGTGCAAGAAGTGTATGGGATAAAGTGCTTAGCTTTAAAATTAGGATTGGTATTAGTGAAGATAATATTAATGCATTAGAGGTGTCTAAAATATTAGAGGAATCTGGAGCAGATTTTATAACTGTACATGGGAGAACATATGAAGGTATGTTTAGTACCCCTATAAATTATTCAGTAATTAAAAGTGTTAAAGATCAACTTTCTATTCCAGTTATATTTAATGGAGGAATATTTACTTTAGAAGATGCAAATACTGCTATTTCAAAAACTGGATGTGATGGAATAATGCTTGCAAGAGGAATAATGAATAATCCGTTTTTAGGAAGAGAAATTTTATCTCAAAAATATGCAAGTAAAGATGAACTTATTTCTTTAATTAAAAAGCATTATCTTTTAAATATTAAATATGCTGGTGAAGAGATTGGTACAAAAGAGTTTAGAAAAAACTTTATATGGTATTCAAAACTTTTTAAAGGGGCAAATAATATTAGATCAAAAATTAATGAGCTGGTTGATGAAAAGAGTTTCAATACTTTATTAAATGAATTAAAAGATTTAGAATTAAAAAGAGAATAAGAAAGAGGAAAAAATGGAAAGAATAAGATTAAGTGAAATATATAAAGATAAAGAAAAATATCTAGATAAAGAAATATTTATAGAAGGATGGGCTAAAAATATTAGAGTTAGTAGTAATGTAATTTTTATTAACTTTAATGATGGAAGCTTTTTTAAAGATCTACAATTAGTTTTATCTAAGGAGAATAAATCTTTTGAAGAAATTAAATCATTAACAATATATTCAAGTATATCTGTAAAAGGAAAACTTGTTGAAAGTAGCGGAGCACAAGATTTTGAATTACAAGTAGAAGATATATCTGTATTTCAAAAATCTTTTGAAGATTATCCTTTACAAAACAAAAGACATACAAAAGAGTTTTTAAGAGAAATAGCACATTTAAGACCAAGAGCAAATTTATTTAAAGCAGTATTTAGATTAAGATCTCTTGCAGCATTTGCTATACACTCATTTTTCCAAGGAAAAGGATTTATATATGTAAATACACCACTTATTACATCAAGTGATGCTGAAGGCGCAGGTGAGATGTTCACACTTTCAGATATGTCTTTAAAAGAACTTTCAAAGCTTGGAGATAAATATGATCCAAAAGATACATTTTTTGGAAAAGAAGCACATTTAACTGTAAGTGGACAATTAAATGGTGAATCTTTTGCACATGCATTTGGAGACATATATACATTTGGACCAACATTTAGAGCAGAAAAATCTCATACAACAAAACATGCTGCAGAATTTTGGATGATGGAACCAGAAATGGCATTTACAGATTTAGATGGTTGTATTAAAAATATTGAAGAGATGCTTAAATATGTTTTAAAATATATTTTCAAAAATGCTAAGGAAGAACTTGAATTCTTAGATAAATTTGTACAACCAGGCTTAATAGAAAAACTTACAAAAGCTAAAGATGAAAAATTTGGAAGATGTACATATACAGAAGCAATAGAACTACTTAAAAAAGCAGATAAGAAATTTGAATATAAAGTAGAATGGGGAATAGATCTTCAAACAGAACATGAAACATATCTTGCAGAAGAAATATTTAAAAAACCAGTTTTTGTAACAGATTATCCTAAAGATATTAAAGCATTTTATATGAAGCTAAATAGTGATGGAAAAACAGTTGCAGCAGTTGACTTATTAGTTCCAAGTATAGGTGAACTTGTAGGTGGAAGCCAAAGAGAAGAAAACTATGATATATTAGTTAAAAAGATAAAAGAAAATGGTTTAAAAGTAGAAGATTATTCTTGGTATTTAGACTTTAGAAAATATGGTAGTGTAGTACACTCTGGATACGGCCTAGGATTTGAAAGATTTATAATGTATATAACAGGTGTGGAAAACATAAGAGATGTTATACCATTTCCTAGAACACCAAATAATTGTGAATTTTAGAAAAGAAAAAAGAAAAGAGAAGAAAAGAAAAAAGCAAGGCAAGCCTTGCTTTTGGTGACGAAGATGTGATTCGAACACATGACCGTACGGGTATGAACCGTATGCTCTAGCCAACTGAGCTACTTCGCCATAAGTAAAATAATTATACATAGAAAATTAAAAATTGTCAATATGGAGAGCAAATGAAAAATGTAGAAGACAAAAGTGCGGTAGAAGCAATACTTTTTGCAAGTGGAAATGAAATAACACTTGAAAGTATTTCTTCAAGCATTGGAAAAAGTTTAGAATATACTAAAGGTATACTAGATGAATTAAAAGAAGAAAAGAAAAAAGATATATATGGTATTGAAATTATAGAGACAAATGGAAAATACCAAATGTGTTCAAAAAAAGAATTTAAAGACGAAGTATTTAAAGTAATTGATTCAAAAGAAGAACCAAAACTTACAGATACAGCACTAGAAGTTCTTTCAATAATTGCATATAACCAAAATATATCTAGACCTGAAATAAATAATATAAGGGGTGTATCATCTGATGCAATAGTAACTAGACTTTTAGAATATGGCCTTATTGAAGAAACAGGTAAAAAAGATTTAATTGGAAAACCAATGGGATTTGGTACTACAGATAAATTCTTATTCACCTTTGGTATAGAAAATTTAAAAGATATGCCAGAACTTCCAAATATTAAGGAAGAAGATTTGTTTTAATTATTTGCATAAATCCATTTTTAGGTTATAATAAATATATGAATATAAGATTATCTTATATATAAAATATGATTGAAGGATAAATTTATCCTGAAGGGGGACATAATTATGAGAAACAAAAAATTTGCAGTTGAAGTCATGAGTACTTGTGACAGTGTGACGGGAAGCCAAACTCTTTTAGTTATCCATAGGGATTTGCTGAAACATAAAATCTTAATTGATTGTGGCTGGAATTTCGAATTACCTCAAGATAGGCAAAGAACGATTTCGGATACACCAGATTGTGTTATATTAACACACGCACACACAGACCATATAGCATGTTTACCTGATCTGTGTAAAACATTTGATGGACCAGTTTACTCATCAAAAGATACACGGGTTCTTATTGGAACATCTTTAGATGACACTCTTTCGATTCAAAGAACAGCCGAAAAGAATCAGGGAATACCAATACTATATTCGGAAAAAGAAATTGCAAAAGCTCTAGATAGCATGAAAGTTATAGAGAATGGAAAAAGATTTGAAGTCTTAGAAAACATTTTTGTTACTTTGATTCCAAATTCACACATACCTGGATCTTGTTGTGTATATTTAGAAATATACCCACCAAAATACATGGAAGATAAGCCGTATACTATACCACCTATGAGATTTTTCTTTACAGGCGATTTAAAAACCAAAGAAAATCCATTTTTGCCAGATACAATTATACCAGAACATGTTCTTAACGAACCTGTTTATATAATTACAGAAAGCACATATGGAGAAGAGGGAAGAACAAGAGAAAAAGTATTTAGAAAAAACATTCTAGATGCAGTAAAGAAAAAGAAGAAAATAATAATTCCAGTAATATCTTTAGGAAGAGCCCAGCTCATATCTTTAGAGATAAAAAGGATGAAAGAAAAAGGTGAAATTCCAAGCGAACTTCCAGTATACTTTGATGGTAAACTTCTTTTTAAATACAATAGCAAGTTTAAAAATAGACTTGATGTATTAATAAAAGATTTTGAACCAGAAGACATTATCTATGTAGATAAAACAACAAGACCTAATGTGTCTCATTCTAATTCTGCTTGTATAATAATTTCCAGTTCTGGAAATGCAAGCTTTGGACCTTCCAATGAATATGTTTCAAAAAACATTGAAAACGAAAATGCATTAATACATTTTACAAGTTTTCAGCCTGAAGGAACGCTTGGAAGAAAATTAGTAGAAAATGATTCAAGCACAATTGAAGTCAATGGTTCAAAACTTAAAATTAATGCAGAAATCGAGATGACTTCAGAATTTTCATCACATGATGAAAAGAAGGATTTAGTAAAATTCATCAAATCATTTAAACAAGTAAGAGGTATACTTGTAACACATGGTGAGAAAGAAGCAAGAGAAAGTTTAATGAAGACTCTAGAAGAAGAAATTCCTAGTGCTGAAATTAAAAACCTTGATTCAACCAAATTCATAAGAATAAACAGACATGAAGGCGGAATGATGAAAGAAATAAATTCTAAATTCAAACAAAAATGTGAAATTAAAAAAGAAGCAAAAAACTTTAAAAATTCACTATCTATCAAAAACAGAATATTACGGTTAAGAAATAAAAAATAACCCATATTTTTACTACCTCTAAGAAATGAAAAGGATCCATAATTTATGGATCTTTTTCTTTGCATATCCAATTTTCTTAATATATAATTTAAGCATGAAAAAGTTAATAAAAAAAGTATGTATATTAATTTTGCTTTTGCTATTTAGCTCTCTTTTTTTGTATATGAGCTTTGGAGAAAGTGAAAGCAAAAAAGAAGATAAAATAAATATATTAAAAAAAGGTGAAGTGTTTAATCCAGAATCAAAAACAAGCTTTGAAGCTTTAAATGGATATTATTCAATAAACTCAGGAAAACTTGGAGATACAAAAAAAGAAGAAACACTTGTGCATATATTTAAAGATAGCTCAAATATAGCTATGGCATTTAGCTTTCAAGAAAATTTAAATGACCCAAATATTGAAACAAAATATTTTAAATCATCTCAAAAAAATGAAGATAAAATTTTAGATTATGAATCAAGTGGAGATATAAAATATGTAAATAAAGTTTTATCTAAAGATATAGATGAGCTGAACAATATATCTTTTGAAGATAGAGTTAAAATAAATTATTTAATCTCAAAAATATACTTTAATGAAGAAGATATAAATTTAAAAAGAAAAGAGTTTTTTAAAGAAACTTTAAACAAAGAAGAAACAAGTCTTAGTGATGAAGATGTTTATCTTGTTTTTCAGCTATGCATATGGGATACAATAAACAAAAAAGAAAGAGATTTTAAAAGTTTAAAATATTTAAATAATGAAATAGATGAAAATAGAAAAAAAGATATAAAAAGAATATATAAATATCTTATGGAGCTTTCAGAAAAAAATAAGGTGCTACACAATGAATACAAAAGAGGAGAATTAAACTGCCCTAAAATAAAAGAAAAAACAGATGATGGACTTATTTTAAAAGATTTAACAATATATGCAAGATCTAAAGATTTTTTAAATCTAGAAATAAAGATGTATTCAGATATTTTAGATAAATATATATTAATTCCAGAAGATAAAATATATATATTAGATAAAGAAAAACAAAATAAAGAAAAGTACTCAAAAGAATATTTTGTTAAATCTTTAAGTGAAGGGAAATATAAATATAATATTTTAATAGATAAAAAATATATAGAAGAAAACTTTAAAAAAGATATAGATAAATTAAATATAAATATAGACTTAAAATATAAATACAATGAAAATATAGGTATAGTATATGAGTCAAAAGATGAAGAATATAAATCTTTTATAAGTGTATTAAAAGATAAAGACATATTTAATATTAAAATAAGTGATATCAAAAAAGTAAAAGATATTAGAATAGATATGAATGTAGAAAAAATAAATGAAATAAACATAAGTGGAAGGCAAATACATTCTAAAAATATTGATCCTACTAATTTAAATAATATAAATAATCCTTTTGGTAAAAGTACAAACTTTTTAACAAATATAACAAAAGAAAAACTTGAAGTAGAAAATAAAGATAAAATCACATTTAATATTTCAGCATTTAATGAAGGAGATATAGATGCATTTCCTGGAACTGTAGTAGTATTTGTTCCAAATGGAGTAGATGTAGATTTAAATAGTGATATAAATAAAAAATATCTTTGGGAAAAATTAGAAAAAAATATATATATTAGTAAATATTTTAAAGATCAAAAAATAGAAGGAACACTAAAACAAGAAACAGAAGATATAAATATAATGAAAATAGATTCTAAAAATATAAAATTAGAAGCTAATATGAAAGATGAAAATTTTAAAGAAAAAACAAATTTAAACTTCTATGCAAAACTAGTTAATGGTGCCTTTTTAGATGATATAAACCTAGAAGATATAGTATCTAATTTAAATGAAGATGAAAAAAGTAGAAATAATAAAAACAACAAAAGAAATGCAAATAATAATATTACAAATTTAAACTTTAATAAAAAAGAAGATAGAGATAGCGCATTTTTTAAAGAAGATGAAATTGTATCATATTTTACTAATCTATTTGCTGAAAATGTATTTCCAAAAGATGATACATTTTCTTATGAAAATTTAATTATAAGTGAAAAAGGAGATTTAAGTCTTAAACTTTTTGTATCTCAAATAGATGGAAAAGAAAGAAAATTAGACTTAGAAAAAGCAGTAGATCTAAAAGATTTAAAAACTAAAATAAATTCAAATGGTAAAAACACAAGTGGTACATATAATTTTCCTAAAGAAAAATTAGAATTAAAAAATGGACAAACAATTAAGTTAAATCTTTTTATCTTTAATGAAGGAGAGACAAAAGAAAAATTAGGAAAAGTAAGTGTACTAATTCCAGATATATTAGAACTAGATAAAAATTCAAGTATTAATATATCTAATGGATGGTATGAGGAGAATGGATATATATCTACAACAAAACAAAAAGATTTAGAAATAAATCCAGTTTTTAAAGTAGATAAAGCATTTAAAACAGGTAAACATGAAATACCACTTGTACTTAAAGTAAATAATAAAAAAGTAGAAGATAATGAATTTAAAATAATAGCTGAAATAAAAAAACAACAAACAGTAGATAGAGATTCAGCTCCAAATACACTAGATTTTGATAAAGGATATAATGAACTTAAAAATATAAATATAGAAAATTTAGAAGATGATACAGACTATATAGAATTTAATGTAGAAAAAGAGACAAGAGATCTTGCATTAAGACTTAATATTTCCAAAGTAGGAGATACACAGCCTCAAAATAGACATAAAAATATATTAGATAATATTGATCTTCAAAATAAAAAATATAATAGTCCAAAAGATGCGGTTAAGGTTAAACAAAATGAAAGAATAGTTTTAGATATTTCTATGTTTAATGAAGGAAAAGAAAAAGCACTAGGAGGAAGTGTAAAACTACTTATACCAGAAGGGCTTGAGTTTTTAAGTAAAGATAGAAGTAATATTAATGAAAAATTTGGATGGGAAATTAATGAAGACGGAATTCTAGAATCGAAATATTTATTAAATAAAGAAATAAATGGATGGACTTTAGATAAGAAAAATTTTAATGCACGTGAAATTATACAGCTTGAGTTAATTACAAGTGAAGATATTAGAGAAAATGAAGACAAAGTAATAATTGCTGAAATAGGTGAAAATTCTAACTCTGAAGGTATTAATTTAGAATTTGCAAAAAGAAATTATAAAGAGTTTGTAAAAGAATATTTATTTAATTTTCAAGATATGGATTTAAGTGAGAATAAATATTTTAAAACACAAGAAGATTATACAGATTTTGAGATAGTATCTTTTAAAAAAGATAAATTAGATTTATCTTTAAAACTATTTACTGAAAATATAAATGAAGAAAAACTAGATAGGGTTCCAAAAGTAAACATATTAGAACTCAAAAAAGGAAAAGAAGATGCCTTTAAAAATGTTAAAAACTCAGTAAATGTGAAATGCGGTGATGTAGTTACAAATATAGTAAGAGTATTTAATGAAGGTGAAGTTGAAGCATCTCCTACAAGTGTAGATATATTTATACCTGAAGGTATGGGATATATAATGGAAAATGATGTTAATGTTAAAAATCTTTGGAAAATACAAAAAGCAACTCAACCAGAAAAATTATCTAGTATATTAGGATATACACTTGATGAAAACAAAATGAAAGTGTTTAATGTTACAAATAAAGATCCGTTAATTATAAAAGGACCGGCAGTACTTAGAAAAAATGAGATAACAGGAATAGAAGATAAACTTAGAAATCTAATTCCTAAAATGACATCAAATGATATTTTTTACAAAGATTCAAAAATATCTTTAGTTATACTTAAAGAAGATGGAGAAATAAAGGCTAATAAAAATACATTTAATTCACAATATATTTCATCACATATAAGTGATGAAACAAATGTAAATACAATAAATGCAAAAAGAAAAAAGGAAAGACAAAAACCAATGATACTTTTTGCTGAAATATCTGGAATATATTCAAAAGAAGGATATACAGATATAGATTCTGTACCAAATAATTTAAATTTAGATACTTTTAACTTTTATAAAAAAGAAGATGATACAGATTTTGAAATCTTTGATACAAAAGAAGAAAAAATGAAACTTAGCTTAAAAATGGGTATATCTAAAATTTGGTCAAAAGAATCTGAAAGATCAGAAGCATATAATAGGATAAGCAATAAAAAAGATGTAATTAAGAATATAGATAAAAAGTCTGTTAATGTATCTGAAAAAGATAAAGTAGAACTTAAGATAAGAGTATTTAATGAAGGAGATATACCTGCTTTTGCAAAAAGTATATCAGTATATCTTCCAAAAGAACTTGAATATGACTCTAAAGATATATCTAATTTAAATACTAAATTTAAAACATACGATATATCTGGAAAGCCGGCATTAGATAAAAGTGAAATAAGAATACTTAAGACAAATATATTATCATATGAGGAATTAAAAAATATTGGTAAACAAATACCAATTAGAGAAAAAGATGATGAAACAGGAATTTTAAATTACCATGAAATATCTTTAATTTTAGATGTAAAAGATAATATACATGGCAGTGATGAATTTAAAGTATATGCAGAAATAAATGAGGCAACAGATATATATGGAAATTATGTAAAAGACGTAAAATCTACATATGGTAATTTAAATATATTTAAAGATGAAGATAAATTAAAAGATGAAGCTAAAAATATGACAATACAATTAATAGAAGATGATACAGATTATGAAATATTTAAAATGGTGGATTTTAATATCTATTCAAGTTTAAAGCTTCAAGGTATAGGAATTTTTGAAAATAAAAACGGAATAAATAAGTATATTAAAAAAGAAGTTAAGGAAAACAAAAAGAAAAACAAAACTGAAATTGTATTAAATAGAAAAGATATTAAAAACGCTAAAAAAATAGAATTAATATATGATCTTCAAATATCAAATAGTGGACAAATTCCAGGATATGTATCAGAATTAGTTGTAACTAAACCAAATAATTTTAATATAAGTCCAAAAAATAGAATATATTGGAGAAGTAAAAATGAAAATGAATTTTTAACAAACGATATATCTAGAAAAGAAATTAAACCAGAAGACTCAATTAATTTAAACTTAATATTAGAGACAGATATTAAAAAGCTTGGTAGTGAAGATCTTAAAATGAGTACAAATATTACTAAAACATATAATGAACTTAATGTGCCAAATCTAAGCAAAAAAGAAGAAGATAAAAAAATAAGCATAAAAATATTAGATATTTCAAATCCAACATTTTTTGTAATTTTAGGCATTTTAATTACATTAAATGTAATAGTTTTATATAAAATATATGCTGAAAATAAAAAGAAATAGTTTTGACATAGACAGGAAAGTAAAATATACTTGAGTGAAGGAGGAGCTATGAAAGTAATACTTTTAGAAGATGTAAAAGGAACAGGAAAAAAAGACGAAATGGTAGATGTAAAGCAAGGCTTTGCAGAAAACTTTTTAATTCCAAATAAAAAAGCAGTACTTGCAAATAAGGAAAATATAGAAAAGCTAAAAATAAAAAAAGAAAATCTTGAAGCTAAAAGGAAAGAAACTAAAGAAAACTCTAAAAATATAGCAAATATATTAAAAGATAAAGTAGTTGAAATAAAAGTAAAAGCTGGAGAAGATGGAAAACTTTTTGGAACAGTTACAAATAAAGATATAGAAGAAAAATTACTTGAAGATTTTAATATTAAAATAGATAGAAAAAGAATTAAGATACAAGAAAAAATTAAATTAAAAGGCGAGTATAAAGTAGATATAAAACTTGAAGAAGGAATCGAAACAACAATAAAAGTTTTAGTTAAAGGGGAATAATAAATGGAATATATGCCACCACAAGATATAGAAGCGGAAAAAGCTGTACTTGCAAGCTGTTTAATAGATCAAACAGCGGCACTTGAAGCAACAGAAAAATTAAAACCGGAACATTTCTATAGAGAGGATCATAAAATAATTTTTGATGCAATGATATCACTTATGTCAAGATCAGAAAATATAGATCCTGTATTAGTAGTGGATGAGCTAAAAAAGACTAAAAAATTAAATAAAACTTTGGGACTAGAATATTTAATTGAGATTATAGATATACTTCCTACAAGTGCAAATATTGTACAATATATAAATATAGTTAAAGAAAAATATGAATTAAGAACAATAATAAATACAGCAAATGAAATGCAAAAACTTGCATATGATGAATCAGAAGAAGCAAGCACAATACTTGCAAATGTACAAGATACGATATTTAACTTATCTAGTGAAAGACAAAGTAAAGGTTATGAAGTCTTAAGAGAAGTACTTGTTAAAACATATGAGGAACTTGCAAGGGTTCAAAAAAGTGGAACAAATATAACAGGAATATCTACAGGTTTTAAAGCATTAGATAAAAAACTTTTAGGACTTCAACCATCTAATCTAGTTATAATTGCTGCAAGACCAGGTATGGGTAAATCTGCTCTTGCTGTAAATATTGCAACACATATTGCAGTAAGAGAAAAAAGAGCAGCACTTATATTCAATATGGAAATGTCTAAAAATGATATAGCAAAGAGAATTCTTTCAGCAGAAACATTGATAGACAACAATTTAATTGCAACAGGAAAAATTGATGGAGATGATAGAGATAAGATGGTAAATATACTTCAAACTTTATCTCCAGCAGAACTATATATAGATGATACACCAGGTATTAATATTATGGAGATAAGTGCTAAAGCTAAAAAGTTAAAAATGGAAAAAGATATAGCTGTAGTTGTTGTGGATTATCTTCAACTAATAGAGCCTATACAAACAAAAAGAGTACAATCAAGAGAACAAGAAATTACACAAATTAGTAGATCTCTTAAAAAACTAGCTATGGAACTTCAAATACCTGTAATTGCACTTTCACAACTTTCAAGATCTGCAGAACGTGGCGGAAAGAAAAATGAACCTAAAAAACCAATGCTTTCTGATCTAAGAGAGTCAGGGGCGATAGAGCAAGATGCTGACGTCGTACTTTTCATATATAGAGATGAATATTATAACGAAGAAAGTGAAAACAAAGATATAGCAGAAGTAATAATAGCTAAAAACAGAGCTGGAACAACAGGATCAGTAGATCTTGCTTGGCTTGGAGCAAATACAAGATTTATGGATCTTGCAGAAGATGAAATATTTTTTGAGGATTAAATTTGGAAAATAGATTTACAAAAAAGATTGAAGAAAGAATATATAAAAACATTTTAGAAAAGAAACTATTTAATAAAAAAGATATTTTAATAGTTTCTGTTTCAGGTGGTCCTGATTCTACATTTTTATTATATATATTAAACAAGTTTAATATAAAGTATGATTTTAATTTAAAGATAAATGTAATTCATCTAAATCATATGCTAAGAGAAGAAGCAGATAGTGATGAAGAGTTTGTAAAGAAATTATGTTTAAAATTAAATATTCCATTTTATTCTAAAAAAGTGGATATAAATAAAAAAGCAAAAGAAGAAGCTTTAAGTATAGAACTTGCTGGAAGAAAAGCAAGAAAAGATTTTATTAAAGAAGTTGAAGAAAAGTTATTAAAAGAAAATAATCTAAATGACGAAAATGAAATCAAAATAGTTTATGGACATCATGCAGATGATGTAGTAGAAACCTTTATATTTAATGCAGTAAGAGGAGCTTCTTTAGAGGGACTTTCAAGTATAAAAGAACAAAACAAAAATGTGGTAAGACCAATACTATTTTTACATAAAGAAGAAATCTTAAAATATTTAAAACAATTAGATATTCCTTATGTTATAGATAAAACGAATTATGAAAATACATATAATAGAAACAAAATAAGAAATGTTGTAATTCCATATTTAGAAGAAAATATAAATGATAAAGCATCATATAATATATATAATGCTGTAGAAAATCTAAGAGATATAAATGATTATTTAAATAAAATATGTTTAGATAAATTAAATCTTTTATTAAAAGAATTAAGCTTAAAAGAAAAAGATGAGTTTGAAACTGAAGAAAATATAAAAAGTAAACTAAATAAAAAAAGAATAAAAAAAATAGAATATATGAATCTTAATGAAATTAAGGAACTAGATGATGTTTTAATCAAAAATATTGTCTCTTTAATTGTAAAAGATATAAAAATTAATAGTGGAATAATAGAAGATATATTTTCACTAATTAAAAATAATAGAGGAAATAAATATATAGATATATCAGATATTTGTTTTTTAAATAAAAACAAAAAAATATATATAATTTATTTTGAGGATATAAATGACAGAAACTAAAGATAAAGAAATGGAAAAAAAGAATTTAAATGAAAAAGAAAATGAATCTAGAATTATTAGAAAGTTCGGAAGCAATGTTTTTACATCAATGATATCACTTTTTGTTATTAAAGTTTTAGGTTTTATTTATAGAGCATTACTTTTTAATGTAGATGGATATACAAATGAAGCAAATGGTTTTTATTCAGCTGGATATGAACTATATGCTTTAATGCTTGCAATAATTGCAACAGGTATACCAAATATAATTGCAAGAATAACTGCAGAAAAAATAGGTGAAAACAAAAAGAAAGAAGCACAAAAGGTATTTAGTGTTTCTATTAAATTTTTTGGAATAATAAGTTTATTCCTTTCTTTCTTTTTGTTTTTCTTTGCCGACTTTATATCTACAAACATATATAAAGTATCAGAAATAAGTTTAGTAATAAAAGTTTTATCACCAGCAATATTTTTTGTATCACTATCCTCAATAATTAGAGGACATTTTACAGGAATGGGTGATGTAAAACCAAGTAATACTGCACAGCTTTTAGAGCAATTTTTAAATTGTTCTTTAACAATATTATTTGCATATCTTGCATCAGGAAGACCACCACATGTAATTGCAGCAGCAGCTAATGTTTCAACTACTATATCTGTAGTTATAGCATTTTTGTATTTAATGGGATATATATTTATATCTAAGAAGAAAGAAAAAATTGAACCTAAATCTGAAAAAAGCGGAAAAGAAATATTAAAGGAAATATTAAAAATAACTATACCTATAACAATAGGAGCATTTATTGGTGTACTTAATATTTTTATAGATTCAATAACTATAACAAGAGGAATACAAGAAGCTTTTAAAGAAACAATAGCATCACCTGAGTTATTACGTGAAAAAGCAATGGCTGCAAATGGAATAATATCTAAGGTGTATTTAATAGTTACAGCACCACAAGTTTTAAGCCAAGCATTTGCAAATATATTAATAACTAGTGTTGCATATTATGCAAGTAAAAATGAGCTTAAAAAAGCAAGAGAAAATACAACAAACTCATTCAAAGTATTATTTATATTTTTATTACCAGCAATGGTAGGAATAATATCTCTTGCAGCACCTATTTTATATTTAATATTCCCGGCAGCACCAGATGGAGCAGAACTTCTAATTCTGTTTTCTATAGTAGGGTTTATAGTATCATTTAATATGGTATTTAATTCAGTACTTAATGGCTTGGGATTAGTTAAAGTTCCGCCTCTTACAGTACTTTTAGCAGTGGTTGTTAAAACAGTTTTAAATATTATATTAATACCAAATCCAAAAATACATATATATGGAGCACCAATAGCATCAATAATATCTCAACTTTTAATATTTGTAATTACATATATATTACTTAGAAAAAAACTAAATATTAGTTTTGGCGGATTTAAATATGTACTTAAAATAGTAATTTCAAGTGCTTTAATGGGAGTGTCTGCATATTATTCACATAAGATACTAATGAGATATATTGGAACAAGACCTGCAACAATAGCTTCTGTATTTATAGCTGGAACAATATATTTAGGACTAATAATTTTATTAAAAGCATTAGATAAGGAAATGTTAAAAAACATTCCGTTTTTGTCTAAGTTTATAAAATCTAAAGATGAAGATAATAGTGAAGTTGAAATTGAAATTGAAAATAACAAAGAAAATGAATATAAATACGAAATAAAAGAAACAAGGATAATACCAAGAAATCCAAGGAGAAATAGAAATGGGAAAAAATAATGACCCACTTGTAAGTATTATAGTTCCAATATTTAATGAGGAAGAAAACATTAAAAAGAATGTGGAAAGTTTACTTGCACAAACTTACTCAAATATTGAAATAATATTTATAGATGATGCATCAACAGATGCAGGATTAAAAATTTTAAATAGATATGATGATGAAAGAATAAATATATATTTAAATAAGGAAAACATTGGAACATCTGCATCTAGAAATATAGGGCTTGAAAATGCAAAAGGTAAATACATAATGTTTATAGATGGAGATGACTGGGCTGAAGATAATTTAGTTTATATACTTGTAAAGCTTGCTGAAAAAGATAATTTAGATTTAGTTCAGATAAATCATATTAAAGAAGAAAGTAATAAAAGTATTCCACAAAAACATTTTAAAGTTAAAGAAGATATTTATGAAGGAAAAGACGATATATTAGAAAATGTATCTGCAATTATTTCGAATAATAAAGGAAATGAATATTACTCTTTAATAAGATCTGTATGTGGAAAAATATATAAAAAGAGTATTATAGATAAAAAAGGGATTAGATTTAAAGAAGATTTAACTATTTCAGAAGATATGGTTTTTAATTTAGAATATCTTTTAAATGCAAAAAAGCTTAGATATGAACAAAGATATTTGATTCATTTTAAAAAAGATAAAGATGGAATTTTAGAATCATATATAAAAGATATAGAAAAAGAATCTAAAGCTACTATTAAATATGTAAGAGATTTAACTAGCACATATAAAAAAGAATTTAATCTAAATAGAAAAGAAAAAGAAGAAATAAATAAAGATTTTGCATATTATATCTTTGAAAGAATTTATTTATTATATAAACATAAAATAAATAGAGAAGAAGAACATCTAAAAACAAAGCAAAAAAGAAAACAAATATATAACTATGTACTAGAAAATAATTATATCAGATATTTAAAAAAGATAGATAAGAAAAAATTAAATGAAAAAGAAAAAGAATTTTATAAATTTTTAAAAACAAGTATCTTATTTGGAAAATTAAGACTTATTTAAAAGAAAGGAAACAAATAAATGAGAATAATGTATATATCTGCAAATGCAGGAGGAATCCTTAAATATATAAAAGAATTATCTAGTAAAATAGATGCTACACAAGCGGTTATTTTTTCAGAAAACCATAAAGAAATGGTTGAAAAAGATTTAACAAATATAGATAATAAAATATATTTAAATATGAAAGAGGGAAGAAATATTTTAGATAATATTCGTCTTATAAACGATATTAAAAAAGCTGTAAAGTCGTTTAATCCGGATATTGTATATATACATGGATCTAGAATTTCGTTTGTTTCAAGAATTGCACTTATGGGATTTAAAAATATTAAAATAATATTTAATCCACATGGATGGAATTTTTCGAATAATTTTAATATATTTTTTGAAAAGTTTTTTGCAAAATATACAGATATGATAATAAATACATCAGAAAAAGAATTAAAGCTTGCAGAATCAAAAGGAATAAAGCCAAGAATTGGAATGTATAAAATAAATAATGGTATAGATTTTGAAAGATATGAAGAGCTATATAATAATAAAGAAGAAAAAGAAACTGTTAGAAAAGAAATAAGAGAAAAATTAAATATTGATGAATTTCAAAAAGCAGTAGTTCAAGTAGGAAATATAACTCCTAAAAGAGATCCATTTATATTTTTATCTGCATGTCTTGCACTTATTAAAATGGGATACAATATTAAAGTAATAATGATAGGTGATGGAGATAAAGAATATATTAATAAAATAATGGAATTTGCAGAAACTAATAATATGCTAGATAAGATAGAAATAACGGGCTGGGTAGATAATTTAGCAGATTATTTAATTTCAATGGATATAGCTGTATCAACTGTCAAAAATGAAAATACTCCAATAACACTCGCAGAATATATGGCTGCTAAACTTTCAATAGTTTCAAATAATGCAGAAATAAATGCTGAGATATTAGATTATGGCAAATTTGGAAGAATAGTTTCAAGCGGAGACATGGAAGATTATGTTCATCAAATGCAAGAAATATTCATGGATGATCCAAAAGATATGAGTATGAAAGAATCGACATATAGATATGCTAAGGAAAATTATAATTTAAATAAAATGGTAGAAAAACACAAAGAAGTTTTTATCATTCTTTGTGATGAAGAGAGTGTGAATTAGATGAATAAAGATAATATTAATACATATCATGAACTATATAATTTAAATGGAAGAAAAGAAAAAAGGTTAAATAAAAAGAAAGTTTTTATTTTTGTAAGTATTTTATTACTTATATTATTAGCATGTGCTGTAAAAGTATATAAGTATAAAGAAAAAGAAAATAAAATAGAAAAATATATAAGTTTTACTAAAACAAATAAGAAAATAGAAAGAGATTTAAAAAGAGATTTAAGAAAAAGATTAAGAAGCTTAGTAAAACAAGAACAGCTTTCTGAAAGAGAAATAAAAGAACAAAAATTTAAAGATACAAATAATAAGGAAAAAGTAAAAAAAGATAAAGCTGAAAAAGAAGAAGAGCAAATAAATATATATAAAAAAGCAATATCAATAAATCCTACTAAATATAATCTTGGAAAACTTAATTTTATAAAATATGCATATAAAACATGTAAAAATAATATCAAAGAAGAAGAAGTAAAAATATTTCCATTAAAGAAAATAAATGAAGATGAATATGTAAGTGTAGACTATAAAGAATTTTTTGATATGAATCAAAATAATTCAAATAAGATGTATGAGATTATTGAAAATTCATATAATGCATTTTTAAAAGATACAAGACATAAATATAATTTTGATTTAATTCTTCAAAATGAGAATGAAGAAGAAATAGTTAAAAATATATCTGAAAGAATTAAAAATAAGACATTTTTAGATGATGCCTATTATTATCTAGATGAAGAAGGCTTTCATATATATTTAATCAATAAAACAATTATGCATAAATATAAACAAGATGAAGTTTTAAAAAACATATGTTTAGATAAATGCAAAATTAAAAAAGAAGATTTAGTTTTGGATGAAATAGATTTCAAACTTTTAATTTTACCTAATGATGTATATACATTTTTAAAAGATGAATATAAAAAGGATTATGAAAAAGCACTTGAGGCATATAAATTAAAATTAGAAAAGAAAAAAGAAGAAGAAAGAATAGCTAAAGAAAAAGAAATTGAAAAATTTAGAAATAATAGAAAAGAATTTTTAAAAAATAAAAAATATATTGCACTTACTTTTGATGATGGACCAGGTGAATATACATTATATTTTTTGAATAAACTAAAAGAAAAAAATGTAAAGGTAAGTTTCTTTTTGGTAGGACAAAGAATACCAGGAAAAGAGTATATTGTTCAAAGAATGATAGAAGATGGTCATGATGTAGGAAACCACTCATACACACATCCAGTATTTAGTAGAATGCCAAAAGAAAAGGTACTTGAAGAAGTTAGAAAAACAGATGAATTAATTGAAAAAGCAGTAAAAGGATATCATCCACGTTATTTAAGACCACCATATGGTGCAAGAAATAAAATAGCAGAAAAAGAGATGGATAAAAAAATTATTCTTTGGAACTATGATCCATTAGATTGGAAATATAGAAATGTTGATAGAATAAAAGGCGAAATAATGAAGATGCCGGAAAATGCATTACCTGTAATGCATGATATACACAAAACTACAGTTGAGGCAGTTTTAGAAACTATTGATGCAAAAAGAAAAGAAGGCTTTGAATTTGTTACAGTTACAGAGCTTCTTGAAAAAGTTTCATAAAGAGGATACAATTAATACATATTACTTACGGAGGTATAAGAATGAAAGAATTAAAAGGAACAAAAACAGAAGAAAATCTTTGGAAAGCATTTGCAGGAGAGTCTCAAGCAAGAGTTAAATATGAATACTATGCATCACAAGCTAAAAAAGATGGATTCGAACAAATAAAAGGATTTTTTGAAGAAACTTCAGGAAATGAAAAAGAACATGCTAAAATATGGTTTAAATATTTAAATGGCGGAGCTGTTAAAGATACTTTAACTAATTTAAAAGATGCAGCAGCAGGTGAAAATTATGAACATACAACAATGTATAGAGAAATGGCTGAAACAGCAAGAGAAGAAGGATTTGATGAAATAGCAGAAAAATTTGAAGAAGTAGCTGCAATTGAAAAAGAACATGAAGAAAGATATTTAAAACTAGCTGAAAATATCGAAAAAGCAAAAGTATTTGCTAAAGAAGGTGAAGTTGTTTGGATATGCAGAAACTGTGGAAATATATATGTTGGAAAAGAAGCACCAGCAGAATGTCCAGTATGTAATCATCCAAAAGCATATTATGAAATAAATGCTTATAATTATTAAAATAGAGAGAGATATTATGATAGAAATTTTAAATACAGAAGATTTTAAAGAAAAAGTATTAGATTCTGAAAAAAGAGTTTTAGTAGACTTTTTTGCAACATGGTGCGGACCATGTAAAATGCAAGGACCAATACTTGAAGCTTTAAAAGAAGAATATCCAGATATGGAAATTGCAAAAGTAGATATAGACCAAAATAAAGATTTATCACTTGAATATAATATAATGTCAGTACCAACACTTATGGTGTTTGAAAATGGTGAAGTTATAAGAACAGCAATGGGACTACATACTAAAGATGAATTATTAAATTTATATAATATGTAAGAGGTATATATGAAAACTAGTAATGAGGTAGAAAAAGAAATAAAAGAGGTGAAAAAAGGTAATATAATAATTAAAATGTTAAATATTTTATTACTTGTACTTTTTGTCTTTTTTGTAGTTAATGCAGTATCTGAAAAGATAAATATGGAAAAATCTAAAAAAGTAGCTAAAATAGATGAAAAAGATTACACAAATTTTGAACTTATACAAAATAAAGAAGAATTTGATAAAGTAATAAAAGAGCAAAGAGCGTGTATCCTTATAACAATGGAAACATGTCAACCTTGTAAAACTCAAAAAGAAATTTATAATGAAATTATAAAAGATAATGAGAAAAAAGAAGAAGGAAAAAAATACCACTTCTATGTATTAGATTTACAAAAACAAGAAAATGATTTCTTAAAAAAAGATTATGATGTAAAATATACACCAACAACACTTGTTTTTGTAAATGGTGAAAATAAAGAAAAACTAGAAGGTATATACAAACAAGAAGAGATAGTAGAAAGACTAAATAAATATTAATAGTTTAAAATAAAAATATTATACAGAAAAAATAAAAAAATATATTGACAAGAATCAGATTGTTATGTATAATGTTTTTATATGGTCGCTTAGCTCAGTTGGCTAGAGCACCTGCCTT
>CAMPYH010000004.1 GCA_946998225.1 uncultured Clostridiaceae bacterium | reverse complement strand
TTTTTAAAACACGTTCAACTTCGCCACCACAGTCAGCGTGTCCTGGAGTGTCAACGTGTGCATAGTGTCTAGTTTCTGTTTCATACTCAACGTGTGATGAGTTAATTGTTATTCCTCTTTCTTTTTCTTCTGGAGCTGCATCTATTTCAGCATAGTCTTCAAAGTTTGCAAGACCTTTTAAGCTTAAATATTTTGTTATTGCAGCTGTTGTAGTTGTTTTACCGTGGTCAACGTGACCAATTGTACCAACGTTTAAGTGTGGCTTATTTCTTTCAAATTTTTCTTTTGCCATTTTTTCCTCCTAAATATTTTTACAAACTTAATTTGTTTTGTTTTTGTTTTAATATTTGCATATTAGTTATAATATACTAATTTTCTAAAAAAATCAATCATAACTATTCAGCTTTATTTCTTGAAGAAACGATTTCATCAAGAATAGATTTTGGAACTTCTTCATAGTGTGAAGGTGTCATTGAATATGTACCTCTACCTTGAGTCTTAGATCTTAGATCTGTTGCATAACCAAACATTTCTGAAAGTGGAATAAATCCTCTTATTACTTGGTTACCAGCAACTATTTCTGATCCTTCCATTCTACCTCTTCTTGAGTTCATATCTCCAATTACTTCACCCATATATTCCTCTGGAACTGTTACTTCAACACTCATAATTGGTTCAAGTATTGTAGCACCAGCTTTTGAACATCCATCTTTGAATGCCATTGATCCTGCAATATGGAATGCCATTTCAGATGAGTCAACATCATGGTATGAACCATCATATAATGTAACTTTAACATCTGTTACTGGATATCCTGCAAGTACACCGCCTTCAGCAGCTTCTCTTACACCAGCTTCTACCGGTTTTATGTATTCTTTTGGAACTACACCACCAACAATTTTACTTTCAAATTCAATTCCTGAACCTGGTTCAAGTGGTTCTAGTTCTAGCCATACGTGACCATATTGACCTTTACCACCAGATTGTTTGATGTATTTTCCTTCTATCTTAATTGGTTTTTTAATTGTTTCTTTATATGAAACTTGTGGTTTACCAGTTGTAGCTTCTACTTGGAATTCTTTTTTAAGTCTTGAAACTATAACTTCTAGGTGAAGTTCACCCATTCCAGATATAACTACTTGACCTGTTTCTTTATTTGTTGCTGTTCTAAATGTTGGATCTTCTTCTGCAAGTTTTGCAAGAGCGATTGACATTTTTTCTTGTGCAACTTTATCTTTTGGTTCGATAGCAATATCTATAACTGGATCTGGGAATTCCATATTTTCAAGTATAACTGGTTTTTCTCTTGAACAAAGTGTATCACCTGTTGCTGTATTTTTAAGTCCAACAGCAGCTGCTATATCTCCAGCAAATACTGCATCTATTTCTGTTCTTTTATTAGCATGCATTTGAACAAGTCTTCCAACTCTTTCAGTTACATCTTTAGTACTATTATATACTGAAGAACCAGCTTCTAGTACTCCAGAGTATACTCTAAAGAAGCAAAGTTTACCTATAAATTTATCTGTTAAAACCTTAAATGCAAGTGCTGCAAATGGTTCTGTATCAGATGTTTTTCTTACAACTTCATTTCCGTCTAAATCTGTTCCTGTAACATGATCAACATCTATTGGTGATGGTAAGAAATCTACTACTGCATCCATTAATGGTTGAACACCTTTGTTTTTATATGATGTTCCACAACATACTATAACTATTTCGTTTTTAATAGTTGCTTTTCTAAGGCCTTTTTTAATTTCATCTACAGTAAGTTCTTCACCTTCTAGATATTTCATCATAAGGTCATCATCATGTTCTGCTGCTTTTTCAATCATAATTGATCTATATTCTTCAGCTTGTTCCTTAAATTCTTCTGGAATTTCTACTACATCAATATTTTTTCCTTCAGAATCATGGTACATTATAGCTTTCATATTAATTAAGTCAATTATACCTTTAAAATTATCTTCTGCTCCGATTGGAATTTGAATACTAATTGGACTTGCACCTAATCTTTCTTCTATTTGTTTTAAACAGAAGAAATAATCTGCACCAACTATATCCATTTTATTTACATATACTATTCTTGGAACTTTATATGTATTAGCTTGTCTCCAAACAGTTTCAGATTGTGGTTGAACTCCATCTTTTGCAGAAAGAATCATAACAGCACCGTCTAAAACTCTTAAAGATCTTTCAACTTCAACTGTGAAGTCAACGTGTCCTGGAGTATCAATGATATTGATTCTAGCACCCTTCCAGAAAATTGTTGTAGCAGCTGATGAAATAGTTATACCTCTTTCTTTTTCATCATCCATTGTATCCATTTGAGATTCACCATCATGTGTTTCACCAATTTTATGGATATTTCCTGCATAAAACAGCATTCTTTCTGTAGTTGTTGTTTTACCAGCATCAATATGAGCCATTATTCCAACGTTTCTATATGTTTCTAATGCATTTTTTCTTTGAGCCATATTTTATCCTTTCCTATATTATATTTAAATTCTAGTATCTAAAATGAGCAAATGCTTTATTAGCTTCAGCCATCTTATGTACTTCTTCTTTCTTTCTAACTGCTCCGCCGTTATTTTCAAGAGCATCTAGTATTTCAGCAGCTAATTTTTCTGCCATTGTTTTTTCTGATCTTTTTCTTGAATATAGAACTAACCATCTAAGACCTAATGTTTGTCTTCTAGCTGGTGTTATTTCAAGTGGTACTTGGTAAGTTGCTCCACCGATTCTTCTACCTTTTACTTCAAGAACTGGTTTTATATTTTCAAGAGCTTCTTCAAAAACTTCAATTGCATTTTTTCCAGTTTTTTCTTCTATTATATCAAAAGCTGAATAAACTATAGACTCTGCAACAGTTTTCTTACCATCTAGCATTATATTGTTTATTAATTTTGTAACAACAATACTATTATATTTTTGATCAGGATTAATTTTTCTTTTTTGTATATGTCCTTTTCTTGGCACTTCTCTTCCCTCCTTTTAATTTTCTTGAAATAGCATAAACTATTTCAGGTACTCTAAAAAAATAATTTTCAGTGTGTGCTATTAATATATGTTAAAAGCACCAATTCTTCATATTATTTCTTTGGTTTTTTTGCTCCGTATTTAGATCTGCCTTGTTTTCTGTCTGTAACTCCAGCAGTATCTGATTTACCACGAATTATATGATATCTAACACCTGGTAAGTCTTTAACTCTTCCGCCTCTAATTGTAACAGAACTGTGTTCTTGCAAATTGTGTCCTTCACCAGGAATATATGCAGTAACTTCTTGTCCATTAGATAGTCTTACTCTTGCTATCTTTCTTAAAGCTGAGTTAGGTTTTTTAGGTGTAGCAGTTCTAACTGATGTACAAACACCTCTTTTTTGTGGTGCATTTGAAGAACCATATTTTTTAGTTTTTGGATTATATGTTTTCTTTAATGCAGGTGATTTTACTTTAGATTTTGCTGTCTTTCTACCTTTTCTTACCAATTGATTAATTGTTGGCATTGGCGCTCCTCCTTTCCTTAAAATTACTTTAATAGTGTAACAAAACAAAAGCTTTTTGTAAAGCTTTTGTTTCGTCTTTTTATTTTAATTTAGGCATTTTTATTTGTTCAACTTCACTAATTTTATAATTGAAGTATTTATATTTTTTACCTTTGTATTTTATCTCTTTAACATAATCTGTTTTTGCGTCAGTTATTAAGTAATTTCCTTTTAAATCTTTATATATATTTTCATTCTTTTCTTTATCTTTTTTATTGAAAACAAAAAATGTATTATTTACAAAATCTTCTACAATTAATGGTCCATCATATGTTTCAACAAATGTTTTCTTTCTTGATTTTATCTCTTCTTTTTCAGCTACATCTTCTTTGTTTTCTTTTTCTTCTTTTTTCTCTACATTTTTTATATCTTTAGCATTTTCTTTATTTTTCTCATGCTCATCTTTTGTTTCTTTAATCTTCTTGTCTATCTCTTCAGTAGTTTTTTCTTTTTTCTTTTCATTTTCTAGATAAAGATTTTTCTTATCTATTTCTTTTACTAAATCATCTATTAAAGAATATCCATTATCTGTTTCAGAATCATAATAAAAATGCACTGGCTTTTTATCTTTTTCTTCATAGATTAATTCATATAAATTCTTATTTCTTATATATTTACTTTTAGCTTTATCATCTTCAATCTCAACTTGTCTCCATTTAGCATTATAAAATCTTTCCATAACGCCATTAGTTTTCTTGATTTTTCCAGCTAAAACTCCGGCTCTTAAATAATTAAGTCCAAGCAGAAGTAAAATAATTAAAATTAAATTTATAATTTTTTTCATAATATTTCTCCCTTTTAAAATATATATAATTATACCACATAAGTTGTTAATATGCATGTTTTTTAATATAATTAAACCATTACATAGATTATACAGATATAAAAAAGGAAATAAAATATATTATTATGGAAAACCAAATTAAAAACAAAAACTTTTTGATTAAAACAAATAGTTATACTAATAACAGTAATAGAAAAATAAAAAATAAAAATGAAATAAAAAAAATAGGAATATATATTCATATTCCTTTTTGCTTTTCAAAATGTTTTTACTGTGATTTTGTTTCCTTTTCAAATATAAAAGAAGATATTATCGAAAAATACATAAATGCTTTAATAAAACAAATAAAAAACGAAAATGTAGATAAAAAAATGATACTAGTAGATACCATATATATAGGTGGTGGCACTCCTTCATATATAAATGAAAAATACATAAAAGAAATTTTAGATACAATTTATCTAAAGTTTAATTTAACTAAAGACTCCGAAATAACTATTGAAGGAAATCCAGAATCTCTTAATAAAGAAAAGATGGAAAAATATAAATCATATGGAATAAATAGAATAAGTATAGGACTTCAAAGTACAAATGATAAAATGCTTCAAAAAATTGGAAGACCTCATACATATAAAAAGTTTTTAGATGTATATAATATAGCTAAAAAACTATTTAGGACAAATGTCGACTTAATATTTGCACTTCCAGATGAAACTATTTTAGATTTAAAAAAAGATATTAAAAACATAGTTAGTTTAAATCCAGATAGTATTTCTTTGTATTCACTTATACTTGAAGATAATACTAAATTAAAATCACTTTTTGATAAAGGTGAGATTAATCTTCCAGATGAAGATACTGAAAGATCAATGCAAAAATTAATATACAAAGATTTAGAAAAAAACGGATATATAAGATATGAGATATCTAATTTTTCAAAACCAGATAAATATTCAAGACATAATACAAATACCTGGCTTCAACATGAATATCTAGGATTTGGTTTAAATGCTTCATCATATTTTAATGGAATAAGATATAAAACTACGAGTGATCTTAATAAATATTTAAATACCATAAATAAAAAAAGTGAAGATATTATAATAATAGAAGAGATACAATCTAAAGAAGATATGATGAAAGAACATATCTATCTTGGATTAAGAATGAGATCATATGATACAGAAAGCTTCTATAATAAATTTGATATAAAATGCGAAGATAAATTTCAAAAAGAATTAAATGAAATTAAAAACCTTGGACTAATAGATATGAAAGAAAAAGGAAATGGATTTCATTTAATATCTTTAAACGAAAAAGGATTAGACCTTGCTAACATTGTTTTAATGTATTTTATCTAATCCTTTATTTCTTCTGCTATTTTTTCTATTCTTTTAAGTCTTTGATTAAGAGTTGATCTAGAAACACTTCCTTTTTCAGAAAGTTCTTTTAATGACGCTTCTGGATATTTCATTCTTAACTCTGCCGCTAAAACTAATTTTCTATCTAACTCAACTCCATGTTCCCTTATTTTATTAATTGCATCTCTTTGTTTTTTTGCCGCTAAAAGCATTTTTTGCATATTAGATGTTTCAAAGTTTAAATTTCTATTTAGCTCTTGGTTTACAGATTTTATAACTCTTGCCTCTTCAAATCTTAAAACACCTCTTGCACTCCCCATAGTTGCAAGTACTTTTACTATCTCATCACCTTTTCTAATGTATATTTTATATATATCTTTATCTTCATATACATTATATTTTATATCTAAAGCAAATAATATATTTTTTATTAACTTCTTATATGCACTTACTCTTTCTTCATTAAATCTATATAGATTTAAATTAAACTCTAAATTATATGCTTTTTTCGGATCTGCTATATATCCATTATATAAAAACATACCAATTAATATATATTTATATTTTTCTTTATCATATTTGTCTAAATAATCTTTAATGCTTTCCATATCTTTAGTAAAAAAGCCTAATTGGTCTTCACTCTTTTTATCATTTTTATTTACATCATATATATTATTAATTATCCTTATTAAAAACTTTTCTACTTTTGTTCTTCTTTTATTTGAAAGATTTATATATATATTTTCATATATGTTTTCATTCATTAAATAAAATCCAAAAGCCATTAATTTAAAATCTTCTTTTTCAAGGTTTTTAATATTATCTAATATGTTTTCTATGATTTCTCTTTTTATATTATTGGAAAAACTTTCTTTAAATTCCTTTTTTTCAAAACTTTTTATCTTTCTTTTATATTCCATAATTAACCTATCTTTTTATATTTATCTTAAGTACTCTATCTCTTCCTTCTATATCTTTTACTACCTTACTTACTATATATTTATATATATCCTTTTTTTCATTATTAAAATTAGATACTAAATTATCTTTATTTATTTTATCTATATACATATTTATATCATCTGCTTGATTATATCCTATTTCAAAAAATATTACTCCATTATCTTTTAGAAACATATTTGCTTCATCTAATATCTCTCTATAATATTTCATACCATCTCTTCCTCCATCAAGTGCAAGAAGTGGTTCTTTTAATACATCTTTATCTAATAATTTAATATCTCCACTTTTTATATATGGAGGATTAGATAATATATAATCAAATTTAATATCATCTATATTATTAAATAAATTAGATTCTATTATATGTATATTATCTATATACTTTTCTTCTACATTATTCTTTATATTAATATCTGCAATCTTAAGTGCTTCTTTAGATATATCAAGTAAATACATATTAATATCTATATCTATATTTTTTTCTTTTATATATTCTAATATACATTTATATACATTTATACCTATTACACCAGATCCTGTACATAAATCTAATATATCTAATTTATCTTTATCTTTTTTCTTATCTATATCTTTATATATATCTTTTAAAGCCTCATCTATAATTATTTCAGTATCATATCTTGGTATTAATACACTTTCATTTACATATATATTTGCATTATATATATATCTTTTATTAGTTATATATTCTAAAGGAGTATTTGATTTTAGTTTTTCTAAAGCTTCAAAAAAGTCATTTGCTTTTAATTTAAACTCATCTTTAATATCTTTATCTTTTTTGATTAAATAGTCTCCTTTAGATTTAATACTAAAAAAGTCCATTATAAATAAATAAGCTTTTTCTTCAGCTTCTTTTATATCTTTATTTTTAAGTTCAATTTCTACAAACTCTTTTAATCCCTTTAAACTAATTTTATCCATTTTATTCCTTTATATATTTTCTTTTAACTAAAAAGTTTCTAACTTCACCCAGTCCTATAAACTCTTTTGTCTCTTTATTGTATACCATATACATACCATCATCTTTTTTTACACTGCACATTACGCCATTTATAAAATGATCTACTCTTTTATCTTCTAGATATATCTTTTCTTTAAAGATATCTTTTAATACTTCTTCCTCATCTAAAACATTTAAAGAAGATGCATCTTCTACTTTAAAATTTCCTACTTTTGTTCTTCTTAAGGCTTTTATACATCCATATGTATCAAGCTTAAGTGCTATATCTCTTGCAAGACTTCTTATATATGTACCAGACGAACATTTAACCTTAATAGAAATAGTTTTGTTTTCTTCATTAATATCTAAAAGTGATATGTCTGATATATATATTTCTCTTTCTTTAGATTTAATTATTTCTTCTATCTCTTTATCTGAGGTATTTTTATCTCTTGCAATTTCATATAGCTTTTTACCATCTAATTTTAATGCAGAATATATTGGTGGTATTTGTTTTATGCTTCCTTTAAACTCATTAAGTACATTTAATATATTTTCTTTATTAAAAGTATCCATTTTTTTATCTATATCTTTATCTTCTTTTATTACACTTCCAGTTATATCTAATGAATCTGTTTCTTTACCTAAAAGTATTTCAGCTACATATTCCTTATCTTGTTTTAAAAGATATTTGCTAAGCTTTGTAGCATTTCCAATAAGCACCACTAATAGTCCTGTTGCAAGTGGATCAAGTGTACCAGTATGACCGTATTTATTTTTTTCAATCTTTTTTAATTTAAAAAGTACATCATTTGATGTAATACCTTCTGATTTATCTATTAATATTATTCCACTTGAATTTTTTTTATTATCTTTCATATATATTTTCTTTCTTAATCCATTCTTCTTTAAATCCAATTTTACATAATATATGATGTAAAAGTCAAAAATAGAGAAAAAAGCATATCCATATAGGATACACTTTTTTATTTATGTTTTTGTATTTCTTTTCTAGCTTCTTTTATTAATATATCTTTTATCTCATCAATAAGAAATTTCTTTTCAGAAAAGCTCATATTTTTAATATTATCTTTTTTAATATATGCGCCTGCTGCTCCAAAATGTCCGCCGCCATTTAAAGCCTTTACAATATTAAATGATGAATATGGTATATTTGTTCTTACAGATACTCTAATACCTTCTGTATCTTCTTTAAGGATTATACTTACTTTATTTCCTTCTAGTTCTTTTCCAATATTTCCAATACTTTCTGTTTCGCCTGCTCCGCATTTTTTATACCAAATATCTTCATAAGTTAAATATGCATAAGCTATATCTGGAGAATCTATATATTCAATTCTATCTCTTATTAATTTGTCTACCATAAATTCATTTTTACTTTTTTCAATTATATTTATTCTATATATATTATATAAATCTACATTTTCATTCATAGCTTCTGACGCTATTAAAAATGCTAATGAATTCATATTTTGATGTCTAAAACCACCTGAGTCTGTAATTATTCCAAGACTTATATATTTCATTATATCCATATATATTTTTCTTGTCTCTAAACCTTTTTTAAACTCTTCATATTTATCACCTAGATAATGTTTTATAAAAAGATAAACAAGTTCTGTTGTAGAAGTCATTATCTTTACAATATTAATATCTCCAAATAAGTGATTGTCTTTATGGTGATCTATAACTACTACAGTTTTTCCAATATTTTTAAGTATTTTAAACTCTTCATTTACTCTAGATATATTTGGATGATCTACAAATATACATAAATCTACTTTATCTATATCTATACTTTCTAAAATGTTTTTAGTGTCTACTGTTTTTTTAACTTTTTCTGGTATATCTTTTGCAAAAGTATATACATCTTTTTTAAGATATTTAAAAAAACATCTAAGTGCTTCCATACTTCCAATTGAGTCTCCATCTGGAAGTTCATGTCCTACTATTGCAATACTTTTTGCATCTATTAAAGCATCTTTTAATTTTTCAAATTCTTTTTCTATATCTATATTATATTCTTCCATAACCCACCTTTTAACTTATCTATTTAATTTATATTATGTCATATTTATAAAGTAAAGAAAAGCGAGGCATATTACATGCCCCGCTCTTCAAAAGGATTCATAGACTTATGAGTTTTATACTATATTTTTTCCATTAATCTATCTGAGATTTTATACATTCTATTCGACATCTTATCAATTTTCTTAAGCATTTGTCTCCAGAATTCTTTAAAAACTGCTTGTTCACTTTTTACATATATGTGAATACATTGTCTTTTTAGGATTTTTTCATAATCCTCATATAACATATCTCCTGAAAAACCATACGAGATTGCGAGTATTACATATGCTGTGGTTTCAGCTTCATAATATGTCATAAAGTCATGTGCTTGAAGAATTTCCGAGATTTCCTGATGTACAAATGCAAATTTAAAATCTGGATATTCATTCCTTCTTAGATATTCAGACAATGCGAATGTTCCTTGAGTTTCATCTCTTAGGAATGTTTCAAATCTATCAAAGTAGTTTCTTTCCTCTTTGATTGTTTGAATAAGCATAAAATCTGTTGATTTTACCTTTTTCACGTTTTCTTCAAAAATGCTTTCAAGCGTTTTTAAATGTTCTTCAATTGCATCCACCATTAATGGAATGTAGTAGTACTTTGTACCTTTAGTCATGATTATATCTTACCCCCTTATGGATTTAAATCTAAATCCATGTTTATTTTATTACATGTATATAATACCATAAATTTACATAAAAATAAAGTTTTATAGCTTTACAATCCAATTTGTTTTAAGAAACTTTCAAAAGCTTCACCAACACTTTCGCCTGTTTTAATTTTGTATATACATATTTTAGGAATATAATATTTCTTTCCTTTTCCGTTTTCATATATTAAATATTTATCTTCATCTTTCGGATCCATTAATTCATTTTTATCTAATAAAACACCTTTATGTTTTTCATTTTTTACAAGTATAAATTCTTTAGGTTTAGGATTTTTAATAAAAGTACTCATTGCATCTAAAGGATGAATATTTCCGGTAGTAGTATCAAATTCTACTGTATGTGTTCCTTTTATTTTTTTATATATTGAACCGTTTTTATCAAGCGGTAAATTAGGATATTTTTCAATATCATTTTCATTAAAATCCTCTAATTCATATTTACCTATAGGTCTTGAATATGGCATTACATAAATATTTGTATACTCTGTTTTTTTACCAATTTCTTTAAATATTTTATTATTAACTTTTTTCTTTTCTTCTTCAGACAGCTTAATATTTAACCAAAATAATCTAAACAGCCTTTTTCCTACTCCCTTTCCCATTTTTATATTATCACTAAATTTTTCAAGTAAAGTTTTATATTTATCTTTTCTTATATTCTTATCTTCATCTGACATTGTAAACTTCTTACCCGATTTATTATTCATACAACGCGTCTCCTTTTATATTATTAATTTAATATTTTATATATAATGAAATATATCATAATAAAATACATAAAAAAAATGAAGCAAATGCTTCATTTTATCCTTTTATTAGTCTTCTTTAAATGTTAAATACCAATCTTTCATTTCATATTTGTTATCTTTTTCAGCTAATTCTTTTCTTTCATCAACAGCTTCTCTTGTTCTTGGTGGAGCTACTATATGTTTTTTACCTGGTTTCCAATCAGCTGGAAGTGCTATTCCTTCTTCTTTTTCTACTTTTTGAAGTCCTACAAGTATTCTTTTTATTTCTTCAAAATTTCTTCCAAGTGATGCTGGGTAATATAGTATTGTTTTAATTATTCCCTCTGGGTTTATAAAAAATACTGCTCTTACTGCTGAATTATCTGATTCTCCTTGAATCATTCCATATTTTTTAGCTACATTCATTTTTAAATCTTCAATTATTGGGAATTTAACAACTGGATTTTTAATTCCGTTATATTCCATCTTTTTAATTGATTCTGTCCAAGCAAGGTGTGAGTGAAGTGAATCTATAGATAGTCCTATAAGCTCTGTATTCATATCTTTAAACTCTTCTTGCATGCTTGCAAATGTCATAAATTCTGTTGTACAAACTGGTGTAAAATCTGATGGATGTGAGAATAATATTACCCATTTTCCTTTATAGTCTTTAGGAAAATTAATAACTCCTTCTGTAGTTTCTGCTGTAAATTCAGGTGCTTTTTGTCCTATTACAGGCATTACATTAATTTCCTTTTTTAGTTCTTCTAATAATATGTCTCTTAAATTATCTTTTTCCATAATTTCCTCCGTTTTTATTTTTAACTAATCTTTTTTGCAATCTCTGCAATAACCTTTTATACATATTTCAAGTTCATCTTCATCTTTATTAAAAGGTATATTAGACTTTTCTAAAGCATTTAATATACACGAATAATTACAATCTAAATCTTCTAACTTACCACATTTTTTACAGATAAAATGTATATGTGGTTTAAGATTTATATCAAATAATATTTCATTTGTTTTTTCATGCTTTATTTTTTTAACAAGCCCTTTTTCTGAAAAAATATTTAGAGTGTTATAAACTGTTGCTCTTGAAAAATCACATATATCTTTAGAAATATTATTATTAATATATTCTGCAGATAAATGCTTTCCTTCATTTTGAAGCATAAACTCATATACTAAAACTCTTTGTGGAGTAGGTTTTATTCCATACTCTTTTAATTTAGTTTTTGTAGTCTCCATTTTTTCCTTTCTTTTAATTTAGATCAGTTATATATTTAGACTATATCTAAATTAGAGAAATGTCAAGCCTAAAAAAATAAACGAAGATATTCTTCGTTTACTTTAATTTATTTATTTTATTCTTCTAAACTTCTTTTTTCATCACTAATTTTAAGTTCTTTAGATATTTGATCTATTAATTTATCCATCTTATATCCATATTCAATAGAATCATCAAACTCAAAAACTATTTGTGGTGTTTTTTTAAAGTTTAAATGATGTGCTATTTGTGTTCTTACAAAACCACTAGCTTTTTTAAGTGTTCTTAAATTTGCTTTATCATTTTTTGAACCTATCATTGTTACATAAACTTTAGATATATTAAAGTCTGGTGTTGTATCTACCTTAGTAACAGTTATTAATCCTGTTAAATCTCTATCTCTTAAATCCTCTGTTATTATTCTAGATACTTCATGCTTTATACTAGAGTTTACTCTATCCATTCTATTCATATTATATATTTTCCTTTTTTATTCTAATGTTCTTTTTATTTTTTTAATTTCATAAACTTCAAGTATATCTCCTTTTTGGAAATCATTAAATCCTTCAAGCATTATACCGCATTCATATTCTTTGTTTACTTCTTTTGCATCATCTTTTCCTCTTTTTAATGAAGCGATTTTTGCATCAGCTACAACTATATCGTCTCTTATAACTCTTACATGTGAATTTCTAGTAACCTTACCACTTAAAACATATGATCCTGCAATTGTGCCAAGTTTTGAAATTGTAAATAGCTCTCTTACTTCAATAGATCCTATTATTTCTTCTTTAAGTTCTGGTTCAAGAAGTCCTTCCATAGCAGATTTTACATCATCTATAGCTGAGTAAATAACTGAATATGTTTTTATATCTACACCTCTATCTTCTGCTTCTCTTTTAGAGAATTCATTTGGTCTTACATTAAATCCAATTATTATTGCTTTTGCAACTTCTGCAAGAATAATATCATTTTCTGTAATTCCTCCAACACCGTTATGGACAACTTTAACTCTTATTTCATCTGTTGAAAGTTCTTCTAAAGATTTCTTAAGAGCTTCAACTGTTCCAGCAGTATCTCCTTTAACTATTAAGTTAAGTTCTTTTAATTTTTCTGTTTGTATTTTATTAAATAAATCATCTAGTGTAACAGGACTGTTAGATTTTAGTTTTTCTTCTCTTTCTTTTGCCGCTCTTTGTTCTATTAATTTCTTAGCCATTTTTTCATCTTTAACTTCATAGAACACATCACCTGCTGAAGGAACTTTTGTAAGTCCTGTAACTTCTACTGGCATTGATGGTGTTGCTTTATTTATTTTTCTTCCTCTATAGTCTACCATTTTTCTTATATTACCTATAATACTTCCTACAACTATAGTATCTCCTACATTAAGCTGACCTCTTTCAACAAGTAATGTACAAATAGGACCTTTTTTCTTATCTAGTTTAGACTCTATAACTGTACCTTTCGCTTGTTTTGTAGCATTTGCTTTAAGATCTAACATTTCAGCCTCAAGAAGTATCATCTCAAGAAGTGTATCAATATTAGTTCCTTTTTTAGCAGAGATTGGTACAAATATTGTATCACCTCCCCATTCTTCTGGAACAATTTCATGTGCCATTAATTCTTGCTTGATTCTTTCTACATTGGTATCTTGAAGATCCATTTTGTTTATAGCTACAATGATTGGAACACCTGCTGCTTTTGCATGGTTTATAGCTTCAACAGTTTGAGGCATAACTCCATCATTTGCTGCAACAACAAGTATTGCTATATCTGTTACCTTAGCTCCTCTTGCTCTCATTGCAGTAAATGCAGCGTGTCCTGGTGTATCTATAAATGTTACTTTCTTTCCGTTTATTTCAACTTGGTATGCACCAATGTGCTGAGTTATACCACCTGATTCTCCGTCTGCAACATTTTTATCTTCTTTTCTTATTGCATCAAGAAGTGATGTTTTACCATGGTCAACATGTCCCATAACTACTACAACTGGTGGTCTAGGTACCATGTCTTCATCTTTATCTTCTGATTCATCAAATAGCTCTTCTTCGTAATCTACTACATTTTTCTTAACAGCTTCTATTTTAAATTCACTTGCTATTAAAAATGCTGTATCAAATTCTATACTAGAATTTATATTTGCAATTAATCCAAGTTCCATCATTTTCTTTAGCACATCTGCTACTGTTAGTTTCATTTCTTGTGCTAAAGATTTAACTGTAATTTCAGCAGGGATACTGATCTTAGTAAGTTTTGCTTGCTCTTTTGGTTTACTTTTAACTTTTGAAGGTCTTTTCTTTCTTGTTCTTTTTTCATATGCTTCGTAATAATCTAAAACTTCACCACTTTCAATTTGTTCACTTAAATTTTGAGTTCCTTTAAAGTAGTTAAGTGCATCTAAATCATATTCTTCATCATCTTCTCTTCTTGAAGCTCTTCTTGGAGATGCAAGTTCTTTACCTTCATCTCTTTTTCTATCTTTTTGTCTTCCTTTTTTCTCTTTCTCATAATTTCTAAATGCTTTATCATCTTCTACAGTAAGTTCTTCTGGCGCTTCTACTTTAACTCTATTTTTTGGTTTAAAGTTTTTATTATCTTTATTAAAAGGCTTTTCAAATTTATTTTTTTCTTCTCTTCTAAAACCTTTTTCTACTTTTTTAGTCTCTTTTATATCTTCTTTCTTTTTAGTTTCTCTTTTAGATTCTTTTTCTTCTTTTGCTGTACCTTTTGATTTATCATTTACTAAACCAAAAAGCTGACTAATACTCATAGGTTTTTCTTCTTCTTTTTTATATACAATATTATAATCACCTTTGTTTTTCTTAGCTATTTTACCATACTTTTCTTCTTTAACTTCTTTTTTCTCAGCATGGTCTTCTTCCATTATAACTGCTCTTCTTACAACAAAAGGTTTATCTTCTTTTTTAGAGTCGTTTTTCATATTTACCTTCTTATTATTTTTTGCACCATTAACCAAAGAGTCTTTTATCTTTTTAGCTTCATCTTCACTCATATTGCTTAAATGACTCTTTAAATCCATTTTTAATTTTTTTGCCACATCTAGTATATCATTACTTGCTATATTTAATTCTTTTGCAAGTTCATGTACTTTTATTTTCTTCATATATCCCCTTTAGCATAACTTGTCTGAAATTTCTTTTTTTGTTTTTTCTATATCTATATTATTTAAATTATTAATTTTAAAACCGTTTTTAATATGTTTAAGTTCTAATTTTTTAACACAATCTATACATTTACATATATACATACCTCTTTTAAAATGTGAAGTATTTTCATCTATACTATGTTTTAATATATATTTGTCTTTATTAGAATCTAAATACAGTCTTATAAGTTCACTTTTGTCTTTTTTTGTATTACATACTCTGCAGGTTCTTTGATTTTTATTCTTCACTTTCATCTTGATCTATATATTCCTCTTTAGAAACTGTTTTAGCTCCAAGATCACCTTGATATGCATTTAATGTTTTTTCTTCTTCTTTTTCAACCTTTTCATTTAGATCTATCTTTTTATTATTTGTATCTTCTTCTTCAATTCCTAGAGCTTTATTTTCTAATATTTTTCTAAATTGTTCTTCAGTTTTTATATCTATTTTATATCCTGTAAGTGTTGCTGCAAGTTTAACATTTTGTCCAGCCTTACCGATTGCTACAGATAATTCCTTATCTTCAACTATAACTTGTGCAAACTTTTCATCTTCATGTATATCTATTGCAAGAACTTCTGCTGGAAGAAGTGCTGATGCTATAAATTGCATTGGGTCTTCTGACCATTCTATAACATCTATTCTTTCACCGTTTAGTTCATTTATTATATTTTGTATTCTCATACCTTTTTGACCTACTAGTGTTCCTACTGGATCTATATTTGGATTACTTGAATATACTGCTATTTTAGTTCTTTCTCCTGCTTCTCTTGCTATAGATTTAATCTCAACAAGACCTTCGTCAAGTTCTGGTATTTCATATTCAAAAAGTCTTTTAACAAAGTTTTTATCACTTCTTGAAACTAAAACTTGAACATTACCTTTTTCTACTTGTCTTGCGTTTTTAATATATACTCTTAATTTTTGGTTAACCTTATATTCTTCTGTTTTAACTTGTTCAAGCTTTGGCATTGCTGCTTCTAAATTTCCAATATCCACAATTACAAGATTACCAACTTTTTGTACAAGTCCTGTAACTATTTCACCTGTTTTTTCTGTATATTCTTCATATCTTAATTCTTTTTCTTTTTCTCTCATTTTTTGAAGAATTATTTGTTTTGCTTTTTGTGCTGCAATTCTTCCAAAACTTTTTGGACTAATTTTAACAGAAATTTGATCACCTATTTTAAGTGCTTCTTTTTCCTTTTTAGTTCTTTTTAATTTTTGAGCATCTTCTAAAGATATCTCTTCTTCTTTTGAAGGATTTTCTACAATTGTTTTTACAACATTAATTTCTAAAGTACCTTTATCGTTAATTACTACATCTGGTTCAACTTCAGTTTCATAATGTTCCTTATATGCCGCTTTTAAAGCAGTTATTAAATATTCTACAACTTGCTCTGGCGCAATATCGTCTTCTTTATTAATTTCCATAATAGCTTTTTCAAGCTCTTTCATATTAACTTCTTCACTATTTTTCATATAAACTACCTTTAAATTTATTTGTGTCAGAATATGGAGCAAGAGTGAGATTTGCTCTCACTCTTGCTTTAATTTCTCTAACTTCAAACTTAATATATATTAAACGGTGGTTTTTGTCAAATTATTCCACATATTTAAACATTTTTTAATATATATTATATTTCTTCATTCATTTTTTTATTTATATCATTTGTCTCAGATATCATCTTAAAATTAACATCTGCATCAATAACATTTACATCACTTGCTATAACCTCTACAACATCTCCTACTTTATATTCTAATTTATATTTTTCACCTATAGCTTTTCCATTTATAAATTGGTAATAATCTTTCATATCTTCATATCTTATAAATCCTTCTACAGTATTTTGAAGTTCTACAAACATTCCAGATTTTAATACATTTGTTATTACCCCTTTATATATTTCACCAATTTTATCTGCCATATATTCCGCTTTTTTAATAGATGTATATTTTCTTTCAATTTCAAGTGTTTTTCTTTCCTTTTGTGAACATTTTTCTGCAACAACTGCCGCCTTATCTTCATATACACTAAAGTCATTTGTTTTTTTATAGCTTTTGCCTTTATCTTTTAAAAACTTCTTTAAGATTCTATGAACAAATAAATCAGAGTATCTTCTAATAGGTGCTGTAAAGTGCAGGTAATTTTCACTAGCTATTCCAAAATGTCCTTCTGGCTTACTTGAATATCTTGCCTTTTTCATACTTCTTAAAAGAAGATACTGTAATATTTTATATATTGCATCATTTCTTTCTTTTTCATCTCCAGATATATTTGAATCTATTTCAAGTTTTTCTCTTAAGTCTTTTAACACCTTTTGGTATTCAGTACTTTTAACATATTGTTCAGGAAAACCTTCTTCATTTTTTCTTTTTGAAAAATTAATAGATGTTCCAAATCTTGAAAGTATCTCATTTAATTCTTCTACTTTTTCTATATCTGGGTTTTCATGTACTCTATACACAGAAGGTAAATTAAACTCCATACAGGTTTTAGCTACAACCTCATTTGCAGTAAGCATTAAATGTTCTATTATTTCATTTGAAAATAGTTCTTCTGCTTTAGATATATTTGAAGCCTTTCCTTCTTTATCTAATTCTATTACTGATTCAGGAAGCTCAAAATTTATATATCCTTCTTTATTTCTTTTAGCTTTTAATATATTAGTAAGTTCTTTTAAATACTCTATATTCTTCTTATCTACATAATCTAAATCTAATTTTAAAATATTATGTTTTAAATCTTTCATATCTGTTTTAGGATTGTTTAATATCTCTTCAACTAAATTATATGAAAGTCTTTTATCTATATTGTTTATAGATTCATATATATAGTATTTATTAAAATTACCTTCATGATCTATCATAACTTCTACAGTATATGTAAGTTTATCTTCACCTGCATTTAATGAACATATTCCATTAGATATCTTTTTAGGTAGCATAGGTATTACAGTATTTATTAAATACATACTATTTGATCTTAAAAAAGCTTCTTTATCTAATTTAGAATATTCTTTAATATATTTAGATACATCTGCTATAGATATATATGCTATATACTTACCATTTACTTTATCTACTGCAATTGCGTCATCTAAATCTTTAGCATCTTCTCCATCTATTGTATAAAATCTTAAATCTTCATTATTTGAGTTTTTTAAATTTCTTAAATCTACTCTTCCATTTTCAAGTTCAAGCTCTACCTCTTCCGGAGTTAGTGTCTCTTTTACATTTTCAATTTCTTTTAATGCGCCTTCAGGATATTCTGTATCTATTTCATTATCTGCAAGTATAGATTTTAAAAGTATGTCTGGATCATTAATATTTCCAAGTATTTTAACAACTCTTCCTTCAGTTTTATTTGGTTTTTTAATTCCAAATGAAATTATTTCAACAACTACCTTATCTTCATCTCTTGCACTCATATCGTTTTTCTTAGATATAAAAATATCTGAGATAAAAGTTTTATCATCTGGAACTACAAAAGAAAAGTTTTTGTTTTTTCTTAATGTTCCTACAACTACTTTTCTTCCACGAGCAATAATAGAGTCTATCTCTGCTTCAGGTGAGTTTCCATTTTTTCCTTCGATATAGTTTTTAATACTTACTATATCTCCTGAATTTACCTCTTTTAACTTTTCACCTTTTATATATATTTCAGTATCTACCTTTTTGTATTTAGATATATCTTCTTTTTCTTTTCTAGTCATCTTTTCTACTGCATAATTATCTTCAATAGAAAAAGGCCTTAGAAAGGCAAAATTATTACTATTTTTTGAAATAACTCCAATTACACTTTGACTTTTTTCTAATACTTCATCATTTAATATTCGTTTTTTAAAATTCTTTTCTCTTTTGTTTATTTTCTTTATCTTCATTAAATTTCTACTTTCCATAATCCATGTAAATTACAAAATTCATAAACTGCTTTAACTTCTTCTTTTGTTTTAAACTCAGCTTTTGGTTCCATTCCTGGCTCTAAGAATTTTATATCAAATCCATTCTCATATTGAACAATTATAAACTCGATAAAATGTCCAGCTTCCATTGGATGTAAAACTTCTCCAACTTGTACTTTTACTAAATCACCTTCAACACTTACAACAGGAACATGTTTTTCTCCAGCTCCGTCTTTAGCTTTAGGATCTATTAAAACCATAGATTCACCGCAGCATGCAAGTGCTTCTGATCTATCTTTTAATTTAACAACTATATTTCCGCATATCTCGCATTTATATACTTTTAATTCTTCCATAATTTACCTCTTTCATTTTATTGTTTAACAAAATTATACTATCATAAAAGAAACAAAAAAAACACTATAAAAAAAGAAAAGCAAATTGCTTTTCTTTTCAAATTATTCTTCCAAATTATTTTTTTTAATTTTGTACTCATATACTGGCTTTTTAATTCTTTTTACTACATCTTTGTTAATAATACATTTAGAAATATTCTTCTTTGACGGAAGTTCATACATAGTATCATTTAAAAGATCTGCTATCTCACCTTTAATTCCTCTTGCACCTGTGTTTTTCTTTAAAGCATTTTGAGCAATTTCATCTACTGCATCTTCAGTAAACACTAATTCTACACCTTCTTTTTTAAACATATATGTGTACTGTTTAATAACTGAGTTTTTAGGTTTTAAGATTATATCTTTAAGCTCATCTTTTGTAAGTTTTTGAAATTCAACAACTACTGGAAGTCTTCCTAAAAATTCTGGTATCATACCATATTTTATTAAGTCTTCATAAGATAAAGATTCAGAATTTTCCTCTTGACTTGCTTCATCTAAAAAGCCCATTCTTACACTTTTTTTGCTCCTTTTTTTGACTATTTCATCAAGTCCATCAAATGCTCCTCCGCATATAAATAAGATATTTCTTGTATCTACTGTAACAGATGAAAAAGAATTTATTTCTACATTCACCTCTTCGCCTTCTAAAAGCTTTAAAAGTTCCTGTTGTACTGCTTCTCCTCCAACATCTTTGCCCATATCATAGGATTTTTGAATTTTGTCAATTTCATCTATATATATAATCCCAGATTCAGGTTCTTTGCCCATCTGATCTGCTTTAAACACAAGTTTTGCAATAATTGAATTAACATCTTCCCCTACATAGCCCGCTGCTGTAAGTTCTGTAGCATCTGCTATTACAACTGGTATATTTAATATTTTTCCTAATATTTCTATTAAATATGTTTTTCCTGAACCGGTAGGACCTATCATAAGGATATTGTTTTTGTCTAATTCACATTCATCTTTACTTTCAAGTCTTGTAAAGTGATTGTATACTGCAACTGATACTGCTCTTCTTGCTTTTTGCTGGCCTATGATGTACTCTCCAAGCTTTTTATTTAAAGCTTCTGGTGTTAGTTTAAATTCCTCTTCTGTCATTTCGTCTTCATACTCTTCTTTTACTGTATTTGTTTTCTTTTTTCCATTTACAGTTTCTACCTGTTTTCCATCATTCATATCTATATTTTGAAATATATTGTAATAGAATTCATCTACACAATTATCACAAATATAAACTCCTTCTTTTACTGAACTTTCGAAAAGCATATCTGCTTTTGACTCAACTATTCCGCAAAATGAACATTTTCTTTTCGTCATAACTCTCCCCTCCAATTCAAAATTTTAAATTGTCCATATCTAATTTACATAACAATATATCATCTAATATAATTTACGTCAATTAAAAAAGCGCCTAAAGGCGCTTGGCAGGCAATAAGCCGGGTTCTGTATATGTAGTTCATTTATCTTGGAATTATATCACTATAATCCTCTAGCCACGTCAGATAGATTTATAAGCCAGAACTTAATACTAAATCTATTTACTCCTTGTGTTGCTTCAGATGGGGTTTACACAAGTACTATATTACTATAACACTTAGTGAGCTCTTACCTCACTTTTTCACTCTTACCATATAGGCGATTATTTTCTGTTGCACTATCCTTAAGATTACTCTCACCAGACGTTATCTGGCATCATTTTCTGGATGAAGCCCGGACTTTCCTCATAAAAAACTTACGCGAACTACTCACCTACCAATATATATTATATCATTTTAAAAAATATATATAAAGTATTTATATCTTCCTTCTTAAGATATATCCTGTCATATAGTCTTTTAAAGTATCAATAGATTTATCAAAAGTTATATATACTGCTTTATCTTTAACTCCAGGATTTACTTCTTGAATTTCTTTTTTAGTTTCTTCATCATAAAGTTTATCTATTTTTAATTTAATAGGATCATATCCATGAACAATAAGTTCCATTTCATCTCCTACAACTAGTTTATTTTTTATTCTTACAAATACTTTGTTTTCATCAATTAAATACTTTTCTATTATTGCTCCAAATTCATAATGTGGATTATATTGTGTTCCTTCATAATCTTGAGTATCATTATTGTTTTTATCATTAAAATAAAATGTTGTAAGCTGTCTTGTTTTTACTTTTAATATTTCTTCTAAATATTTTTCATAATTATATTTTTCTTTAACTTCTTCTAAACTTAAACCTTTATTAAAAAGCTTTATAATCTCATCTAGTGCATTACTATATGCACTTACAATTGTTGCTAAATAATATTCTGTTTTAAGTCTACCTTCAATTTTAAGTGAATCTATTCCCATATCTACTATTTCTGGAAGTTCTTTAATTAAACACATATCTTTAGATGAAAGTATGCTTATTCCTCTTTCTTCAGGTTCTATATACATTGTTTCTTTTGAGTTTTTTTCTTCAAGCATTACATTATATTTCCATCTGCAAGGTTGTGAACAGTCTCCACAATTTGCCGCTCTATTACTTAAAAAATCTGATAAAAAACATCTTCCTGAATATGCAAAACATATTGCTCCATGAATAAATATTTCTACTTCTAAATCTTTTGCTTTGTTTTCCATAAGCTTTTTAAGTTCAATTTTACTCATTTCTCTTCCAGTTATTATTCTTTTAGCCCCATAATTATGCCAAAAGTTTGCTGTATGATAGCTTATTGTATTTGCTTGTGTAGATATATTTATTGGAGTATTTGGAGCATATTTTTTAATCTGTTCAACAACTCCAGGATCTGCTGCAATAATTCCATCTACTTTTAAATTCTCTAAAAATATAGCTTGCTCTTTTATCTCATCATATAGATCATCTGATGCAAAAATATTTATTGCTGCATAAACTTTTTTGCCTCTTTCTTTAGCATATTTTATAGTGTCTTCCATATCTTTATAATCTAGTTTTGCACGAGATCTTAAAGATAAATTTGGTGTTCCAATATATACAGCATCTGCACCATAATCCATTGCTACCTTTGCTTTTAAAAATGATCCACCAGGTGCTAAAAGTTCTGGTCTTTTTATTTTATTCAATATTTTTCCTTTCTAACTTACTCTATATCATAGTCTAAATCTTTGTATATTACAGAAGACATCGATAGTACCATTAAAGACACACTAAGGGCTGTTTTAAGTGCTGTAAGCTGACCTAGTTTTGAATCTATTATTCCTGCATCATACATTGATGCAAAGCTAAAGTCTTCTGCATTAAATCCAATACTAAAATCTTTTTTTCTAATTTCTTTATATATCTTTTTAGGATTTTTTCCTGAATTTAAAACTATTTTATTAAATGGTACCTTTAGTGATTCAATTAGTATATTATATGCGTCTTTTTTGATTTTATAAAGTTCTTTAGACATTTGTTTTTTATTAAGTTTAAGTTTAGCTTTTTCACATTCTAAAAACTTACTAATTTTTAAAAATGCAAGCCCTCCGCCTTCTAAAACTCCGCCTTCTAAAGAAGATATACATGTTGCAATAGCATCTTCAAGTTTAAGTTTCATGTTTTTTCTTTCAGCTTCTGTTTGTGCGCCTATTTTAATATTACTAATTTTAGATTCATATATTGAAAGTCTTTTTTTCAGTCTTTCTTTTTTAGATTTGTCTTTTTCAGATTTTATAAGGTCTTGTAATTTCTTTTTTTCAAATAAAATCTTTTCAATGTTTTCTTTTTTATCCTTTTCAGGAATTATATATGTTTTAGATTTAGATACTTTAACATTTTTAACTTTTACTAAATCTTCTATACTTACATCTAGAAACTCATTTTCATTTGTAAATATATTTGTATTAATATTTATTGAAAGATCTTTAAAAAAGTCTTTAGTCATACCAAAGTATTCTGGCATCTTAATAGCGGTAATATCTAAAATATTGTTCATACAGTTATATATTATACTGTTTCTAGCCTCTTTTGAAAAATCTTTAGCAATAATTACAACTTTTTCATTATTACTTTTAATCTCTTCTAAGACCTTAACCATATTTCTAATACTTTCTAGCTCTCCATCAAAAAGAATAATATATGGATTTAAAATATCTTTAAAACCAGAAGATGTATTTAAATATTCAGAAATATATCCTTCGTCTAAATATATTCCATCAAGTATTTCAAAGCTTGTTTCTTCTACATTTCTATCTTCAATAAAACAAGAATTAATATCTCCCTTTTCATATATTTCTTTTAATATATTTGCATTTTTAATATTTCCAGATGAAACATATGCTAAGTTTTTAATATCTTTAGAACTAATATCCTTTTTAGATATTTGATCTACATATCTACATATATCTATATATATTTTATCTAATTCATCTTTTAATAAGCTTACATTCTTACCCTTAGATAAATACTTTTTTCCATATCTAAGTATGCTTTCAGAAAGCACTATTGCAGTTGTGGTTCCATCACCCATAAGCTCATTTGTTTTAAGTGAAGCCTCTTTAAGTACCCTCATTCCAATATCTTTAAAAGGAGATGTTAAAAACATCTCTTTTGCAATACTTGCTCCATCATTTGTAATTACTGGATAATCTATACCTGAGTCAATAATAACATTACGTCCACGTGGACCTAGCGTATCTCCAATAACATTTGCTAGAATTTCCATTCCTTTAATGACTTCAGACTTAGCTTTTTTACCTCTTAATATATTTTCCATTTAAATCATCTTTCCTAATATATCTTCCTCTTTAATAAAAAATTTATCTTTAGTAAAAAACATACAAGAAGACTTAGATACAAGTACTATCTCACCTGATGATATAACTCTTCCAGTTATAACGTCAAAATCTTCATCTTCAATATAAATACTTCCTTTTTCAAAAGATACCATCTCACAAAATAAATATCCTTCTTTTGCAATTATTTTTTTATCCATAAAGTCTCCTATAATACTAAACTATATCATAATTATGGATAATAAAAAAGAAGCTAAGAAAACTTAGCTTCTTAAACACTTTATTTCATTATGCTATTTATTTTCCAAGAATTTTAATTCTTGATCTTCAAAAACATATTCAAAATCTGACATATATTTTAATTTATCATTTATATGAGTACTAAGTATTATAATTGTATTTTCTTTTATATTTTTTAAGTAGTTTTCTGTTTTTTCAAAACTTTTTTTATCTAAAGCATTAAATGGTTCATCAAGTATTAGTACTGTTGGATTATGAATAAAAGCCTGTATTAAACTTAATTTTTGTTTTGTTCCCAAAGATAAATTTTTATACTTTGTGTCTTTAAATTCTTCTATATTATAGAATTTTATCCATTTATCTATCTCATCATCTGTTATATTATTATTCATTTCCTTTAATAAATTTAAATTTTCAATTAAAGTTAAATGTCCTAGAAATTGTGGATTTTCAATAATAATACCTGCATTTTGTATATAATTATTTTTGTTTCTAATTTTTACCCCATTTTGAATAATTTCTCCCTTAGTAAGCGGCAAAAATCCACACAATGTTTTGAGAAAAACTGTTTTACCAGAACCATTAGCTCCTTTTATCAAATAAAACTTACCTTTTTCAAATTTCAAATTTATATTTTTAAATATATTCTTTTTACCAAAACTTTTTTCTGCATTTTTTACTTCAATTTCCATACTATTCTCCTATTTCTCTTTTTATAAAAAAAGGAATTATTAACATAACTAGCATTATTAATATCAAATATAGTTCCTTACCATTAAAAAGCGTATATACCACAGGTTTTAATACATATAAAATAATTGTGTTTAACGAATTGTTACTTATTAAGATAATGAATAATGATACCATTGCATTAAATACAACAAACATTAAATAATATAATATGTCTATCTTCGTTACTGATATTATAGAATTAAACCCTATGTATAGTATTAAAATACTAACTATCCAATAAATACTGCTTCCAATTACTTTGTTTTTAGATATTTTAATTGTTTTTAATAAATATTCTTTTTTATCTTTAGAATAATATTTTATTATTTCCTTAAAATACTCTGTGAGTTCTGCGCTATAAAATATTAATCTTAATTCAATTAGCATATATATAGCAAAAACCTGTAAGATTTTCATAAAGTTTAATATTTTTTTCCCATCTTGTCCTTTAATAATGATAGATTGAAAGTTCTGTTTTGTATACTCTTTTAGGCTTATCTTTTGATTATTAGGTATGAATGTCATATCATTCAATCCTTTTAATAAAATAAATATAATAAAAACTATACTTATAAATACAAATATTTGTTTTCCTCTTTTTAATTTTTTTTCTTTACTCAATTATTCCACCTCTATTTTAGAAAAAACTTTTATAATTACAGTAGGTATTATTATTCCTAAAAACGATAATATCCATTTTATAAAATTTAAATTTGTATTACAATGTCCTACTATTGATTCCATAGGGACAATACCTCTAGGCAAAAAAGGTATGTAGGTTAAAGCGTGGTATAAAACCATTGTACCTATCCACATATATGCAAGATATAACAAAACTCCTTTAATAAAGTTAAATTTATCTATTATACAAAATATAAATATTCCATTTAAAAATGTCGCTATCATTATATGTATTCCTACAAAAATAGCATATAAAATATCTTTTCCAAAAATTATATATAATATAGAGTTTTTAGATAAATAATATCCTTCAGGATTCATGTCTCCTTCTATTATTCCACCACCTAAAATATACCCTACAATCATTAAAATTAAATAAATTAGAATAGCAACAAAAGTCCCTATTAAAGAAAGTTTTATTTTTTCTTTTATTATTTTCTTATTGTAATCATTATTCTTGCCTATATTATATTTAAGCAATTTGTTCTTTATATTATTATAATCATAACCTAAAAAAATATATATAATAGGAATAACCAAACCAAGTACAGAAGTTAATTTAAATTTTAACGTTCCCATAGTTAAATTGCTCTTTATAATGCTATTTTTTATTTCTTGAATTTTTTCAATGCCAAAATGCGCTAAATCTTCTACGTCTTGTTCAAATGTTAAATAATCATATATTGGATCTTTAAGTATTAACAATATTGTAAATATAACTATAACTATTAACCACTTTTTTTTAGATAATTTTTTCATATATTACCTCTCTATATAAATAAAAAAAGGGAAGTTCTTTTTATTTTATTTATCTGGCGACCAGCTACCAGTTATATATGCTGTTAGATCCCACCAATTTTCTCTTGCTATCTTTAATGCATAGCTATATCCTTGTGATGCCCAATTTGAATTTTCATTTCTATAACCACACTCTAATCTATGTATATCGCTTCTTCTTCTTCCATTAACGTTTTCCATCCAATATCTCACAACCATTGGTCTTAAATCCCTTGATGGATATAAATTCAAAATAAAAGGAGAACCATTTTGACCCTCTTTTAATAAAAAACCCGTTCTTTCTCCACGATATGTAATTTTGAATTCGTTAAACTCACCTATCTGTTTTGCAAAAACATATGAAGTTACGCAAATCATTATTGCTAATACGATTAATATAATTTTTTTAATATTTTTCATATCTAACCTCACTACTTTTAAATAATGAACTTCCCTCTTTTTTTTATTATAACTTCTTTTTTTTATAAATACAAGCTATTATTATGAGAGCCATACCAAATAAAGTACACCACAAAAATGTGGTGTACTTGCTTTTATTATTATTCTTTATATTTTAATTTTTTTAATTTTCTTTAATAGTTTTTGTATTTATGCTATTACCTTTTAAATTAAGTTTTTTTAGTTTTCTTTTTGCCTTTAAATCTTTAGCTGTTTGAATATTTGGCACTACATTATTTTTATGTTTCCAATTATCTACTTTTGCCTTTTGGTATGTATCTAATATTTCCATATATTTATTATATTCACTTTCCCAAAGTCTATCTGGAATTTTAGCATATGAATCAAAGATGTATTTTGATTCATCTAAAAAATGTATTCTTTCTTCTAGTGTTAAGCTATTATATTTTTTAGACATCTTGTATACATCGTCAATTTTTTGATCTGCTTTTATGAAACTTACAAAATCTTTTGTCTCTATTCCAAGAGCATTTAAAAAGCTTCTAGCAGATAATATTAAAACTACAATTATTATTCCAAGTATTATTACACTTGCTGTTAGTGCCGGCATATTTTTCCTTTTGTTTTGTTTTTATTTTTTTTATTTTCTTTTTTATTTTTCTTTACTTTTTATTTTAATCTAAATTTCTAACCTTACCATAATCTACAATATTTTGAGTTGGTTTAACTTTTAAAGGTGTATATTTAAATTCTTTTGGTATTGTGTATTCAGTTATATATTTTGTATATTTTTCTATTATATTTTTTTCTTCTTTTATTTTAGGTATTATATTTAAATTTATATATCTCCAAATAACATGTCTTTCAAAAGATGTAAATGGAGTATTTAAAAGATTTTCATAATTTAATTCAAATTTACAAGTACTTTTTTTGCCATCTATACTTATTGTTATATTACTCCAAAGTTTATTTGCTTCATTAAAATATATTCTTCTTAGTTTTTTTATTAAATTATATAATTTATTTATATATTCAAGATAATCCATCTCATCAATATTATATTCCCATGGTATTTCGTAGCAGTTGATATATTCTTTGTTAAAACTAGATTTGGGCATAAAGTAGAAAAAAAGTTCACCTTTAATGTCTTTATCGTTTTTATCTACTACTGATGCATATAAATCTATTCGTTCCCACTTTTCTGGTATCATAAGTGTGAGTGTTTTTTGAATATCATATAATACTTGATCCATCTTACACCTTTATTCTTTATTCAGTATTTTTATTATTTCAACATAAATTTTTAAAAACTCTTTGTAGTTAAGACTTGCTCCTCCTGCCAAAAGTCCATCTATATTTTTTGTATCAATATATTCTCCAGCGTTTTCCGCGTTTACACTTCCGCCATAAAGTACTTTTGGATTTTCTATTCCTTCTTCTTTAAGTACTTCTTTAATATATAATATGTTTTCATTTGCTTTATCTTTACTACAATGTTTACCTGTACCAATTGCCCAAAGTGGTTCATATGCAAATATTATCTTTTGCATAGAAGTTTTATCATTTATGTTTTCCATTATCTCTTTTATTTGTTTTTTTAAAACCTCTTTTGTCTTTTTCTTTTCTTCTTCATCTTTACTTTCACCAATACAAATTATTGGCACTATATTATGTTTTAAAAGAGCATTTGCTTTTTGGAAAATATCTTTTGAAGTCTCTCCCATTTTTCTTCTTTCACTATGACCTATTATGCTATATTTTATATCTATAGATTTAAGCATAAGAGGAGATACCTCTCCTGTATAACTTCCTTCATCTATGTGAAATACATTTTGTGCTGCTATTTCGATTCGTTTTTCCTCATTTGCATATAAATTTGCATAAAACATATCTATATATGGTACAGCAAATATCGTTTTTACTGCATCTAATGTTTTAATTTTTATATCTCTTTTTTCTTTTTTAGTATTAATATATTTTCTTAAATTTATTACAAACTTATCTAAATATGCAAGTACATCTGCAGGTAGCATATTCATTTTCCAGTTTCCAATTAAATATATTTCTTCCATAATCTCCCCATCTATTTGTCTAATAATGCTTTAAGTCCAGGTAATTCTTTTCCTTCAATAAGTTCTAATGAAGCTCCTCCACCTGTTGATACGTGTGAAACCTTATCTTCTAATTTAAACTTCTTAATAGCTGCAGCAGAATCTCCACCACCTACTATTGTTATTCCGTTTAAATCTGAAAGCCCTTCAGCTATCTTTTTAGTTCCATCTTCAAAAACTTCATTTTCAAATGCACCCATTGGTCCATTCCAGAATACTGTTTTTGCTTTAGCTATTTCATTTAAGAAAAGCATTATCGTTTTTTCGCCAATATCTAATCCCATAAGATCTTCTCTCATTGAACTTGTAGGAACATTTATATATTCTTTAGAATCTACATTTTCCGCCATTTTAACATCTATTGGTAAAACAATTCTTACATTTTTTTCTTTAGCTTTTCTAAATATATCTAGTACTAAATCTTTTTTATCTTCTACTATAGATTTTCCTACGTTATATCCAAGTGTGTTTATAAAAGTGAAAGCCATAGCTCCGCCTATTAAAAGTACATCTACTTTATCTAAAAGAGAAAGTATAACCTCTATCTTATCTGAAACTTTTTTACCACCTAATATTGCAATATATGGTCTTTCAGGATCATCTAAAGCATTTTTTAAATATATTATTTCCTTTTCCATCAAGAAACCTGAAACTGCAGGTAAAAACTTAGCCACTCCCGCTGTAGAGCTATGTGCTCTATGCGCTGTCCCAAATGCATCATTTACATATATTTCAGCAAGGGAAGCGAGCTCTTTAGAAAAGTTTTCATCATTTTCCTCTTCTTCTTTTTTAAATCTTAAATTTTCAAGAAGAACCACTTCACCATCTTTTAAACCATCTACAATTTCTTTTGTATTAGGTCCTACTATATCCTCTCCAAATTTAACGTCTTTTCCTAAAAGCTTTTCAAGTTCATTTTTAACAGGCATAAGTGAATATTTAGGATTAACCTCTCCTTTTGGTCTTCCAAGATGACTGCAAAGTATTACCTTTGCATTATTATTAATTAAATACTCTATTGTTTTAAGTGAAGATACTATTCTTGTATTATCTGTAATATTTAGATTTTCATCTAATGGTACATTGAAGTCACATCTAACAATTACTTTTTTACCACTTACATCAATATCTTTTACAGTTTTTTTATTAAATGAATTATTTGTATTTATATCTACATTTTCATTTACATCTTCATCTAGACTTTTATCTAGCTTATCCTCACTATCATCTCTTCAATTAACTTTATCTATATTTTCATTTTCTACTGTTTCTTTTGTTTCTTCTATATTATTCATTTTAGAATTAATATATTCTGCAAATTTAACAAACATTGTAGAATAGCCCCATTCATTATCATACCAAGAAATAAGTTTGAAGAACTTGTCTGACATTTCAATTCCTGCTTTAGAATCAAAATTTGATGCTGTAGATTCACCATTAAAATCTGATGAAACAACTTCATCTTCTACATATCCTAGAATTCCTTTTAAGTCTCCTTGAGATCTTCTTTTTACTTCTTCACATATTTCGTCATATGTTGCTGGATTTTTAAGTTTAACTGTTAAGTCTACAACAGACACATTTACAACTGGTACTCTAAATGCCATTCCTGTTAGTTTTCCATTAAGTGATGGGATAACTTTTCCTACAGCTTCTGCAGCACCTGTTGTTGATGGAATAATATTATTGTATGCTGCTCTTCCTAATCTCCATTTTTTAATATTTGTTGTATCTACCGGTTTTTGTGTAGCTGTTACAGCATGAATAGTTGTCATTAATCCTTCATCTATTCCCCATTTATCTTCAAGTACCTTTGCAAGTGGTGCTAAACAGTTTGTTGTACATGAAGCATTAGACACTATATCCATTGAATTATCGTATGTTTCATGGTTTACACCAAGTACAAACATTGGTGCTGTTTTAGATGGTGCTGAAATTATTACTTTTTTAGCTCCACCTTCTATATGTCCTTTAGCTGTATCTATTTCTTTAAACACTCCTGTACACTCAAGAATAATTTCCGCTCCAATTTCTCCCCATGGAATATTCTTTGGTTCTTTTTCCTCGAATACTTTTACTTCTTTTCCTTCGATAATTATACTGTTTTCAGTATACTCTACTTTTCCTTTATACTTTCCAAATGTTGTATCATATTTTATTAAATATGCCATATATTCTGGTGTCATAAAAGGATCATTAATTCCTACTACATCTGCTCCTCTTTCAATAGCTATTTGAAAAGCTTGTGCTCCTATTCTTCCAAATCCGTTAATTCCTATTTTCATATATTTTTCCTTCCTTATCTTTAGTTAACTAATATTTTTATACATACTAATTATACATGGTAAAAAAAACTTTTTAATCTATATATATGCTTTTTGTATAAAATGAAATATTTAAAGAGATTTAAATTAAAATTAAAAAATAAACTAAAAAAAATAAAAAAACAAGGTAAAAAGAATAAAATAAAAAAAGTAAAGTGTAAAACTTTTTACACTTTACCTTTTAAGGATGTAATACACTAGCTATTTTTATATAGCGATTTTAATACGTATTTAACCTCACCTATCATGAATCTGTCTTTGCCTTCATCCCAGAGTGCACCTCTGTTTACTTTAACTATGTCTTTCAATAATTCAAAGTTTTCTTTGAAATATATAAAAACAATACCTCTTTTTTGAAGTTCTTCTAGAATGCTTATTAAAAAGCTACTTAGTGATTGTTCACTTACATTTTCGTCTTCAATACCGTACTCATAAATGTATACAGCACTTGTTACATCTCCAAATTTAATATCATGGATTTTTTCAAATACTTCTGCTGGATACCAAGAAATTACCGCTATTGGTTTTCCATTTTGCTCTTCTCTTAAAACACATCTCTTACCTCTTTTATCTTCAAATTCAGGTAAAAAATCATTTCTTTGTAACCAGTTACTAATTTCTGGTAAATCTTCGTCTCTAATTGTGTCAATCACCTTTAATCCTTCTTGATAGTATGTCATATTAATTCCCCCTTTTGCCAATAATCATTAGCTATTTTCATATTTCTTTCCGACATATTTATATTATATAATAATTTCTTATTTTTTTAAAGCTTTATTTTTCATTTTCATCTTCAATTTCATTTTCTTCATCGTCATAGTCAAAGTTTTCAAAAGAATTATTATGTCTATTTCTTTTTCTATTTCTAATTATTTGTGTTTTATTTTTATATCTAGCATAACTCCAAATTAAACCTATTATTAAAAGCAAAACACCTATTATAATTGAAATTACAAATATTGTTTTATTATTCGTATCTACAACTTGTATCATTTCATCTGGGCTCATTTTTACCTCCTATTTAAATATAAAGATATATATAATAGTTATAATTGTTCCAAAAACAGTTCCAGCAACTGCTTCTAAGATAGTATGTCCTTCATTTATTGATAACTTCTTATCTAAATGTTTTAAATCATTTAATACCTCAGAATGTTTTCCAACCATTCTTCTTACGCCTACTGCATCTCTTAATATAACCATCCATAAAACTAAAGCAATTCCTACTAAGTTTATATCTGCAAGATTCATTTTATACATATATATTATATAAACAAGTAATGATGATGTAATTGATGCATGACCACTTGGCATACTTCCATTTTTTAAAAATACTCTAATATCAAATTTCTTAACCTTTATCCACTCTACAATCAGCTTAATAAACTGTGCTAATGTAACAGATATTATAGGTGCAATTATACTTCCATATTTAATCCAAAAATTATTCATTTATAAGCTCTTCTTCCTTTTTATTTTCACCTTCACCAATTATTACATTGATATTTTTTTCAGCTTCGTTTAATTTCTTTTCAGCAAGTTTTGCTATTTCGCTTCCCTTTTTAAACTTTTCAATAGTATCTTCTAAAGATATATTTTCGCTTTCTAGTTCTCTAGATATTTTTTCAAGTTCATTCATTAATTCTTCTAATGTTTTTTCTTTTTTCTCCATAATTTTCCCCTTATTCATATTTATTTTTTCTAGTCATTAAATTCTTAACAGCATCATCTGCTGTAGTTTCACCATGTAGTATTTTATATACTTCATCAGTTATAGGTGTATCTATATTTAGTTCTTTTGACATCTCATACACAGCATCTATGTTATCAAAACCTTCAACAACCATACCTAGTTCTTTTTCTATTTCTTCTTTAGTATATCCTTTTGAAAGAAGTATTCCCGCTTTTCTATTTCTTGAATACTCACTTAAACATGTTACTATTAAATCTCCAAGTCCAGAAAGTCCATATATGGTTTTTGGATCTGCTCCAAGTTTTTCTGCAAATCTAGAAAGCTCAACAAGTCCTCTTGTAATAATTGCTGTAAGAGCATTATCTCCTTTATTAAGTCCATAAGCAATACCTGCTGACACAGCTATAATATTTTTAAGCACTCCTCCAAGTGCTACTCCAATTACATCTTTTGATCCATATATTCTTATTCTTTCTCCATCAAATGCTTCCATAACAAGTTTAATAAGTTTTTCATCTTCTGATGCACATACAATTACAGTTTCCATATTCCTAGCTACTTCTTCTGCATGTGATGGTCCAGATAAAACTCCATAAGATATATTTGGAAGTTCTTCCTTTAAAACTTCTTCAAGTGTTTTTTTACTTTCTTTTTCTATACCTTTAGAACATATTATTATCTTTTGATCATCTTTTACATATTCTTTGTATTCCTTAAGTACTTTTCTAAAATATTTTGAAGGTGTTACATGTATAATTAAACTTGCACCATCTATAACTTCTTTTAACGAATTACTAGCTTTAATTCCGCTAATATTTACGCCAGGAAGATATTTAGATTGTCCTTTTTCATTTATTAAGTCTTTTGTTTCTTTACTATTTGCCCAAATTAAAACTTCATTTCCATTTTCTTTTAAATGTTTTGCAAGTGATACTCCAAAGCTTCCTGCACCAATTATTCCAATTTTCATCATATTACCTTTTAACATTTTTCATCATATCTATACATTTAATTTTTAAATTTCTAGATACAGTCTTTTCTCTTGAATTAGTTACAGTATATTTAATTTCATAAGTCTTTCCATCTTCTAAATTTTTAAGTTCTGGAGTAAAACTCATCTTATCTGTTAAATCTCCATCAACTTTATCATATGCTATAACTATTGGATTTGCTTTTAAATCTACAAATCCATCAAAATTTTGTGGTTTTCCATTTAATATATTAACTATTAATTCTCCGTTATTTGTATAAAGTCCATTTTTTCTAATAAATAATATATTTGGATTTTCTCCATCTATTTCATTCAACTCTTTAACTTCAGCTTTATATCTAGATGTTAAATATTTGTCTTTAAATATAGTATTAAAGTTTTCTACAGCAAAATGTTTTCCACTATTTGCCATAAATATATTTCCATCTTTTACTTCATCAACATCTGGAACTAAAAGCTTATCTATTTGAAGATTTCTAATAAATATCTCTACTTTAAATTTTTCAGGAAACTGAGTTGCTTTATCTTGATTCATAATAAAATTAGTAAATTCAGATTTTCTATTTTTAAGTCTTTTCTCTATTTCCTTAATTCTTTCTTCTTCTGGTAAATAATCTTTTTGTTTATTTTCTAATTCCTTTTGTGCCATATATTTTTTAATACTAAATTTTTCTTTATTTGTAATATATGTAACAGCTAAGAACAAAACGATAAGTATTAATATAGAATATATAATAACTTTTCTTTCATATTTTTGAACTTCTTTTGAAGCTTTTATCTTTTCATTATTATTAATATCTGCAATTTCTTTATCTATATTTTTCTTTTTAGCCATATCCTTTTGATATTCTATCATCTTTTTCTTATATGCCTGCATTTTTTCTTCTTTACTTAAATTTTCAGTAAAGTCTATATGCTCATTTTTAATTTCATTATTTTTATCATTATCCATATATTTACCTTTTCTTTTTTCTTTTGTTTTTCTCTTTTTTAGTTTTTTCTTTTTTGTTTTTCTTTTTTAATCTACCTTAATATTATAATCTACAATATCATATAATACTTCTACTTTAAATATATCTTTATCTGGAAGTGCTAATGTTTTTTTAGAACTATTATTTATTATTGATTTAAGCTCTATTAAAAATCTAGATATTGCTGCTGGATCTTTTGTATCTTCAAAATCTATAAATACTTTATCTAAATTATATTCTTTTAATTTATCTGCTATTTTTTGTATAAGATCTATTCTATAGTTAAATGTATCAAGTTTCTTTGACGCATCTTTGGTTATATATATTTTTGCAAATACTTCCATGTTTTCATAATTTACAATCTTATTTATATATTTATTATATGATTCAGATTTCATATCAAAATTTTCTTTAATCTTAAATCCATTTGAATCAAGTTCTACTTTAAACATATTAGAAAGTACTGCATTTTTTTTATTTTTGTCTTTAACTATAAAATCTGGATTGTCTCCAGGACTTTGGTAATTAAATATAAAATTATAGTTTTCTTTTTTAGCTTCTTTTTCTTCTTTTTTTACAGCAACTATATTTTGTATTTTGTTTTTATTTATATATCCATATATTCCGCCTTTTGTTCTAATTTTTACAACCTTAGGAAATTCTTCTACTAGAATATACGTATCTTTCTCATTTAATTCCATTATTTTTTTAGCAAAAATATTTTTACCATTTTTTAAATCTGTATTTTCTTTAAGTTTTAATGTTTTAAGTCCTTTTTCTTTATTGTCTAATATTACATTAAACTCTTCAGAGATTATTAAATCATAACCTAGCTTATCTATAATTTCATTTACTGGTATATATGTATATATTCCTTCTTTAAAAATCTTTTCTTTTAGTTTTGTTTTACTTCCATTTATATTAAGATCACCCTTTTCAAGAAGTATTTGTATAAGATTAGTTTTGCTAGTTAAAACAATTTCTTTTTCTTTTTCATTATATAATAGATTTTTATTTATATGTTTTTTTATATCTTCTATAGATATATATATTACTGCTTTATCTCTTTCAGATTGATTTAGTAAAATCTCTCCATCTTTTTTTAAATATATTGGAGCATTTGTTGCTACTTCTTTATTATCTATTATTAGTTTTGATACATAACTTTTAAGATCTCTATTTTGAAAAATTGAAATTATTATTATTGTAGATATTAAAAACAAAAGTGGTATATAAATTCTAAGAAGAGGAATATTTAGTTTTTCATTAAGGCTTTTTTTCTTATTTTTAGATTTGTTTTTAAGTTTGTATTCCGCCTCTTCTATTTTTACTCTTGTTTCTTCTTCTTTTTTCTTATATTTACCAGTTTTATATTTCCTTTGTATCTCGTCTATCCTATTATTCCTCAATAATTTCTCCCCTAATTATCTTTTTTATTTTATTATATATATTTTCTTTACTTAGTCCAAAATATCTATATACTTCATCTTCTTTACCAGATTTTCCAAATCTATCTATAGATATATTATATACTCTTTTAGGGCAAGTTTTAGCACTTACCTCACATACAGCTCCATAAAGTCCGCCATATCTTGTATGGTTTTCTACAACCAATATGTTTTTACATTCATTAAAAGATTTAACTATATTTTCTTCATCTATTGGTTTTACAGAATACATGTCTAATACTCTTACAGATATATTTTCCTTCTCAAGCATTTCTTTTGCATCAAGTGCAATTTCTAAAACATCTCCATTTGTAATTATACATATATCTGTTCCATTACCATGTGTATATGATGATCCTAAATAAAAAGCTCTAGAGTCTTCTTCTTTATATATTTCTCTAGTCTTTTTTCTAGAAAGTCTTACATATGCTGGTTTTTTATCACTTGCTAAAAGATTTAAAATGCTTTTTGTAGATATATCATCACTTGGAACAAATACTCTCATATTAGGCATTGCTCTCATTAATGAAACATCTTCAAGCATTTGATGTGTAGGTCCATCTTCTCCAGAAGATATTCCATTATGTGTACTACATATTTTTACATTGGTATCATTATATGCAATACTTTGTCTTATTTGATCATATACTTTTCCTGGAAGAAAAGCTCCAAAAGATGAACAAAAAACAAGATTACCCATACTTGCAAGCCCTGCTGCAGTACTTACCATACTTGCTTCTGCTATTCCGCAGTTTATAAATTTATCTGGATGAACATTTTTAAATTCAATTGTTTTTGTAGATGAAGATAAATCTGCATCAAGTACATATACATTATCTTTTTTTAATTCTTTTAAAAACTCTCCATACGATTCTCGTGTAGCTTTCAATTAAGACCTCCTAATTCTCTTATAGCATCTTCATATTCTTTTTCATTTGGTGCTTTACCATGCCATTTATATGTATTTTCCATAAAAGATACGCCTTTGCCTTTAACTGTATCAAGTATAATGCAAAAAGGTTTACCTTTTCCTTTATTTTTATGATACATATCCATCACACGTTTTAGATCATTAAAATTATGACCATCACCACTTACTACATTTAAACCAAATGATTCAATCTTTTTATTTAAATCCAGTAGCGGCATTATTTCATCTGTTGTTCCATCTAATTGGACTTTGTTTTTGTCTATAATTACACAAAGATTATCTAATTTTAACTTATTTGCAAGAGCTAAAGCCTCATAATTTTGTCCTTCATCAAGCTCTCCATCACCTAAAATTACATATATATTTCTATCTATGTTTTTATCTTTAAAATATTTTGCAACACCTACTCCGAAAGATAAACCTTGTCCTAATGATCCGCCTGAGTAGTCTATAAAATTGCTTGCATGTTTTGAAACATGTCCTTCTAATATTCCATCAACTCTTCTAAAAGAATAAAATTCTTTTGGATCAATTGCTCCTAATTTAATTAATATACTATACATAGCAGGTGAAGCATGTCCTTTAGAAAGAATAACTTTGTCTATACTTTCTCTTTCTTTTGAAAGTTCATTAAAACTTTTTTCTAAAAAAACATCTTTGTATTTTTTAATACTTTCACTTATATTTGAATCCACAAAATATATATATGTTAAAAGATCTATTACTGAAAAGCTTCCACCAATATGTCCAGATCCAGCATTATATACCATCTCTAAAATATCTATTCTAAACTTTCTTGTAAGTTCATCAAATTCTTTTTTATTCATTTTAACTCCAAATACTATCTTTTGATTTTAGTTTCTTCAGGGCTTACCTTGTATCTTTCAGCTACATATTCTTCAAGGTTAAATGCCTTAATATATTTAGGTAAGTTATATTTAACCCCTTTTGTATCTATGGTAACATTTTCTATTACAGGTGGATTTACAAATCCATTTAATGCTAAAAGTTTTTGTGCAAAAGCTTTTTCCATTTGTTTCTTTTTTTCTGGATTTTTTTCTTCTTTAACCATTTTATCCATACGCTCTAAATCTTTAAGTTCTAATTCTTCTATTTTATCTATTACATCTTGTCCTTTTATAATTTTTCCAAACGCTGCATAATTTCCGTTTAGCTGCTCTCCAGCTCTTAATACAATTAATATATTACTATTTCCTGCATTATAACTTTGCTCTTTTAAATTAGCCATTATTTTAGTGTAATCAGGTCTTGCAATAGATAATGTATATCTTTCATGTGCTAAAGTATTTTTATTATATCCATTTGCTGAAAACTCACCTTTAATACTATATTTTATATCTTCACTTGATCCTTTTTTAATATTTTGATCTATTACAGAAAGTGTTGGTTCATCTTGAAGACCATTTTTTATTCTTCCAAGATGCATTGCTAGCACATCTTTTCCATATATTATTTTGTTATTATAATATCCGCTTTTAGCAAGTGCTAAAATATTTCTCACAGTATCTGGTGCTTTATCTGGATATAGTTCTGCTGTAAAACTCCCCATACTTGTATTAAAAGTTATTTCAGGATTTTTAATTTTGCTTTTACCTATTCTAATATTACTTTTTTTAATTAAATATATAAATGCAAGCATTAATATTATTAAAAGTAAAATGCCAAATCCAATTTTAAACACCTTTAATGTATTTATATTTTTATCTCTTTTCATCTTTGGTTAATATCCTTTACAATCTAATAAATTCATTTAATTTAGTGGAATAAATATATATCTCATCTACTTTTTTACCATATAATTTTTCTAAAACCAGACTATATAGTTTTAATTGAAGTCCATAATTTTTTATAAGCATTTCTTTTAAATTATCTTTACTTCCACTATCTGTTTTGTAATCTATTAAAACAATATTATCATTTCTATCTATAAAATATAAGTCTATGACACCTTGAATTAATATATTTTCATCATCTTTTATATCTTTGTTACCTTTATTATTTAAAAAATTCATTAATTCATTTTTTGAAATTGTAAAATAAAAATTTTCTTCTTTTTTAATCTCTTTTGCGTCTTTTATTCTTCCATAAATATCACTATTTAAAAATTTAGAAAACATAGTCTTATCTACAACTTTAAATTCATTTTCTCCTAAATTTAAATTAGATAAATACTCATAAAGTTCACTTTCTTCCCAAGTTTTTCTAAAGTCTAAATTCTTAAAGATATTATGTATAATATCTCCTCTTTCTTTACCAGATAATTTTTCTTCACTCATTATCTTAGGTCTTTCAAAATTTACAGCATCACCTTGAGTTATTTTTGAAACAGACATTTTTTGGAAAAGTTCTATTTCATTTTCTATAATATTTTCTTTTTCAATATTAGAGTCAAGTATGTTTTTTACATATTCTATTTCATCTTTATATTTTTCTTTTTCTGTATCATCTAGCTTAAAGTTCTTAATTTCTAATATTTTTTCTTTTAATTCTTCATCTTTTTTGTTTTCATTTAATGTTTCTATTAAATTTAAACTTTCTTTTGTTTCTACATTTGTTTTTAAATTAAATAGTTTATTTAATCTTTCATCCTTTTTAATTTCATTGTTTGCAATTGTTAAAATATTTAAAAAGCTTTTATTACTTTTAATATATTCTTTTGAAAGATTTGGAGTATTTAAATACATTTTTTCTTTTTGAGCTATCTTTTCCATTTCTGCAGAATATTCTTTTACACATCCTACAAGATACAATTTTTCTCTAGCTCTTGTAAGAGCAACATAAAGTATTCTTAATTCCTCAGATACTAAATTTCTAAATATTTTTGTTTTAAATATATTTTGAAGAACAGATGAATATCTAATTCCATGTTCAAGATCACTATATTCTGCCGCTATTCCAAGTTTTTCATCATATATTATTTTATTTGTTAAATCTTTTTCATTAAAACCTTTTCCTAAATCTGGTAAAAATACAACAGGAAACTCTAAACCTTTACTTTTATGCATTGTCATTATTCTTACAACATCTTCATCTTCACCTATTAGTTTTGCACTTTCTTCATCACCTTTTATTTCTACTTTTTCTAAAAATGATACTAATTTTTTTATATTAGTTATTCCCCTTTTTTCATATTCAAATGCTTTATCTATAAACAGTTTAAGATTTAATGCTTTTATATTTCCATTATTTTGGAAAAGCACAAAATCTATATATCCTGTTTCATATATTATTTTATATATTAAATTTAGGGTGTTATAGTATTTAGCTATATCTTGATACATATTAATTGTATTTATAAAATTTTTAGTCTTTTCTAAAAGTTCTTTGTTTTTAACTTCACCATTTTTTTCTTCACTATATTCTTTTAGTTTTTCATATATTCTTTTATTTGGATTAAAAGTGCCTTTTTCATCTTGGTATACGATAATTTCAGTAATATCACTTAAAGTAAAATTCCAAAAATATGATCTTAAAATACTTAAAAGCTCTATATCTAAATATGGATTATCTATTATTTTTAAATAATCTAAAACCTTAGACACTTCTACCGAATTTAAATATCCTTCGCTTTCTTCATTATATACAGGTATTCCTGCTTCATTTAATATCTTTTCAATTACAGTAGTTTTATCTTTTTTAGTTCTTAAAATTATAGCTATATCTTTATATGTAATAGGTCTATAGATATTTTGTTTTTTATCATAAACAGGCATTTTATTAGATATAATTTCTTTAATTTTATTTTTTATATATATACTTTCCAGCTCTATTTTTTCCATATCCTCTATGGCTTCTATTTCAGATCTATCTAATTCATCGGTGTTTAAAGAATTATTATGTGTTTCAATATATGTTATTTCAGGAGAATATATATCTTCTACTTCTTCATAATTAAATCCAAGATTTAAATATTCATCTTCTTTGTATTCTACATCGCCTAATTCTTTACTCATAACTTTTGAAAATACTAAATTAGTATAATCTAATACTTCACTTCTGCTTCTAAAGTTTTTAAATAGTTTTATTGTTTGCCCTAAAATATCTTCTTTTGTTTCTGGATTTTTTTTGTAATTTGAATATTTTTTTAGAAATAGATTTGGATTTGCATTTCTAAACATGTATATACTTTGCTTTATGTCTCCTACTTGGAAAGCATTTAAATTTGAAACACTATTTAATATATATTCTTGTATAGTGTTTATATCTTGGTATTCATCTATTTGTATTTCTTTAAATCTTTTAGTAAGTTTTATTGCTTCATCTGTTTTTAAATATTTTCCGTCTATTACATTTTGTCCGTTTGCTTTTACTAGTTTTAGATCTTCTTCATTTTCTGGACGTCTTATAAGTATTTTTAAAGCATATCTTTCAAGATCGGAAAAATCTAAAATCTTTTCTTTTTTCTTTTTTTCAGTATATGTTTTTTCAAAATCTAAAGCTAAATTGAAAAATAATTCTACTAATTTTTTAGTCTTTAAATTTTCTTCATATATTTCACTTTCTCTTCTATTAAAATATTTTTCTTTCTTATCTTTTAAATTGTCTTTTATTTTATTTCTAGTATCTTTTGCTAAGGTTAAATCTTCTATATCTACTTTAAATCTAGGCCATCCCTCTACCATAACGCCTTCAGCAAATATGTCTACTAGATTATCCCAATTTTCTTCTTCAGAAATTTTCTTTATATCACTTAAATCTTTATCTAATACTTTTATAAATTCATATGCTTTATCTTTAGCTTTTTCATCTAAAAATTCACTTTCTTGTTTTATTTCATTATATAGTTTTTCCATAACTATATAATCTTCATTTAAAGCTTTTTTAAACTCACTTAGAAAGTCTTTAAAGATATCTGTTTTTAAAAAATCTTTATTCTCTAGAAAGTTTTTTACATCATTTTCAAAATCTTCTTTAAAAGGTATTGTTGTTAAGAAATTATAGAATTTTAAAATTTCATTTTTAGCATCTTCATCATCTCTATATCCTGCATAATTAAATATATATGAATTAAAATCTGGATCTTCTTTTTCATACCATTTATCAAAAACTTCATCTATACTTTCTTGTTTTAAAATAGCTAATTCTTCAGTTTTACCTACTATAGAATCAGGAGATATTCCTAATATATAAAAGTTTTCTTTAATAATATTAAAGCAAAATGAATGTATTGTAGAAATGTTTGCTTTATTTAAAAGAAGTATTTGTTTAGAAAGATGTGAGCTTTTACTTTCTTCCATTTTTTTGTATATAGCATCAAGTATCTTTTCTCTCATCTCTGTAGCTGCTGCTTTTGTAAATGTAACAACTAACATTTCATCTATATTCATACCTTTTTCAAGTATATTCCTTATTACTCTTTCAACTAATACAGCTGTTTTTCCTGAACCTGCAGCTGCTGCAACTAATATATTTCCTTTTTCATTTATTGCTTTTTCTTGATCTTCTGTAAATTTTATACCCATTTTAACTCCTAATTTAAATAGAACTAAATTTTATATGCATTATGCAAGGTGGATTAAATATCCTTGGAACTTTTGTATTATCTCTTGCAAGTCCTGGTGTAATTATATGGCTGTATGTACCTCTTTTATATAATCCATCAACATATTTTGGAAACATTCCTTGTCCTGGTGCATACATTCCAGTTTTTCCTTTTTTAGTTTTCCACTGTCCTCCATGAGCATGTCCTGAAAAAACATAATCTGCTTTAAGCTCTTCATATTCTTCATGTTTTTCAGGTCTATGTGATATTAAAAGTTTTAAAGAATCATCTTTTAAGTCTTTAATACTTTCTTTTAAATCATCAAGTTCTTTATAATACAGATCTATTCCTATGGTTCTATCATCATAGCCTAATATATTTATATTATTTCCAAAAAGATCTATATTTAAAATATTTCCCTCTAAAACATTTACTCCCATCTTTTTAATATGCTCTTTTACATCATACATATAATCTATATATCCATCATGATTACCTGTTACATAATATATTGGTTTTTTTGTTTTATCTTTAATATATCTAATTGTATCAAATCCTCTTTCAAGAGAGACTTTATCATCTACGATATCTCCAGCTAAAAAGATTAGATCAAAATCTAATTTTTGAATTTCAGATATAAGCTCTATTTGTTTTTCTCCATAATAACTTGAATGCAAATCTGCAAGCAGTATTATTGAAAACGGCTTTTTAACTTTTTTATCTTTAATTAAAATATCTTTAACTATTAGTCTTTTGCTAAATCCATCTGATTTATATATGTATATTAAAGTAATTATTATAATTAAAATTAATATTAATAATATATATACGTATTTAATAATTTACCTCTTATTCTATGTCTATATCAAAAACATCTTTATATTTTTCTTCATCTAAAAGTCCTAATACTTTAAAAACATCATCTTTTTCAGTTATTTTTATATTACTATTAGATGACTCAACTGTATTTAATTCATTTCCTAAATATCTCATAATCGCTGAGGAATCTGTAAAATTTGTGTAGTTTCCAAATTCTTTTCTAATTTTTTCATGTGCTACTAAAATGTCTTTAAGAAAAAATGTTTGTGGTGCTTTAGTTAATCTATACATTTTTCTTTCAAGAACTCTTTTAATTTTTCCATCTTCATCTATTTCAACTGGTGATTCGAATAAAGTAGATACAGAAATTGCATTTCCTTTTTCTCTACAAACTTTAATATTCTCATTAATTAATTCATCAGATATAACTGGTCTTACACCATCATGTATTAAAATAATATCATCTGGATCCATATTTTTTGAAGCCTCAATTATTCCGTAATAAGTACTATCTAATCCTGTATCATCTTTTTTAGGTTCCAAAACAGTTATTTTCTTTTTTAAATTGTATTTAGATAAATATTCTTCTAAACTCTCTTTATATCCTTTTTTAATTACCACATAAATTTCATCAATTAAATTATTATTCTCAAATTTTAATATAGTATGAAATATAACTGGCAAACCATTAAGTTTAATAAATTGCTTTGGTACCACATGTTTCATTCTAGTACCATTTCCAGCCGCAAATATTAAAGCTTTATTCTTTCCCATCTTTCCCTCCACATATTTTTATATTACCATATATTTATACAAATTAATACAAAAAAACTTTAAAAAAATGCTTTAAAATGCTTGCAAAAAAATAATTTTAGTGTTAACATATTTCTTGTATGGGTCAGTAGCTCAGTTGGATAGAGCACAGGCCTTCTAAGCCTGGGGTCAGGGGTTCGAATCCCTTCTGGCTCACCATTAAAAAAAGCACTTATGTGCTTTTTTTATTTTGTATTTTTTCTAATTTATTATTTAATTTAACATTTCTAAATTATTAAACTATCTCCAGTCATCTCTTCTGGTTTAGGAATATTTAAAAGTTTAAGAATTGTAGGAGATATGTCTTTTAAAGATCCTTCTTTTTTTAGTTTAATATTTTTATCTTCAGATATAACTATAAATGGTACTAAATTACTTGTGTGTGATGTAAATGGTTTTCCATTTTCATCTAAAAGTTTTTCTGCATTTCCATGATCAGCAGTTATAAGAAGTGTATAACCATTTTTAAGTGTTGCTTCTGCAATATTTCCTACATGGTAATCTATTCTTTCTATAGCTTTTATTGTAGCTGGTATATTTGCAGTATGTCCTACCATATCTGGATTTGCAAAGTTTAATATTATTACATCATATATATTTTCATTTATTTTATTAACGACTATATCTTCTATTTCATCTGATGACATCTCTGGTTTTAGATCATATGTTTTAACCTTTGGTGATGGAACTAATATTCTCTCTTCATCTTTATTTGGCTTTTCAACACCACCATTAAAGAAAAATGTAACATGTGCATATTTTTCTGTTTCAGCAATTCTTAATTGTTTTTTATTATTTCTTGCAAGCACTTCACCAAGTGTATTTTTAACATCTATATTTGGATATATTATTTCTACATTTTTAAAATTTGCATCATATTCTGTCATTGTTAAAAATTTTAAATTAGAATATTTTTCTACTTTAAATTCATTAAAATCTTTTTCTGTAAATGCTCTTGTAATTTGTCTTGCTCTATCTGGTCTAAAATTGAAAAAGATTACTGTATCATCTTCTAAAATATTTATATTTCTATCTTTATCTAAATTAGATGTAATAACTGTAGGGACGATAAATTCATCTGTTATTCCTTCAGCATATGAATCTTTAATACAATCTAAAGCTGTTTCTTTTTCATTTCCAATTCTATAGTTTATTGCATCATATGCTTTTTGCACTCTATCCCATCTTTTATCTCTATCCATTGCATAATATCTACCAGATACAGAGATTATTTTTCCAGCTCCAATTTTTTCTAATTCTTTTTCTAAAAATTCTATATCTTTAATTCCAGAATCTGTTGGTACATCTCTTCCATCTAAAAATGCATGTATATATATTTTTTTAATTCCATCCTCTTTTGCAATTTTTACAAGTTCTATTAAATGATTAATATGTGAGTGTACTCCTCCAAAAGATACAAGTCCCATTAAATGTAAACTAGAGTTTTTCTCTTTAACATTTTTAAGTCCATCTTTTAAAACTTTATTTTCTTTTAAACTTCCATCTTCTATATCTTTATTTATTCTAGATAGATCTTGGTAAATAACTCTACCTGAACCAATAGTTAAATGTCCTACCTCTGAATTTCCCATTTGTCCTTTAGGAAGTCCAACATACTCGCCACTTGCTTTAATTTCCGTATTTGGAAATTTTTTAGTTATTAAATCCATATTAGGTGTATTTGCAAGATAAATACTGTTTCCGTCATATTTTTCTCCTATACCCCATCCATCTAATATCATTAACATTACTTTATTCATATATTACTCCTTTATCTTTTTACTGTTTTTATTCCAAGTTCTAACATTTCTATACCAATATTATAATATTCACCCATTAAATCATATACTAGATCTTCACTTAATACTCCTCTTGGTATATCTTCAAGTTTTCCTTCTTGATCTAATTTTAAGTCTTCCATATATTCTTTACTGTAATAATATTTTTCTAACTTTTCAAAATCTGAAAAGTTTTCTTTATATTCCTCAAGCATTTTATTCATTTTTTTAGCGAACTCCTCTTGTCTTACAAGTCTTTGTTCCATATCATTTATTCTTTCTATATTTTTATCCATTAAAAACCTCCTTATATATTAAACTACAAAGCTCTTTTGGATGCTCTGTATACATCATATGTTTATCTGTATCATATTCAATAAAATGTTTATCTTTTGCTTTTATTAAATCAAAAGCTTCTTTTTGAAGTTTCAAAGGAAATATTGGATCATTTTTTGCTACAAAAACAAATATTTCCTCTTTTATTTCACTACTTGGTTTTGTTAAATTTTTTGTATCTATATTAATTAAAGATGTAACCATAGATAAAGGATATTCTACTATCCTTAATGGATCACTTTTTAAATCCTCTTCAGTATAGTCCATCTCTCCTACTTTTACATAGTCACCAAATTTAAGTTTTTTATTTCCTTTAATTTTCCCTAATATCTTAAAATACATTTTAACAAAAGGAATTAAGAAATTAGGCACCTTAGATAATCCTATTAAATCTTTAAGACCTTTTTGATCAGATATTATTAAATTACCTAGTATATATTTTTTAGTTAAATTAAGTCCTATAAGGCTTGATGCAAGAATACCTCCTTGACTGTGTCCAAATACTATTATATCTGTTCCAAAAAATTTTAAATTGTCTTTAATATATTTAAATCCATCTAAAGCATTTTGTTTTAAATCTGAGAAATCAAATTTATCTACTCTATCTGAAAGACCATGACCTATATAATGAAGTCCTACAACAACTACATCATATTTAACCATTTCATCTACAAAATTCCAGTATGTATATGGGTTTGCCATAGTTCCTGGTAAAAAGAAAATACACGGTTTTTCTTTTATAGAATTAATTGTTTCTTTATCTTTATAAAATGCTGTAAGAGCAATTTTATTCCCTTTACTTCTTATGTATATATCTTTACTTTCCATATTCATATATTATTTCATCCATATTCTTTTTTCAATACAAAATAAAAAGGGCTACTGCCCTTTTTATTACATTCCATATTTTTCTCTAAACTTATCTGCTCTACCACCTCTTGAAACTTTTGTTCCTGAACCTGTCCAGTGTGGATGACATTTTGAGCAAATATCTACTTTCATTGATTCTTTTGTAGATAATGTTTCTATAACATTTCCACAAGCACATGTAATAGTAGCTTTTTTAACTTCTGGTTGAATTTCTTTTTTCATGATTTACTCCTTTACTTTTAATTCTTCTATAACTATAGCTTTAACCGCTTTTTCTATCGATGTTGCTTTATATATTTTTGTAAAAAAAGTTATTAATATACTAAATATAAATATTATACATAATATTATTTTTATACCTTTTTTCAAAACAACTCCTTCAATACTTTAATACTTTACCACTCATGCAAATTATTGTCAATAAAGCATAGGTCTTTGTTATCTAAAATGCGCATATTTTAGCTTTTAGCTATACTTATAATATAGTTTTTATAACTAATACTTTTAACTTTTCCATTTAAAGCATCTAATATATTTGTAAGCATTAAATCATTTAATTTTATTAATGCTTCTTTTTGTGTGAAAAATTCAAAAAATTCTTTTTCATCTTTAGGTTTTATCTTTAATATTTTATTTATATTTTTATCATATGGTCTTATTTCTTCTGCATCAATAGCAAAATTTCCTTTTCCAAAAGCAATAAATGCTCCGTCATTAACATATGTAATTGAATAATTATATTTTGATTTAACATTTTTCGGTCTATGATATTTTTCCCTTACTATTAAAATCTCTTCACCTAAATTTTTATATATATTTTTTAAAACATCGCTTGTATCTTTTCTCTTTTCATCTGTTTTAACAAAATATATGTCTAAATTACCTTCGGTATATATTTTTTCTAATTTATTTACCAATTAAAATCCTCCATATATGAAGTCTTCTGGATTATACCCAGCTCCATATATACCAAAAATTACAACAGATAAAAGTATGAAATAATATATAGGCCATCTAATTAAAATATTGCTTTTTTCTACCTTTTCTCTTACATCAATATTTAGTTCTTTTAAAACAGATACAATAAATACAATTAATATAAATATAACTCCGACTAATAAATCTTTTTTGCTAAATACATCTGTAAAAACATTCATTGGTTCATTATATCCACTTGTTAATTTAGTATATACATACATCATACTTGGTGCTTTAAATATAGCATTACCTATCATAACTAAAATTATTGTTCTAATTATTCTAAATAATTTAAATATTTTTTTATCTGGATCTATTTTTAATTTTCCATTAATGAAATCTATTAATGGTTTGAAAAATACACCAATCATCATTATGACATAATAATACATACCATATAGTAAATATTTAAAACCTGCTCCATGCCAAATACCATTAACTACCCAAACAAAGAAAAGTGGAAATGCAATGGTTACAAATTTTGCTAAAAATTTAGGCATCTTTTTATTTGCAAAGTTATTTAAATTCATATTTACTTTAGATATAGACACTGGATAAAACACATACTCTTTAAGCCAAGCGCCTAAAGTTATATGCCATCTTCTCCAAAACTCTTGAACGTTTTGTGAGAAAAAAGGTTGTCTAAAGTTTTCATCAAGTCCTATTCCAAATATTTCACCAACACCTCTTACTATATCTATACATCCTGAAAACTCCATATATAACTGAATTGTGTATGCAATCATTAAAACAATAAAATTGTATCCACCTAAATTTAATTTATATATATGGTTTACAAGCATTCCAAATCTGTCTGCAATAACCATTTTTTTGAAATATCCATAAATTATTAATAAGAAGGCTTTTCTTATTCTCTCATATGAAAATCCAATACCCTCAAATAATGTATCTTTTAATTTATCATATTTTCCAATTGGTCCTAAAGTCATCTTTGGGAAAAATGTTAGATAAAGTAGAACATGTAAAAAGTTTGTATCCGCTTCATATTTACCTCTACTTATATCTACAATATAGCTTATCGCCTCTAGTGTATAATACGAAATTCCAATTGGCATTAAGATATTAAGTACTTTCCAGCCTAAAGCATTTGCGGTTACATTATAATATTTTAAAATTGCTAAAATTAATATATTTATACAAACTATAATAAACATTATAGTTTTTTTCTTTTTCTTTACATCGGCTTTTATTTGCTTTCGTTCTTCTTTTGGTTTTTCTTTATATTCTTTTTCTATTTTAGAAATACTTATACCACCAAAATAAATAATAGCTGCACTCAAAAATACAAAAATTGAATAAAACTTACTAGCTATAAATAAATATATTATACTCGCAATTCCTAAAACTATATATCTATTTTTCTTTGAAGATAAAAAATAGAATAAAGCTACCAAAATCGTATAAAGTAAAAAGCCAATACTGCTAATACTTACTGATATGTTCATATTAATCCTCTAATTTTTTAACTAAATTATCTATTGCTTCTACTGTTTCAAAATTCTCTGGAACAATATCTTTAACTTCGATTTCTATATCAAATTCTGAATTAAGTCTTGCAACTAATGTTACTATTTCAAAACTTTCTAATATACCATCAGATATTAAAGCATCTTCTGATTCATAATCTATTCCAGGTTTAATTTCTTCTAATATTTCTATAATTTTTTCCATTTTTATTCCTTTACTTTTTATTATATTCTTTTTTTAAAGTTTTTCTATCTATCTTTCCATTAGAATTATATACCATTCTATCAAGTTTTATAATTCTATTTGGAATCATATATTTTTGTAGCTTTATTTCTAAAAATTCTAATATCTTATCTTCAGTAATATCTCCTTCATAAAATGCTACTATTTGTTTTTCTTCTTCGTCATATATTACACAACAGCTATTTATCTCATCTATTGTATTTAACGCTGTTTCAATTTCACCAAGTTCAATTCTATACCCTAAATGTTTTATTTGAAAATCTTTCCTTGATAAAAATATTAATTCATTTTTATCATTATATTTAACTATATCGCCAGTTCTATATATATACTCTATATATTTATCATTTAAAGGATTTTGCATAAAAGCACTTTTTGTTTTTTCTTCATTTTTATAATACCCACTAGCTATATAGCTGCCGCTAACACAAAGTTCACCTTCTTTTGCTTCATTATCGTTTTCATCTAAAATATACATATTAAGATTTGAACAAACATGTCCTATTGGAAATGTTTCATCATTTTTAAACTCTCTATTTACTCTATAAAATGTACAAATGTCTACCGTTTCACTTGGTCCAAATAAATTAGCATATTCAATATCCGGATAATATTTTTTTAAATAATTAAATGTTTTCATTGGCATTACTTCACCCGCAAAAAGCACTCTTTTTAAAGAATCTATTTTCAGTTCTTTTAAGACATCTAATTTCTTTAAAATTCCAAATGCGCTTGGTACCCAATAAATTGTATTTACATTATATTTGTTTATAAATTCAAATAATTTTACTGGAAATGAAAAATATATTTTTGGTATAAGCACACATTTAGATCCTGTTCTAATAGATACTACAATATCACTTAAACTCATACTAAAATATAGTTGTGTTTGGCTACCAAAAATCGTATTTTCATCATAACCAAATTCACCTATAAGCCAATCAAAATATGATATACAAGCTTTATGTGAAATAACTACACCTTTTGGATTTCCAGTAGATCCTGATGTAAATAATATATACATAGGATTTACATCTATTACATTATTTTGAATTTCTTCTATTTTCTCATCTAAATCTGAAATATTACTACTTTCAAAATTTATATCTATATATTCATAGCTGTTTTTTAATTTTTTAAAATCTTTTTCTCTAGACAATATTAATGTTTTGTCTAAATCATTATATATTTTATCAAATCGTTCTTCAGGCATTTTTGAATCTAAAATAGCATAATGATTTCCAGAATATAGTACTCCTAACATAGATGCTATAGCATCTATAGATTTTTCTATATATATAATTATAGCTTTATTTATTACTTTTTTATCTATTATTTTGCTTGCTATATTTTTTGCTTTAATTTGTAGTTCTTTCCAAGTTATTTCTTTTTCTGGTTCTACATATGCTACATTGTTAGGCCACTTTTTTACATTTTCTTCTAAATATTTAATTAATGTTCTCATATTATTCCTCAGCTTTTATTGTATCTACTACACTGTTGTAATGTTTCATATATACATCATAATCTTTGTTCCACGTATCAAATTTAGGATCATTTCTTTTATCTACTAATTCATCTTTACTTTTTAAATAATCTGCTATAAATGTAGATAACTTTTTAGCTCCAAGTCCATTAAGATGTGTTGTGTCTTCAAAATCCATTTTATAGTCTAATTTATATTCATCCATATGTTCATTAAAATCTATAAACTCTATATTATTTTTTTCTGCAATATCTTTAATAGTATTATGTGTAGAATATGAATATGTATTTATATTTGGAAATCCAACAATAACTAATTTTATATTTTTGCTTTTTAATAATTCATTTATCTTTAAAAGATATTTAATATTTAATTTATTTATTTTCTTTCTCTTATCTGTCTTTTTAAAATATTTATTAAAATCTTTTTCTGTAGGTCTCTTTTTTTGATAATTTTTAGCTCTTACATAATGGCCTTTTGTTCTATAATCTTCAGGTTCTTTTTCTATATGCTTCCATTGTTGATGGTATGCAAATATAGGGAAAAAAGAATGAATATATTCAAAAATATCAAATTTATGATTTTCATTTGTCATCATTTCCAGACTTGCAAAATTAATTGGTTTTCTTTCCCAGTTTTGTCTTAAAAGATATTTATTAAGTGGATATTTTTTATCTATTATTTCTGTAGATAAAAAGACATATTTAGGCTTTGTATATTCAAGTACACTTTTTAAAGAGTAATATGTAGTATATATTCTTTCACCAGATGAACCTATGTTATATCCAGTATAACCTGTTTTATTCCAAATAATCATTGGTGAAATTCCTCTATTCATTTCACTACATCCAGCACCAATATAGTCTAAATCATACCCTTTTTTGTATATCTCATTTTTGTAATATACATCAGAATCTGCTTTTGGAATAAACATTTTTCCCAAAAGTCTTAACATAATTAAAAAAATTAATATAAATAATATAAAATTAAAAATATTCTTTTTCTTTTTCATAATTTCTCACACTTAATATCACTAAATTAATTTAATTGTACATGCATAAATGCACATCTTATTTCATTTAGATATTATAATTTTTTTTTAAATTTTTGTCTATATCTTTTGCTAATTTTCTTTTAATATATACACATAATATATCTAAAAAACAAACTAAAGAGAACAAAGAGAAAAATAAAAAAAGAAACAATCCATAGATTATAATCCATGGATTGTTTTATAACATATAATTATAAATATTCATTTAAATCTTTTGTAATATATACATTATTTGGCATTTTATCTGTAGTAATATATCCAGGTTCTGCTTTAATAAGTGCTGGGATACGATTTATTAAATTAGCACAAGTAAGTTCTACTGTAGCTGGACGATTTACATTTATTGTTGTTTCTGGTTCTCCATAAAAAGTCCAATCATTTCTATCAAATTCTTCTGGAGCATATACTTTACCTATACATTCTGTAACAAGAGTTATTCCTTCTTTAGTCTCTGTTGTAACCACTGCAGACATTCCTGTTGGTTCACCTGCTTTTATAGTCATATTAAGTGTAGATGATTTTAAATCACTATCATGTGTTGTTGGTATACATTGTTGAACTTGAGATATAGGTGTAAGACCTAATTTGCTACATAACCAGCCATTTTGATTCCACATATAGCTTGGTACATACTCGCCACTTTCAACTAGCTCTTTTTGCTCTTCTGATGTTAAATTATTGTATTTACCTATTTCTTTTTCAAATTCATCTGTTTTAAGACCTGCACCATGTCCTTTAGCAAGTGCTATTCCATAATCTTCTACATTATATGAACTTGAACCTTTAATTTTTGTAATATTTTGAAGCGATCCTGCAAGTGTATCTATTAATACTCCCCAATACATATCTGGATATCCACTTCCAGATAATGTACAGTTATTCTCTTTTGCAAGTTCATCTAGCTCTTTTGTAATTTGTGGTGATGAATTCCAAGGATATATTGCTTCTTCACATGTAGTTATTGCATTAACTCCATTTTTAGCACATATTTTATATATTTCCTCTATATCTTTCATTGTACTCATTGTAGCTACAACACATACATCTGGTTTTAATTCTTTTAAAATATTATCTGCTTGACTTGCATCTTTAATAACTACACCATATTCTTCTCCGCCCATGACATAACTTATGTCTTTTCCTATAACTTCAGGATTTATATCTAATGCCGCTACAATCTCTACTCCTTTTTCAATCATATATCTCATAAGATATACACTCATTTTTCCGCAGCCATATTGTACTGCTTTTATTTTTTCTTTCATATTTTTCCTCCCAATTTTTCCTTTTATTTTATTCATTCCAGTTTAAATTTCTTCCTCTTTTTATATAATAGTTTTTAGCATATTCAAATTGATCTTTTGTAATTTCATTCTTCTTACTTTTTATATATAAAAAAAGTGCTCGTTTATCCATATTATATAGTTTTTCAAAAAACCTTTTAAACTTTTCATCATCAGCATTTATAAGGTTTAAAGCTATATTGCAAAAATCTTGATAATGTATAAAAAGATTAGCTATATTTTCCACTTTACCTCCATTAATATTATTACATATATAGTAACACAATATATATTAAAAATGTTTTTTATGACTATTTTATAATTATTTTTTTACTAAAATATATTAATTTAAAATGATTGACACATTTTGTATCAATCATTTTATCTCTTATTTTCTAATTTTTTCCACAAAAATTATTATACTTTTTTATCCTATGTGCAATTTATTTATTTTCAAATGACTTTGCCTCACTTAATAGTCTATCAAAATCTGACACATAATTCTTATCCTGTATAACTTTATATTTTTCATATTCTTTTTCCGCTTTTTCGACTGCTTGTTTATGCGAAATCTTTCCTTTTCCTTCTAAAACTTCATAACGGAAAATTTTTAGTGCATTTTCTACTTCATTTTTCCAATCTTCCATGTACATTGTTATGCTTCTTTCTGCATTATTTTCAGCAATATCTAAAAATAAGTTTACTAAATTATTTAAATTTTTAATTTCTTGTTCATTTAAATAGTTCTTGGCAATAATTACATCAGATTTTAAAATTTTCCCATCAGGTGAATTTTCCCAGGTAGCAAGTCCCATATTTTCTTTTTTGAAATCTACTCTATTATAAACTATTTCAGCAGCAGTGTTTCCAGTAATTGCATAATGAAATTTATTTTGAATAGTTTTATAAAAAGTCATTGCAATATCACTATTTTTATCATAATCAATAGAGCATTCTGCAAATATATCAGTAATTTTTTGATAAAACATTCTCTCGCTTGTACGAATTAATTTAATTCTTTCAAGTAATCTTTTAAAATACTCTTGATCAGATTTTTTTGCTTTTAAAAATCTTTCATCATTTAACGCAAAACCTTGAACCATATAATCTTTAATTATTTTATTTGCCCAAGTTCTAAATTTAATTGCTTTTTTAGAGTTAACTCTAAAACCAATAGATATAATCATATCAAGATTGTAATATTTTGTATTATAAACTTGTTTGCCATCATTACCCATATGTTCCATTTTGGAACATGTGCTTCTTTCTTCAAGTTCTTCATCTTCATAAATATTATTTATGTGTTTAGTAATTGCTGGTCGTTTAACATTAAAAAGCGTTGCTAATGCTTCAGTATTTAACCAAACATCTTCATTTTCTAATAGTACTTCTACTTTTGTATTGCCTTCTTCATCATTATAAAATAAAATATTTTTTTCATTTCCAATTAATTTATTATTCATTTTGCCCTCATTTTTTTTAATATTTTTAATCAATTTATAATAGTATTTATTATCAAACAGTTATTTATTCAAATTAATATATATTATTTTATTTTGCTCTACTTTCCACAACCCCCCTCATAGTTTTTACTACTTTCACAGGTAGTAGATATCACTAATTATATTTATTATATCAGATATTCTATAAGTGTTTCTCTAACGCTGACTTTTCCATATTCATTAACTAATATAAGTATATCATATTTTCTTATCTTATAAAATGCACAAATCATATTCTATAAATATTTATTATAAATGTACCTTTTTTGCACTAAACATTTATCATTATCATTAATATACATATAAAAATAGAGTATACCTAAATGATACACTCTATTCATTCTTTGCTTTATCATCAATTTTATTACTTATTGCTTTTAAAGTTTCTAAATATTCTTTTTCAACCGGACTTAATGTTTTTACTTGATATTTCTTATATTCTGCTTTTGCTTTTTCAATCGCTTTATTATGGCTTATTTTCCCAGCACCAATTAAAGTTTTTTCTCCTGTACTAGATAAAATAATGTCTAATTGCTTTATATAATCTTCCATATGCATTGGATTATGTCTAATTGCTTGTATTTCAGCAAAATCAAAATATCCAGATACTAAATTATTTAAAATTTTTAATTCTTCTTCTGTTAAATAATTTTTAGCAATTAATACATCACTTAAAACCGGAATATCACCACTAAATGTAGTAAGCCCCATAAATGGTTTATTTGAATCTGCTCTTACATAAATTACTTCTGATGCAGTATGGCCATGAGCAGCATAATGAAGTTTATTTTGAACTATTTTGAAAAATTCGATTGATTTACTATCTCTTGGATTATAGTCCACGGCAGTTGCATACAAATCAAGAACTTGCCTATATAATACTTTTTCTGAAGATCTAATATCTTTTATCCTAGCAAGAAGTTCTTTCCAGTATGTTCCTCCACCATTTCCTTTAAGTCTTTCATCATCCATAGTGAAGCCTTTGATCATATATTCTTTTAATCTTTCAGTTGCCCATTTTCTAAAATTAGTAGCAACTTTGGATTTAATTCTATATCCTAAAGAAATTATCATATCAAGATTGTAAAAAGGAATTTTTCTTGAAACATTTCTATTTCCTTCTTTTCGAACTTGTCGGAAATTCTGACATGTTGAATTTTTATTTAATTCTTCTTCTAAATATATATTATTTATGTGTTCTATAATATTCGTTCTTGAAGTATCGAACAATTCAGCCATCTGTTGTTGCGATAACCATACTGTTTCATCTTCAAGTTTCACATCTATTTTTGTTGTTCCATCATCAGTTTGATAAATTATAATATTATTGTTTTTTTCTTCCACTCTTTGTTATATCTCCTTTTATATTAGAGTTTAAAAGGTGTCAACAAATATACTTATTGTTCACACCTTTATTTTAATTCATATTTTGTGGACAAATTTTCTAATTTCTTCCACAACAATTCTTATACTTTTTACCACTTCCACATGGGCATGGATCATTTCTTCCAACTTTCTTTTCAGTATTTACAATTGGTGTTTGTTTTTCAGAAATTGGATTTTGTTCTCTTTCTTCTTTTTGACTTGCCTCAGTTATTTCTACACTTTGTCTTCTTTCAATATTTTCATCTTGTTTTTCAATATGTAAAAGAACTTTTGCAACATCGAGTTTAATTTGATCATTCATTTCATAGAAAAGATTTGTTCCTTCTATTCTATATTGTGCAACTGGATCTGTTTGTCCATAACCACGAAGACCAATACCATCTTTTAAGTCTTCCATAGTATCTAGATGTTCCATCCATTTGTCATCAACCACTTTAAGAAGTACAACTCTTTCAAGTTCCAAGAATGTTTCACCAGATTCTTCTTTTTTAGCATTTAATATATCTACTACTTTTTCTTTCATCTCTTCTACAAGATCTTTATATGATATTTTATCTTTATGTAATTCATCTAAGTCTTGTATATTAAGTCTATTTTTTAGTTCATTTTTAAATACTTCTTTGTTTAATTCCTGTTCATTAATTTCAGCTTGATAGCTTTCAGCAAGCATTTCCGCTGCAGATTCTGCCATTTTAAGTATTTTATCATGAAGATTTTCACCATCTAAAACAGCTCTTCTTTGTGAATATATAAGTTCTCTTTGTTGGTTCATTACATCATCATATTTTAATGTGTATTTTCTAGCTTCAAAGTGTCTTCCTTCAATTCTTCTTTGTGCTGTTTCAATAGCTCTTGAAATTGTTTTTACTTGTATTGGCATATCTTCTGGTACATTTAATCTATTATATATTGTTTGAATATATGCACCACCAAAAAGCTTCATTAAATTGTCTTCCATAGAAATGAAAAACTCTGAATCTCCTGGATCACCTTGTCTTCCAGATCTACCTCTTAACTGATTGTCTATTCTTCTTGAATCATGTCTTTCTGTACCAATTATTTTAAGACCACCAGCTTTTATTACTTCTTCTTTTTCTTCTTTTATTTCATCTTCAAATTTATCTTTAATATCTTTGAATTCTTTTCTTAAAGCAAGTTTTTCTTCATCATCTGTTTCATAATATGATGTAGCTTCAGATATTTCTTCATCTGTTCTTCCATTTTTCTTCATTTCTTTTTTAGCTAAGAACTCTGGATTACCTCCAAGCATAATATCTGTACCACGTCCTGCCATGTTTGTTGCAATTGTAACAGCTCCTAGTTTACCTGCTTGAGCAATAATTTCTGCTTCTTTTTCGTGGAATTTAGCATTTAATACCTCATGCTTAATTCCTTCTTTTTTAAGTATATCGCTAATCTTTTCAGAATTTTCTATAGATACTGTACCCACTAGTACTGGTTGATGATTATTATGTGCATCTTCTACTTTTTTAACAACTGCTCTAAATTTTGCATCTTCAGTTTTGTATATTATATCTGGCATATCTTTACGAATAACTTTTTTATTTGTTGGTATTTCAATAACATCTAAACCATAAATTTGTTTAAACTCTCTCTCTTCAGTAAGAGCTGTACCTGTCATTCCAGATAATTTATCATAAAGCCTAAAGAAGTTTTGGAAAGTAATTGTAGCAAGTGTCATAGTTTCATCAGCTATTTTTACATTTTCTTTTGCTTCAATTGCTTGATGAAGACCATTTGAATATCTTCTTCCTTCCATTATTCTTCCTGTAAACTCATCAACAATTAATACTTCACCATTTTTTACAATATAGTCTATATCTCTTCTCATAACACCATTTGCATGAAGTGCTTGAGATACATTATGTACTATATCTGTATTTTCAAGATCATTGTAGTTTTCAAGTCCAAAATATTTTTCAGCTTTTTTAATACCTTTTGTAGTAAGTGTTGCTGCTTTAGATTTAAGATCAACTACATAATCATATTCTTCAATATTTTCAGCTTGTTCTTTATCTTTTGAATCTTCTTCTATAACTTCTTTTCTGTCTAGTGTTCTTACAAAATCATTTGCCTCTTTATATAAGTTTGTAGACTTTGTACTTCTACCAGAAATAATAAGTGGTGTTCTAGCCTCATCAATTAAAATACTATCAATCTCATCAACGATTGCATAGTTAAGAGGACGTTGTACCATTTGTTCTTTGTATATAACCATATTATCTCTTAGATAATCAAATCCAAGTTCGTTATTAGTTGTATACATTACATCACATGCATATTGTTTTTTCTTTTCCTCTTGATCCATCGAATTTAAATTTAGTCCTACAGTAAGTCCTAAAAATTTAAAAACTTTTCCCATCCATTCACTATCTCTTTTTGCTAAATATTCATTTACTGTAACAATATGAACACCTTTTCCTGTAAGTGCATTTAAATATACTGGAAGTGTTGCAACTAAAGTTTTACCTTCACCTGTTTTCATCTCTGCAATTCTACCTTGGTGAAGTATAATACCACCTAATATTTGAACATCAAAATGTCTCATATTTAAAACTCTTTTTGATGCTTCTCTTACTACAGCAAATGTTTCTGGAAGTATATCATCTAAAGTTTTGCCTTCACTTAAAAGTTTTTTAAAATAATCTGTTTTAGCTCTTAACTCACTATCTGAAAGTTTTGAAATTTCAGCTTCCAAATTATTAATTTCATTTAAAGTACCTTGCAGTTTTTTCATTGTTCTTGTACTTTTTGTTCCAAAGATTTTATTTAATATTCCCATTATCTTGCCTTTCTTTTTGTTTAAATGTTTTTACTCCGCATACTAAAATAAATAATAAACCTGCAGATATATATGCATATAATTCATATTTATTTTTATCTTCTTTTGTGATTTCTTTTACGTACTTACTTGGTCCTTCTTCTATCTTAAAATCTATATTACCATACATTAGATATTCTAGTATATCATAAACTAATCTTTGATTATATACATTTAAAAGTGGTGGAGGTGTTTGCCCTTCATGATTTAAACTCGTTGATCCATAAAGAGTCTCATCTGTAGATATACATATAAGTTTAGAAACTTTATCTTCAAACTTTTTATCTACTTCCACACCAGTTATAAATTGTCCTGGATTGTATTTTGTAAGTTCAATATCTTTATTTTTATTATTTTTAACCTCAAGTAATAATTTATAAAACTCTTCTCCTTTTTCTTTTCTCATTTTTTCTAAATCTTCATCTTTTGTTTTTTCAAGAATTTGTTTTATAAAAATTAACTTAGATCTATATTCTACTTCATCATAATACTCTTTAATATCTGGAACCGCAATGCTTCCATCAAGTGTTTTTGAAAGTGCTTTTATATTTACACCTTTATCTACATTATCTAAAATTTTAATAGGTGATGCAACAAATATTTGATTTTTCTCATCATTATCTTTTAATGTTTTTAAGAAAGCATTTTCTTCAAAAACAGGATCTGCTTTAATAACATAAGATTCACCTAAATCATTTTTACCTTTATAGTTTATACCTAAACCAAGTTCATTTAAAGTGTCTTTTATGTCTTGCTTTTCTAAAATACATTTGTTCTCTAATTCAATTCCATATTGCTCTAAGAATTTATTAAAATTAACTAGTTTCTTATCTTTTTCTTTATGTCCAAATATATTTATTTTACTATTTGAAACATAAAAGCTTCCACCTTTTTTACCAAAGTTTAAAAGATTTTCTAACGCTTTATTAGATATATCTTCAAATATTCCTGGTATAATCAATATTTTAATATTATCCGGTATTTCCTTATCTAAAAATACAAGATCAACATTTTCACCTTTTAAAAATATCTTTTGCATTAAATTTCTATATTCACCAACAGGATATTTTTCATTAGGAATACCTAATCCTATTTTTGGTTTTTCTTCTTTTTCTTTTTTACCAATATTTAAAATTCCATTTACAACTTTATTTTCTAAAAGATATTTAATTTCACTATTGTTTTTAGCTTCATATATTCCTTCGATATCTGGTGAAATTGAAAAAATATTATCTGATTTTTCATTTATAATATATATATATTCTTGACTAAACTTAAAATCTTCTTTATTTTCAGGCATTTTATCTTCATATATAATATTTTTATTTAATTTAGTAATATTTTTAACTAAATTATCTATATACTTTTTATGTCTTTTACCTGGATAATATATATTTATTTTATTATCTATTTTCTTAATCTTATCTATATTTTCTTTGCTTAATGTGTATATGTTATTTTTGCTTAAATCTATTTTTATATCTTTACCTTTAAATTTTAAAATACAGTTTAAAGCTATAAATATAATTATTAAAAATACAAAAAGTATAAATTTAAAATTATCTTTAAAGAAAGATTTCTTTGTTTTAATTTCTTTTTCTTCTGTACTAGTCTTCATTTGAAATCCTCCTTGATATATATTTTACGCTTAATACATATATTAAACTTAAACTAAATACTAAGATTAAAATATCTTGAATACTTTTTAAGTTTTCTAAAAACTTTATATACATCATATTAAATTCAAAATTAAAGATACTTCCTTTTAATAATAAATATATATTTGTAAAAGCAAATATACATATAATACTTAAAACTAAAAAAATTTCTTTTTTGAATTTTATTTTTTTCATGTTTTTAATAATATTTAAAATACATGAATTTAAAAACGAATATATTAAGATTAATAAATATGTATATATTAAATGTTTGAAACCGAAATTTAATTTAACAGTAAAATAATTAAATATATATATACATATAAATGGAATAAGTGAAATTAGTGATACTACAAAAGTATCTGAAAAAATATCTATTCTAGCTATTTTAGATGATTTTACTGTTTCTAATTTTTCCCTATTTTTTTCAAATAATTCTTTTATTATATATATATTTAAATATGTTATAAATGGAATAGCTATAATATATATATTAAGTATTAAAGCTGTTCCATAAATATTATCTAATACAAATGTATCTGCTTTGTTTAAAGCTTGAATGCTTTTAAATGTGTATGTTAAAAATACTAATATCATAAATGCATATGTTAAAATATTTTTAAAATACATTTTTAATTTATCTTTTGTTTCTTTAATAATCATAATGCTTACCTTTAATATTATTTTCTTTTAGTATTTCATCTTGTTTTTCTTTTAAGCTAATGTTTTTGCTAATGAGCTTTCTAGGATCTATTTCAATTTGTCCTTTATGTGTTAAAACTAAAATTATATCTGCAACTTCTTTTAAGATTTCATCGTTTGTTCCAATTATTATTGATTTGTTTTCTTTATATTTTAGAATTATATCTTTCATTTTTTGTTTTTCTAAATCTTTTAAATTTAAAAACGGATCTTCTAATAAAATTACTTTTGCACTTCCCATACATGCAGTTGCAACTGCTAATTTTTGTTTTGTAAAATTATCTAAATCTGAAATTTTTAGTTCATCTTTATCTTTAATTTCTGAAATCTCTATAACATGTGAAATCTCTTTTTCTATAATTTCTTCAGGAACGTTTTTTACATTTACCATAAGTTTTAAAAATCCATTTATAGTAAAGTTGTCATAAACATCAAGACCTAAATTCGTTGATATACCTTTTCTTGATTTAATTACATTACCTACAACCGGTTCTTCACCTATAAATATTTCTCCACTATTAGGTTTAATTATTCCTCTAATTATATCAAAAACCTCTTTACGTCCAGACATTTCATCACCTAAAATGCCAAGCACTTCACCTTCTCGTACTTCTATATCTAAATTATCTAAAAGAACTTTCCCATATTCTTTTCTTTGTAGTTTCCTAGTTTTAAACACTATTTCCTCCTATTTATAATACAAGCACAAATCTTTTTCCCCTCATTTTTAAATTCTATTTCATGTTCTGTTTCCAAATTGCCTGGTATATTTCCAAGTCTTCCTTTAAAAATATCTTCTTTTTCTAAATCATATGTTAAAGATGATACATATATATCTGTATATATTATATTTTCTATCTCTTCATCAGATTTAGCTTCTTTAATTTGTTCAATATATTCAAAAACTTCTTTTAAAAACTTTTCTTTATTATCTTCTAAATATTTTCCATAATATTTTTTATATTTAAAAGAATATTTATTTACATTAAGTACATACATAAGAGTATCTTCAAAGAAATTAACATCATCTGTTTTAACAAATATATCTCCAGATTCTTTTAATATTTTAATATATTGAAGAAGTTGTCTTGGATGTGTAAGTCTTCTTTTTTTGTGTCTTTCTTTAGGCCATGGATTAGAAAAGTTTAAATAAATTCTATCTAGTTTAATACTTTCTTCAACATCCATATTAAATGTTTCAATCTTCTTTTGATCTATTTCATTTTCTGCTTTATTAAGGTCTTCATCATACTCTTTAACCTCTTCTTCGCCCCAAAGATTTTTATTATATATGTTTTCGCCTTCTTCCTCAGATTCTTTAATTAAATTGGCTTTTCCATATACTTCATCTATACTAAGACCTAAAAATGATTCTAAGATATATTCTGCGTTTAAATTTACAAGTATAATATTATCTAATTCTTCATTTTTTTCTTTATATTTTTCTCTAATTGATTTATTCGCAATTCCTAGCATTGTTCCTGCTATGTCTGCTCCAATATATAATATATCTTTATTACTAGATGCTATCTCAGATATAAATTTACCTTTTCCTACACCTATTTCCATTTCTATTCTAGTATAATTTTTTTCTTTTAATTTTTCTTCTATCTTCTTTTTTAAATCTACTGCTTCAATGTATATTTCGGAGTCATCAAGTTCCTCATCTATCCATTTTTTCTTTCTAATTCTCATTTTATATCCTTAATTTATCTACTTCTTAAAAGTAATTTTGTTTTCAGCCCCTCCTCTTATTCTTTTAATATTTTCTCTATGCATAAATGTAATAACTGCACCTATTAATAAAAATGCTAAAGCAAAAATCCATTTTTCATCTGGTGAAATTGAATTTTTATTTAAAAACACCATCAAAATCGGTGTAACTATACTAATAGTTATAGATGCTAATGATACCATTCTTGTAATTAATATTATTGTTAGCATAATAAAAATATTAATTGCAAAAACTAAAGGATTTATTGCAAGGATAACTCCTAAATATGTTGCAACACCTTTTCCACCTTTAAACTTAAAAAATACAGGGAAAGTATGTCCAATAATTGTTGCGATTCCTCCAATTACCATATATATTCCAGGACCTTTTACTATTGTAAAATATACAATAGCCCATGGAATAATTGCTCCAAGAGTTCCTTTAAATAAATCTAATAAAAATGTTACTAATGCTGGCAAAAATCCTACAGATCTTAAAACATTTGTAGTACCTGCATTACCACTTCCCATTTCTTTAATATCTAATCCTTTTATTTTTTTAGTAATAATACTTGCAAAACTAATGCTTCCTAATAAATACCCAATTAAAATAGATGGTATTAATATGTATAAATTTATATTCATTTTGTTCTCCTTGTTATATTTATTTTCTTTCTCTAGTTATAATTTTAATCCTTGTTCCTTCAAGAGGATAATATTTCCTTATACTATTTATGATATATCTTTCATATGAGTAATGGAATAATTCCTTTTTATTTACAAAAAGTAAAAATGTTGGAGGATTTGTTTTAACTTGTGTGCCGTAATATATTTTAAGCTTAACTCCCTTATCTGAAGGTGGTTGATGCATGTTTATAGCCTCACCAATAATTTTATTAAGCTGACTACTAGATATTTTAAATGAATTATTATTATATGTTTCAACAACTGATTCAAATATTTTATCTATCCTTTGATTAGTTTCAGCAGAAACAAAAAGTATTTTTGCATATCTTGCATACATAAATTCTGTTATAATTTTGTTTTTAAACTCTTTAACTGTATGATTATCCTTTTCAACAAGATCCCACTTGTTTACTAATATAATAATTCCTTTGCCTTCTTCATGAGCATAACCTAAAATTCTTACATCTTGATTAGATATCTCTTCTGTTGCATCTAAAACAAGTATACATACATCTGATCTAGATATAGCCATTTTAGTTCTATCTCCACTATATAGTTCAATATTTTCATTAATTTTTGCTTTCCTTCTAAGTCCTGCTGTATCTATAAAAGTAAAATTACCATATTTATTTGAAAATGGAACATCTATAGCATCTCTTGTAGTTCCTGGTACATTAGATACTACATTTCTATTTTCTTTAGTTAATGCATTAATAATTGAAGACTTACCTACATTTGGTTTTCCAATTAATGCAACTTTAATATTATCATCTTCAATAGCATTTCCTTTTTGAGGTAGATTATCATAGATTACATCTAACATATCTCCTATTCCAATACCATTTGCAACAGAAAGCCTTATAGGATCTCCTAATCCTAAATTGTAAAACTCATAAATATCGTGATGATCTTTATCAAAACTATCTGCTTTGTTTGCTACAAGAATAATTTTTTTAGAAGACTTCTTAAGTCTTTTTGCAATTTCTTCATCTTCTCTTGTTACACCATCTTTAATATTTACCATAAATACAATAACATCAGCCATGGCTATTGCCATGTCTGTTTGCTCTTGTATTTTAACTTCCATTTCATCTCTTCCAGATGCAATAACTCCCGCTGTATCTACAAGATCAAATTTTGCATCCCTCCAAGACGCTTCACCAATTATTCTATCTCTTGTAACACCTGGTGTATCTTCAACTATTGCTATCCTTTTTCCTAATATATAATTATATAAACTAGACTTACCAACATTAGGTCTGCCTATTATTGCTACTACTGATTTCATACCTATATATTATATTAAAAAAGCTATATTTACAAGGAACACAATAAAAAAAGGAACCTAAGTTCCTTAAATTAAGCTCTTTTTCTAAACATTCTTTTTCTAGCCATTTTTTCTTTTCTTTTCTTTTCTTCACTTGGCTTTTCATAAGCTTCTCTAGATTTTATTTCTTGTATGATACCATTTCTTGCTACTTGTCTTTTAAATCTTTTCATGGCATCTTCAAAATTTCCGTTTATAACTTTAATCTCTGGCAAAAAACTCACCCCTCTTTCTACAAAGTATCTTAGCAAACATTTAAATGTTTAGCAAGTAATTGAATTAATATTTTTAAAATTTATTAATCAAATAAAAAATGAGCTAAAACTTAGCTCATTTAAAGATAATATATAAAACAAATAGTATATAAAATATTATTAACCAATAGTGCGTTTTATTAGTCATAACATAAAACATAACAATTTATTTCATAATTAATTACTTCATAATCTCATACTTTTTAAAGAATACGATTAATTTATTCTTAAATCTTCCCATAGCTCCTAAAGCAATACATATTCCAGCTGTTATTCCAACAAGTTTAATACTGTCTGACCCGCTCATAGGAAGCGTTAGAACAGGACGTATAATTATCTTTAATCCAGATATCTCTGTAATATATCCTGAAGGGATATTTCCTTTTTTAATTGTGTAAGTAATTGGATCACCATCAGAATTTCTTTCAGCAAGATTTTCTACATGTATATAATCCTTACTCTTTAAAAGATCAATATCTTTTAAAGCTTTACCATCAGCAAATAGTTTTACTGGTACACTATCTAAAGTTTTATCAAATATAAACTCTGCTTTAATATTGTAATTTTTCTTAGGTGGAGTATATTTTACCTTTAATCCATTTCCAATAACTGATACATTACCTTCACCTTCATACTTAATAGTGTAATTTTTAAATTTACCATTAACAAAATATTTTACATCTGTAAATTTAAATTCATTATTACCGCTTTTTAAGGTAACGTCCTTCAATGTCTTAACAATATTTTGACCGTCCATTAATTTAATCTTTCCACTAAGACTAAAGTCTTCATCATTTTTTCCACCTTCATATGTAACTGGTACTACATAATCTCCATCTTTACGGTAGATTAATATATCATACTCTAAATTTTCTTTTCCAAATGACACAATATCTTGTGTAAGTTCATGATCACCATTATATTTAGATATTATCTTGTAATCTGCACCAGCAGGAAGTCCCGTTACTTCCATCTTGTATTTATTATCTTTCATAACAATATTAGACCCGTTAAATGTATTTACATTACCACTATTTATATTTAAATTCGTACGACTTAGTACGGATGCTCCTCCATCCACGTTAAGATTAAATTTAACCCCATTTAGATTTTCTCCAAATTCATTCTTCATATTTACTTTAATATTTTTACTTGGATTATTTTTAAGTTCTATATTCCAGATAGGTTTTTGGTATGCACCTACAGCATTAGTTTTACGATATATGATGTCCGATGACGACAAGAGGGCTACAACACGGCCGGCAAACGCATAGTTATACTCATCCCAGCGACCATCAGTGCTTGCACACACAAAACTATTGCTCGCTGAATGGAGGGAGCCTAAATCCACCAAACCTCTACTAAAACCTCTAGAAGAAACATCCAGGACTACTTGCCCTAATTGGTAATATCTACTTCCATTCAATTCCCATAATACTTTTTTATAATTGTTTTCTTCTGGTACATTAGATTTATTTATACTATAACTTCTATCATATACTTTTACATTCTTTTTAGGACCTTTTGCCATTTGCTCATTATCCCATGTTTGGTTCATTCCTTCCACTTTTCTTTGTGGAAAATTAATATTTAAAGTAGTTGTTCCTCCAAAGTTTCCTCCCCATTTTCTAAACTTTGAATCACTCTTTATTGTGCTTTCTGTCCAACCAAATGCTTTTTCTATATCTTCTGTTCTTAGTGGTCTTGCTCCAGATAATGGTACTGCTATGTCTTTTAATCCTTCCTTAGTTTTAATTCCTGGTATTCCTTGTGGGCTAGTTAATGGTATTCCATCTATACCTGTTTTCCATGTTGCTGTATCTCCTGTATCTTCTAATTGTGATCCTACTTTATATTCAAAAATCTTCTTTTTAGTGCCTTTTCCATGACCAAATATACTTGCTATCTTATGCATATTATGCTCATACCATATATAGTCTATTGCACCATATGTTTTAAATTCCGGGTATATACTATCTGATACTATTATAACATCACCTGTTACTTCATCTACTCCCCATACATGCCAGTTTGTATCTATTTTGTTTGCATCAAAGTCTTGCTTATATGTTGAGCCAGGTATGCTTGCCGTTCCTTTTTCTATTGTTGTTTTTAAAATATTTGTTCCTTCAACATTTTTTCTACCATCTTCAATTCTTAAAACATCTTTGTGGTTATATTTTACTATATCTCCTATTTGCATCCCTTTTGGAAGTGGAAGCGTTTTTTTCTCTTCTATTTCCCAGATTTGTTCTTGGTGAGCGCCAACGGCGCTGGATTTACGATATACGATGTCCGATAACGACAAGAAGGCTACAACACGGCTAGGAATCGTACTGCCATCCCCAGCCCAGGAGCCATCAGTATACGAAGTCACGAAACGATAGTTCGCTGAATTTAAGAAGTCAGGATTGACCACACCCCTTCCGAAGTGAACATAGCTCGAATGAACATACAGGCCTACTTGGCCTAATTGGAAATAATTGTTACCATTCCAATCCCATAATATGTTTCTATATGCACCTTCTGGTACATTTGGTTTATCTATCCTATACCATCCATCTTTTCCTTTTACATCTTGTTTTGCTGCTTTTGCTATATTTTTATCTGCCCATTGTTGAGCATTACTTCCTGTATCTCTTTGTGGAAATTGAATGTTTATTGTATATATACCACCGTAACCTGTGTTACTTCCTGAGTTTTTACTAAACTTTGAATCACTCTTTATAGTGCTTTCTGTCCAACCAAATGCTTCTTCTATATCTTCTATTTTAAGTGGTCTTGCACCTGTTAGTGGCACTCCATTAATTCCTGTTTTCCATGTTGCTGTATCTCCTGTATCTTCTAATTGTGATCCTACTTTATATGTGAACTCTTTCTTTTTTGCTCCTTTTCCATGTCCAAATATACTTGCTATCTTATGCATATTATGCTCATACCAGATATAGTCTATTGCACCATATGTTTTAAATGGTGCTACATTATCTGATACAATCATTATCTCATCGTTATTTATATCTATATTCCATACATGCCATGTTGTATCTATTGTACCTGCATCAAATGTTTGCTCTTGAACGCTTGCATCTTTTAAATAATATCCTGAACCTGGTACACTTGCTGTTCCTTTGCCTATTGTTGTTTTTAAGTCCTCTGGTTTTACGCCTGTTTTATGATCATATTTTATTATATCTCCAATTTGCATTTCAGAATTTGTTTGTTCTTCTTGTTCATTAACTCCCCAAACATTTATATTACCAGCCATAGTTTCTTTTTTTGTATATACATTCGAAGCTAAAAGATAAGTTATTATTCTTGTACTTATTGATGCATTTCCATCTCGTTCAAATGTTTCAGTTCCACACTCTACTGGATCATCTGGATGTTCAGGTATGGTGTCTGGAGGTTTATGACCGCCACCGTTCCACCCCATTGTACTAACGTCTCCCTCTTTTCCTTCTGTCGATTCTCCTGTACCTGGTTTTCTGCACCATTTTGTTCTTGTTCCTTTAGTATATAATCTTGTACCCAAATCTTTTATTTCAGCGCTATTTACTTCTGAAACACCAAAGCTTGATGATGTTAGTGGAGTTTGATCATTTGGTCTTCTTTGACCACTTCCACCACTAGAACTTCCACCATATCCTCCTGTGTTTGAATCATAATCACTTTTTCCTACATTTGCGATTTGGTAATTTCCTGAATTTACCCAATTCCAAAATATATTTACATAAACGCTTTTGTTTGCATTAGTATTACTTTTATTAGCCGGTGTGTTTCCAAATACACTAAGAATATCTTGTTTTGTAAGTGGTTTAGCACCAGATTTGTTAACTCCATTTACTCCAGTCTTCCATGTTTTATTTTGCTCTTGATTGCTTGTACCACTTATAACTTTATATGAAAACTCTTTGTTTTTATTTACTCCATCTCCATATCCAAATATGCTAGCAAATTGATGCATATTATGTTCATACCATTTATAATCTAAATATCCGTGAGCTGTAAACGCTTTAACTATGTCAGAAATTAAAGTAATTTCACCCGCTGTTTTGTCAATGCTCAAAACTCTCCATTTTGTATCTATTGTACTTGCATCAAATGATTGTGCCTCTCCATTTAATCCTGGTGCCGAATCTGTTCCACGCTGTATAGTTGTTTTTAGCTTATTTTTGTCAGCTGGATCCCCTGCAACTTTATGATTATATTGCACTATATCTCCTGGTTTCATATCTCCTGGTATTCCAGCTTTTATTTTATTTTTGTTTGTAAATATATTTAATATATTTTCTTTTTGTGTAATTAAAGCAATTGATACTAATATTAAAAGTAGTATCTGTAATATTATTTTATTTAATTTTACACTTCTTTTTCTATTTTGGACCTTCTTCATATTTACTTCTTTCCTTTTTGTTTTTATCTTTTTAAATCTTCTACACTACTGATAACACTATATATATATATAAGGCTTTGTTTTTATTTGTAATAATTATTTTATTGTTTTTTCTTGTATTTTTTACATTGAAAAAGCACCCTAAGGTGCTTTGGTTCATTTGTTATGTTTCTCTTTAATATTTGTTTTCTCAACCAATATATCTTTAAAGTTTTCCTTTTGTTTTATCTTAACTTCCTCTTTTTTACCAAGTTCAAGAATTCCTAAAAATGCTGCAATTACTTCACCTTTTGGTTTTTGTTTTTCATTAAATGCTTCATTGAAGTTCATTTTTTTCTTTTTAGTTAAAAAGCTTAATATATCTTTTATCTTTTTTCTAACAGAAAACCTTTCTTTTACAGCTAATTTTTTCACATTTTTACTATTTTCATTTTTTCTACTAAAAAATTTATTATATATTGTATTATATGAATTTGTTATTAAAGCAATATTTAGGTTTTCGTTAAATTCTTTTTTAGGAACATCTATGTTTTCTTCAGGTTTTATTACTCTTCCTTTATTTTCTTCATATGCATTTTTAAAATTTGGTAGATTTTCTTTATATTTTTTATATTCTATTATTCTATTTATTAGCTCTTCTTCCTCATCTACTTCATCTATATCTTCTTTATGTTTTGGAAGTACTTCTTTTGATTTAATATATACTAGTTTTGACGCCATCTGTATAAACTCACTCCCTATTTCTAAATTAAATCTTTCATACTCACTTATTATTTCTAGATATTCTTTAGCTATTTCAGATATATTTATTTCAGTTATATCCATTTTCTTTTTATCTATTAAAAAGCAGAGAAGATCTAGTGGACCTTCAAAGTTATCTAATTTTATATTAAGTTTTGTATTTTCTTTTTCCTCTATATCTTCTCTCATATTTTGTTTTCTTCTTAATTTTCTTTTTAATTATTGTTTAAATATTCATAATCTAAAATTGCATTTTTTATATTTTCAGACTTAAAGCCTTTTCTAAAAAGATATGCTTTATTTTTTACTTGATCAATATTTTTTCTTTGCTTTAAATACCCCATGATTACTTTTTGTTCATACTCATCTATTTTATCTTGGAATTCATCTATAGCTATATTTATATATTCATCATCTATCTTCTTTTCTCTTAATTTCATCTTAAGTTCAAATACTGAGTTTCTTTTAAAAAGAAGGGCATCATGTATATATTTTAATGCATACGATTTATCGTCTAAGATCTTATTTTCTAAAAGATAAGTAAATATATATTCTTTTACCTTAGGATTTTCTTCAAAATCTTCCTTAAACCTATTTTCTACTTCGTAAACCGTTCTTGGAGTATACAGGCTATATCTTAAAACTTTAGGCATTAAAATTTCAAAACACTTATCTTCATTTTGATCTAATTTTTCCGCCTTTATTTTAACTAATTCTTCTTCAATTCTTTTTAATTTATCTGAATCTATATTATTCATTTAATTTTTTCTTCTACTTTTTATCTTCTTTTTTCTCTTTTTCTTCTTTTTTGTTTTCTTTTTCTTCTTCTATCTCTTCAAGTTTTTCATCAGCTTTATTTATATATCCTGTAGCCTCTGCCGCTTTTTCTCTTACTTTTTGATCTATTTCTTTTTCAATATCTGGATTTGCTTTTAAGAATTCTTTTACTTTATCTAAACCTTGTCCTATCTTTTCACCTTTATAGCTATACCAAGAACCAGCTTTGTCTAAAATTTCAAAATCACTAGCAAGATTAATAAGTGTACTTTCATTTGAAATACCTTCACCAAAATACATTTCAACTAATGTTTCTTTAAATGGTGGAGCAAGCTTGTTTTTAACAATTTTAACTTTAGTCATATTACCAACTTGTTCTTTATCTTTAACTATTTTATCTCCACGTCTAATATCTATTCTAATAGATGAATAGTATTTAAGTGCACGTCCACCTGATGTTACTTCAGGGCTTCCAAACATAACTCCAACTTTTTCTCTTAATTGATTTATGAAAATTATTGTTGAATTAGTTTTATTTACATGACCTGCAAGTTTTCTTAAAGCTTGTGACATAAGTCTTGCTTGTGTTGCAACTTGTGCTGCTCCCATAACGCCATCAAGTTCTGCTTTAGTTACAAGTGCTGCAACTGAGTCAACTATTACTAAATCTACTGCACCACTTCTTACTAATGCTTCAGCTATTTCTAATGCTTGTTCACCATTATCTGGTTGAGCAACTAAAAGTCTGTCTATATCTACTCCTAATTTTTTAGCATAGATTGGATCTAATGCGTGTTCTGCATCTATAAATGCTACTTCTCCTCCAGCTTTTTGTGCTTCAGCACATACATGAAGTGCTAGTGTTGTTTTACCAGATGATTCTGGACCATAAATTTCTACTATTCTTCCTTTTGGTATTCCACCTATTCCAAGTGCTAAATCTATTGCAAGATTACCTGTAGAAATGACTTCTATTCCTGTGTAATCGTGTTCTCCAAGTCTCATAATTGAGCCCTTACCATATTCTTTTTCTATCTTTTTAAGCGTTTCTTCAAGGGCTTTTTGTTTTTCTTTGTTTATTTCATTGTTTTTTTCTTTATCTTCTTTTGCCATATTTTTTCCTTTCTTTTGTTCTAACTTGATTATATATTTTTTAAAATATTAATCAAGGGAATAAAACATATTAACTATTTTCTGTACCAACTAATAAAATTTTCAAAAATATTATGTGAATTAGGTACAATTTTACCATTTAACGCACTAGATAAAAACAAATATCTTTCATTTCTATAAAGTGGTATAAAAGGAATATCCTTTAAATATATCTCTTCTAATTTTTCATATAATATATCTGCATCTTTTTCATCTTTATTATCTATTTCTTTTAATATCTCATCCATATTTGGATTAATATAATTAAAATAATTATCTTTTCCGAAAAAGCTTTCAAGTGATGGAGTAAAATTATTCCTTATTGTAATTATAGCTACATCGTAATTTTTTGTATTTAATCTATTTGTATAATCTACTCTTTCTAAAGGATAAAGATTTACTTTAATTCCATTTTTTTCTAAATTGCTTTTAATATTTTCTCCAAGTCTTAACTCTTCCGCTTTTGCTTTATTTAAAATAATATTAAGCTCTACCTTATTTCCATTTTTTAAAACTTCATTTTTAATTTCATATCCTGCTTTTTCTAAAATGCTTTTAGCCATATCTAAATTTTCTTTTGTATTTATGTCTTTCTTGTATATAAAGCTTCCATAATCTAATGGAAAAGTACTTTTTGAAACTCCTTCTATTCCATTTAACACTTCATTTTTATTTAAAACATATAATATGCTTTGTCTTAAAGATACATCTTCTACTTTTTGAGTATTAAAACCTAAAAATGTAAAATCTCTACCTTTATATGGCTTTTTAATATATCCAAAATTACCTATAAAATTTTCAACATCACTTTTGCCTGTCTCTAATAAATCTATACTTCCTTCTTTAAAGTCTGTATACATACTATTTGCATCTTTATATCTCTTTACTAAAATAGTCTTAATATCTGGCATTTTATTTTTTTCTTTAAAACCATAATATTTTTCATTCAATTTAAAGTGTAATATATCTCCATCTATCTTAGATAAAAAATACATACCTATTCCATGTGGTACACCATATCCAGCAGAATCTATAAAAACATTATCCTCAACCTTTTTCATTATCGGAAATGTTAGATTATATTTAAAATATTTATCTTTATTAAAAAGTATAAACTCAAAAGTATTTTTATCTAAAATATTAATTTCTTTAATGTTTTTAACATTTTCAAAATATATACCTTTATGCTCTTTTATTTTATCTACAGTAAACTTTACATCATCTGATGTTAATTTATCTTCCATATTATTCCAATTGACATCTTTTAACTTCACTCTATATTTTGTATCACTTAATTTTTCAAAACTCTCGCCAAGCTCTAAACTAGGCATATAGTTTTCATCTAAATTAATAATTGAATCATATAAAAGATTTGTAAGATCATATACATATCTATTTTTAGTAAGTATAGGATTTAAGGTGTCTAAATTAAGTACAGCAAGTCTAATATCTTCTTTTTTATTCACAATTTCAGCATTCTCTTCTTTAATATTTTCTTTATTTTTCTTACTCATAAAAAATATGACTAATATTGATATAGCTATTATAAAGATTACAAATATAATTTCAGAAAATCTTTTCATATATTTTACCTTTCTAAAAAATGCCAAAATAAAAGAAGCATTTCTGCTTCTAATATATATTTAAATATTTATTCTTTCAATAGAAATAGCTCTTCCTGCATTGTCTGTGTCTATTATTACTGCACTAATAATTTTTTCACCATTTTGTTCTGGTTCATATCTTTCAGGTATACATTTTAAAAACCTTTTAATTGCAATTTCTTTTTTCATTCCAATTACAGAATCATGAATACCTGTCATTCCTATATCTGTTATATATGCAGTTTTATTTTCTAATATCTTTTCATCTGCTGTTTGAACATGTGTATGTGTTCCTACGACAGCTGTTACTTTACCATCTAACATATATCCCATTGTTTTAACTTCTGCTGTTGCTTCAGCATGAAAGTCTACAAATATGTATTCTGTCTCATTTTCTACTTTTTTTACTATTTCCATTGCTTTAGAAAATGGATTATCTGTCATTATATTTATTCCAGCTCTTCCTAAAAGATTTATTACTGCTATCTTTGTTTTTTGTCCATTTATTTCTTTTTCAATTACTCTATATCCTTTTCCAGGAAGCCCTTTATACATATTAGCTGGTCTTACTACATTTTTGTTTTTAACAATTACAAATGCATCTTTTTTACTCCACACATGATTTCCTAATGTATATGCATCTATATTTAGTTTATCTATTCTATTAAAATCTTTAATGTTTATTCCATTACTTGATGCATTTTCAATATTTGCTATTACAAAATCTATATTGTATACCTTTATGATGTTTTCTAGTTTTTCTTCTAATGCATTTATTCCAGCTTTTCCTACAACATCTCCTATCATTAATACTTTCATAAGTTTTTTCTCTTTCTAAGCATTTACTGCACAGTTAAGTATTTCTTCTTTTGTTTCAAATGTTTTTTCTTCACCTGTTTCCATATCTTTAAAAACAAAATTATCTTCATTAACAAAAATTGTATAATTAAATCCTAATTTTGATGCTTGTTTTAAAGAAGCTCTTACAGATCTTTCTAAAAGATCTTGCTCTACTAAAATTCCTTCATCTCTTAGAGCACTTGTAATATGGTAGGCTTTACCAAAATCTTCAGATATTACATATATCTTTTTGTTTTTTGGAATATATTCTATATTTTCCTCTTTAATAATTTCAGCAAGTCTTTCAACACCTATTGCAAAACCTACTGCTGGGATATCTTTTCCACCTAAAACATTTGCTAAATCGTCATATCTTCCGCCGCCAAGTATTGCAAGTCCAGATTTATCTAAAATTTCAAAAACAGTTTTATTATAATAGTCTAAACCTCTTACTATTTTATCATCTATTTCATATTTAATACCTGCTTCATCTAAAAGCTCTTTTACTTTTTCAAAATGCTTTTTACATTCTTCATCTAGATAATCTAATATGCTTGGAAGATTTCCATTTTTATCTTTATCTACTTTACAGTCTAAAACCCTTAATATATTTGTTTCATATCTTCTTTTACAATCTCCGCAATATGTGTCTATTCTATCTTTTAAAACCTCTTTTAACTCGGCTTTAAAATCATTTCTACATTCCATATTTCCAATACTATTGATCTTTAATGTATACCCTTTTATTCCAAGTTCTTTTAAAATTTTTACTGCTAAATATATTATTTCAAAATCTGCCTCTGGCATTGCTGATCCAAAATATTCAAGACCTATTTGATTAAACTCTCTTTGTCTTCCTTTTTGAACATTCTCATATCTATATATTGGCATCATATACCAAAGTTTTTTAGGACTAGGAAGTGATGACATTCCATTTTCCAAATATGCCCTTACAGCACCAGCTGTACCCTCAGGTCTTAGTGTAAGTGATCTATCGCTTTTATCTAAAAAAGTATACATCTCTTTTTGTACAATATCTGTGTCTCCACCAACACCTCTTGCGAAAACTTCTGTATGTTCAAATACAGGTGTTTGCAATCTTCCTACATTAGCTGTTTCAAAAACTTTTTTAGCTGTTTTTTCTATAAATTCAAAAAGTTTCATTTCATCATCATATAAATCTCTTGTACCTCTTGGTCTATTATACATAATCTTATCCTCTTTTTCTTTCTACAGATATAACTGATTGTATACCTTTTAATTTTGTTATTAATTTATTTAAATAATCTATATCTTCAACGGTTACCTTTAAATTTAAAGACACCATTCCATCTTCATTTTCTTTTAATGTAAGTCCAATTAACTCTATATTTAATTGTTCAATTTCAGATATTACGTCTCTTGCTAAGTCTTTTTTACCAGCAGATTTTATTTCAAGTTCTACAATATATGTTTCATCAGATTTTTGTGCCCACTCTACATTAATAATTTTTAAATCATTTTCTAAAAGCTTATTAATATTTAAACAATCTCTTCTATGTACTGTAACCCCTCTTCCTTGAGTTATATAGCCTATTATATCATCTCCTGGAACAGGCATACAGCATTTAGCAATATTTATTAAAACATTATCTATACCTGGAACATATATTCCTTCTTTTTCTGTATATACTTTTGTTTTTTTGATTTTGTTTTTATCTTCATCAAGTATTCTTAATTTATTTATTTTTTCATCTAGTATTTCATCTTTGTGTACTTCTTTATATTTTTCTTTTAAAAGATTTATAACTCTACTAGTTTTAAGTCCGCCAAATCCAATTGCTGCATACATATTTTCCGTATTTTCAAAACCTATTTTCTTAGCAATATCATTTACCCATTCTAAAATATATATGTCTTCAGTATTTATTGGCAGCTTTTTAATTTCTTTAACTAAAAGTTCTTCACCACGTTTTTTATTTTGCTCTTTATTTACCTTTTTAAACCATTTTTTAATTCTATTTTTAGCATTTGGAGACTTTACAATATCTAGCCAATCTGCACTAGGACCTTTTGATGTATCTAATGTAAGAATTTCAACAATATCTCCATTTTTCATAGGTGTATCTATCGGAACAATTTTTGTATTAATCCTTGCACCTATCATTTTATTACCAATGTCTTCGTGTATCAAATATGCAAGATCTATTGGAACGGCTCCTTTAGGACAGCTTTTAATATCTCCTGCTGGTGTATATACATATACCTCATCTTCTATAAGCTCAACCTTAAGCTGATCCATAAACTCATCAGGGTCTTTTGTTTCACTTTGCCAATCTATCATATCTCTTACCCATTTAAGTTTATCTTCTTTTGCTTTTACAACACTTTTCTTACCTTTATAATTTTCCTCTTTATACGCCCAGTGTGCTGCAACACCATATTCTGCTACTTCATCCATTTCATGTGTTCTAATTTGTATTTCAAATGGTACCGCTTCATCTTTCTTTTTAAAACTAATTTTAGGTATTACTGTTGTATGTATTGATTGATACATATTTTGTTTTGGAACAGCAATATAATCTTTAAATCTTCTAGAAAGAGGTACATATGCCTCATGTACTATTCCTAAAACCTTATAGCATTCTTCAACTGTGTCTACTATAATTCTAAATGCAAAGATATCATAAATTTGATCAAAATCCTTATTATCTCTAAGCATCTTTTTATATATACTATAATATTTTTTAACTCTTCCTTGTACTTCTGCTTTTACATTATATTTTTTTAAATTGCTTTCAAGTCCTTTTTTTATACTTTCCAAAAATGCATCTGTTTCAGATTGTTTTTTCTTTAAGTTGTTGACTAATTTATAAAATTCATCTGGATATAAATATCTAAAGCTTAAATCCTCAAGTTCACTTTTAAAAGAATAAATACCTAGTCTATTTGCAAGTGGTGCATAAATATCTAATGTTTCTTTTGCCTTAATAATTTGTTTTTCTCTTTCTTTATATCCAAGTGTTCTTAAATTATGCAGTCTATCTGCAAATTTAATAATTATAACTCTGATGTCTTTTCCCATAGCTAAAAACATTTTTCTATAGTTTTCAACTTGTGCTTCCTTTTTACTAGAATAACCTAACTTTCCAAGTTTAGTAACACCCATAACCATATCATATACAGATTCACCGCAGAGTTTTACAATTTCCTCTTTTGTAGCATCTGTATCTTCTAAAGTATCATGAAGAAGAGCTGCATAAATTGTTTCATCATCAAACCCTAGCTTAGATAAAATATATGCAACATTAAGAGGGTGAATTATATACTCTTCACCTGAATCTCTTTTTTGTCCACTATGTTTTAATTTTGCATATTCATAAACTTCTTCAATCTTTTTAATATTTGCTTTTGGATTATGTCTTTTTTGTTCACTTAAAAGATCTTCTAAGTTTATATCTTTGTTTTTCTTCATCTACTCCCTTTTCTTAAAGCCTATAAAATACTTTTTTCCAATCTTTAAAACTAGTATTTTCTCCATGTCCCGGAAGTACTAGTACATTATCTTTAATTATTCTTTTTAACCTTTTTAAAGTATCTTCCATAAGTTCTATTGAACCTGTTTTAAAGTCTGTTCTTCCAATACTATCTTTAAAAATTGTATCACCTGAAAATAGTATTTCTTTATCTTTATACACCATAAGTATACATATAGAGTCTATTGTATGGCCAGGTGTATCTAATATATTAAACTCTATACCTGAGTCTTTAGATAAATTAACTATTCCATTTTCAATCTTTTCTTTTATATCTATATTCTCATATATTTTATTACTACCTAAGAATATTTTATCTTTATCTTTAACAAATATATCTATATCTGTTTTTATACTTTCTCCATTTATATCTTTTATTAAAGTAATTTCTTCATCTTTGATCTTACTTTTAATACTTGCAACCACTTTTAACTCAGGATACATTTGTTTTAAATCATCTAAATAATATATATGGTCAAAATGTGAATGTGTTAAGAAAATATATCTTAAATCTAAATCTTTTTCTTTTAAGTAATTAATTACCTGTTCATAACCTCCACCAATATCTATTATTGCTGCAGATTTTCCATAAGATACAATATATACATTTGTATCTATAATATTTAATCCGTCTTTTTCTAAATATCCAGATATTTTCTTTATACTTACACCTGCCATATCTCTCCTCTAGTCTGCTTCTTTTACTGTTTTTGTATTTAAATTTACTTCAAACATACCTTTTAAATTTGTAGTTTTAGGATCACTTAAACCTACTATATATATTTTGCCTGGTTTTTTATCCATAATATATGACATAAAAGCTCCACTTGAATTATGTTTTTGATTTACTAGTTCTAAAGCTTTTTCTTCATCTGTCTTTTCTACAACTACTTCTTCATTTTCAGAACTAATTTCAGTAGATTCATTAGTTTTTTCTTCTTTATTTTCTTTCTTATCTTCTTTTTGATCTTGTTTCTTTAAATTTTCTTCATTATTTGAAGATTTACTGCTTTTAGTTTCTTTGCTTTTTTCTTCTTTATCTTTATCTTTTCCATTTAATTCATCTAAGAATTTTGTTTTTTCATCAAAGTTTGTATTAAAGATTTTAGTTAAATCTTTATTTACACTTTTTCTGTATTTAGGAACAAATACATATATTAGTATAAATATTAATACTATAAACAAAAGTATTTGAAATATTATTATATCTAATGTTTTTTCTTTTTTTTCATTATTTTTCATATTTTTCCTTTACTTTAGCTTTAACTTTTCCGTCTTTAAAGCTTAATTTTATTTCTTCATCTATCTTTATGTTTTCTATAGATGTTATTACTTTGCCATCTTTTTCTGCTAATATATATCCTCTTTCAAGTACATTTTGAGGATCAGTCATCTTTAATTTTTCATTTAATAAATTTAAATTATTTTTGTATCTTACTATTTTATTTTGACATATATTTTGCATATTAATTTTTTGAAGTTTAATATTATTTTTAATATTTTGTATTTCTTTTTCAGGATTTTTTTCAAAAATATTTGTTTTTAGTATATGAATTCTTTCTTTTTCTTTTCCTAATTTTAATGTAGTTATGTGTTTAATATGGTTTAGTTTATCTGAAATATAATATCTTTTAGAATTAATTAAATCTCCTGGTGTTTTTATTGTTGAAATTAAATATTTTAATTCTTTTTTAAATACATTTATATTATTTCTTGCATCTAATACAAATCTTCTTTTGTACATGTATATATCTTCATATACTTTAGATATTTCAGGTACCGCAAACTCTGCCGCTTGAGAAGGTGTTGCTGCCCTTAGATCTGATACAAGATCTGCTATTGTTGTATCTGTTTCATGTCCTACAGCAGATATTATTGGAATTTTTGATTCATATATAGCATCTGCTACTATTTCTTCATTAAATGGCCAAAGATCTTCAATTGATCCGCCGCCTCTTCCAATTATTATTACATCTATATCTTCTCTTTTATTAAAATACTTAATTGCTTCTGCAATCTCAATGCTTGCTCCCTCGCCTTGTACTTTAACTGGATATAAAGTTAAGTTTAATTTTGGATTTCTCTTTGTACCAACATTTATAATATCTTGTATAACTGCACCTGTTTTAGATGTTGCAACACCAATTTTTTTCGGATACATTGGTATTTCTTTTTTAATATCCTTACTAAAATATCCTTTATCTAAAAGTTTTTTCTTTAATTCCTCAAACTTTAGATATAGATCACCAATACCCGCTTTTCTCATAGCTTTTACATTTAATTGGTATCTACCACCTTGTTCATATACAACTAAATCTGCTACCATCTCAACTTTTTCACCATCTTTTGGTGCAAATGCTAATCTTTGTGCAAAATTATTAAACATTATGCAAGGGATAACAGATACTTCATCTTTTAAAGTAAAATATAAATGTCCTGATGAAAACTGTTTTTTAAAATTAGATATTTCTCCCTCTATAAATATGTCTTTTAAAGCTTTATCACTAGATAATATACTTTTTATATATCTATTTAATTTACTTACTGTTATTGGAACTGGATCCATATTTTATTCTACCTCTATATTTTCTTTTATATAACTTGCAAGAACTCCATTTATAAATTTACTACTTACTTCATCTTCATAAGATTTAGCAAGTTCTACTGCCTCATTTACTGCAACTTTGTATGGAAGTCCATCTTGTATTTCTATTATTGCAAGTTTTAGTATAGCCTTTTTAATTTTACTAATTCTACTAAATTCCCAATCTTCATGAAGATATTTCTTTAAAATTTCTTCAAGTTCTTCTTTTTTACTTTCTTCTTTTTCTAAGAAATTTATTATATATGCTCTATCTTTTTCTTCATTAATATCATTTTCTTCAAAATAATAATTTAATATATCTATGCTTAATTTCTTGTATTCATTAGCATAAAGTAATTTAAAAATATTCTCTCTTAATTCCTTTTTTTTATTTATGTCTTTTCCCATTTTATTCCCTTAATTTTAAAGCAAGTCCTAATCTTTTTAGATTAAGACTTTCTTTTTTAATTTCTATTAATCTTCTTAAGATTATTTTTTATTTTTACCATCTATTTTACCTTGAATATATACTCCAAGTAATCCAGCTGCAACTATTACTAATAGGTCTAATAACACTCTAGATAGTTTTGTTGCAACAAGTATTAATCCTATTAAGATACCTAAAAGCATTCCTGCATTATTTTTTACAAACTCTAATATTTTTTCTCCAGTTTCTTCATTTTCTGAATAAACTTTTTTAGCTTTTTCCTCAACTTTTTCTGCAACTTTTGTAGCTTCTTCTTTAATATCTTTTGCTGTTTCTTTTATATCTTTTTTTGTTTCTTTAACTTCTTCTTTAATTTCTTTTTTATCCATATTATACTCCTTAATATTCTATGATTATATTAAACCATACTTTTATCTTTTTTTAAAGTTTTACTTGCTTTTTTCTTCTTTTTGATCAGCTTCTTTTGTTTCTTCTTTTTGTTCTTCTTCTTTTATCTCTTTAATTTCTTTTATTTCTTTTTTATCTTTCTTCTTAACCGCTTTATTTGAAATGTTTTTTACTGTAACATTTATGTCGTTAACATCAACATCTGTCATTTGTTTTACAGAATACTTAACTTGTTCTTGTATAGTTTTTGTTACCTCTTTAATATTTACTTCTTTTAGAATAACTATTTCAATATTAACACCTAAATTTCCTTTTTTGTTTAAATAGCTATCTGCCTTTAAAAGCTCTATACCTTCTATATCCATTATTGAACCCTTAACTAAGTTTTCAATTGTTTCTTTAGATATAGATAATTTACCATTATTGTTTTTAAGAAGTATTGTACCACCTTTATCTTTTGGTTCTCTTTTTTGGAAAAACATTCCTTTAATACTTAAAAGTAATATAACTGAACATGCTATTAATGCATATATTTTTTCTTGTTCATTTATATTTTCATAAAAATTAACAGGAATTTTAAATACTTCTCCACCCATTCCAAATAAATTTAGTAGTCCATAAATACATAAAACAGACAATACTAGCATTATTACTGAAAGGATCCAATAAATACATCTATCTATAAACTTCATATTATTCCTCCTCTTTATGAGCTTCTTCATTAATCTTTAGCCCTTGGATATTTACATTAACTTCTTTAACTTCAAGACCAGTCATTTTTTCAACATTTTCTTTTACAAGTTTTTGAACTTCAAAAGCAATATCTGGTATTCTCTTACCATAATCCACTAAAAGATTTACAAATATAGTTATTGTTTCATTTTCAACAATAACTTTTATACCTTTACTCTTTTTATCCTTAGATTTTAATATATCTGGGATACTATCAAAAAATGTACCTTGTGTTGTTTCTGCTCCATCAATTTTAGAAACAGCTGCTCCTGCAATTGAAGCAATTACTTCTGGAGATATAACTATATCATCTGATGGTAAAGATTCTCTATTTTTTTCGCTCATATCTAACCTTTCATATAAATTATATCAATAGATATAAAAAAAGTAAAACCATAAATGTAAAAGAAAAATCCCATAAAAGTAAAAGTAAAAAAGAAAAATTAAAGCAAAAATCAAAACAAATAAAAAAAGCACCGAGGTGCTTGGTGCCTTGACGCGGAATCGAACCACGGACACGAGGATTTTCAGTCCTCTGCTCTACCAACTGAGCTATCAAGGCAAATGTATTTCCATTATATTAGGTTTTTTTATTATTGTCAACAAGTATTAATTAAATTTAAATTGAATTAAAGTAAATAAAAAGTACTAATAATTATCTCTAATTAATAGTACTTTATATAAATTAATCTTCAGTATTTAATACAGCTTCTTTTATATCATAAGCTTTATTTAAATCTTCTTTTTCGTTTAATTCAATATTAGATATAAAAAGTGCCGCTAATAGATCTTTTTCCGAAGCTAGAAACGCTTCTTTTAAATCTTTTGTCATATCTATTTTTACATTATTAAATTCTGTTTTAAGTGAAACACCTTCATCTGTTTTTCTTCCTCTTAGGTTTCCAAGAATTTCCATTAAGTAATTTCCGTTTTCTAAAGCCTTTTCGTCTTTCCAGTTTTTAACGTCTTCTAATTTACTTAAATGTATAGATTTATTTTTATTAAATTCATCTTCAAAAACTTTTGAGTAAATTTCCTCTGTAACAAAAGGGAAGAATGGACTAAACATTTGAAGTATATTTTTTAAAATATATCTTACTGTAACTTGTCCGCTATATCTTTCCTTTTCTCCAAATTCTTCAGGTCTATATAATCTATGTTTAACTATTTCTATATAGTCATCACAGAAATTCCAGAAGAACTTTTCAAGTGTATTAAGAGCAAGTCCTACTTCATATTCATCAAAATATTGCATATATTTTTCTTTTACTTCTTCAAATTTAAGTAAAATGTATTTATCTAAATATTCATAATCTTCTAAATTTTCTTTATCAAATTCATTTTTATATTTTTCATCTTTTTCTTTAAAATCTTCTAAATGTATTTCCATAAATTTAGATAAATTATATATTTTATTAATTAATTTCTTACCTCTTAAAAATGTATCATCTGAAATTATTATATCTGTTCCAAGTCTACCTGTACCTGCCCAGTATCTAACAATATCTGCAGAATATGTATTCATTAAACTGCTAGGTGTTACTTTGCTGTTTCCTTTACTCTTACTTATCTTTTCACCTTTACCTGCCATAACAAATCCAGATATCATTAAATCTTTCCAAGGTTTAATTCCAAAATGGTAATAGCTTTTAACAATACTATAAAAATCCCATGTACGTATAATATCACTTGCATTAGTTCTAAGAGACATTGGCTTTAATATATCTTCAAAGTTTTCATCTTCACCATGCTTCATATTAATTTGAGGCGTAATAGCTGAAGTTGCCCATGTATCCATTACATCCATATCTGGAATAAATTCTTTAGAACCACATTCACAAACTCTATCTAATTTATGTGAAATAGGGTTTACTGGTAAATCTTTTTCATCTGCAAAATGTATTTTTCCGCATTTTTTGCAGTACCATACTGGAAATGGTACACCAAAATATCTTTGTCTAGATATACACCAATCCCATGCTACATTTTCAACCCAGTTTATATATCTTGTTTTCATATATTTTGGATTCCAATTAATTTCATCAGCTATTTTTAAAAACTTATCTTTTTCTGTTGTAACATCAATAAACCATTGTGGTATAACTGTATAATCTACTGGTCTTCCACATCTTTCATGAACTTGTACTTCATGAGATAATTCTTCTCTTTTAATTAAAGCACCATCTTCCTCAAGAAGTCTTACTATTTCTTCTCTTGCTTTATCTATATGCATTCCACCTATAAATGGTACTTCAGATTTTATAACTCCATTTTTTTCTATTATATTATTTAATTTTAAATTATATTTTTCCCACCATAAAATATCTTGTGCATCACCAAATGTACAGCACATAACTATTCCAGTACCTTTATCCTTTAGTGCTGCTTCATCTTCTAATATTTTAACCTCAGTATTAAACATTGGGATAACTGCAGTTTTACCAACTAAATGTTTATTTTTTTCATCTTCAGGGTTTACAAAAACCGCTGAAATTGCAGGAATTAGCTCTGGTCTAGTTGTAGCTATTGTAAATTCTTCACCTGTTTCTTTAACTTTAAAATTAATATAATTGAAAAAGCTTTTTAAAGTTTTAGTTTCAAGTTCAGCTTGCGCAATAGATGTTCTACACTCATTACACCAAATTGCTGGACTATCTTTATGGTAACATTTACCTTTTTTAACTAAATCTAAAAATGATTTTTGTGAAAGTTTTATAGTTGAATCGCTTATTGTTTTATATTTTAGATTCCAATCAACACTAAAACCTATTTTTTTGAAAAGTTCCATAAACTCTTTTTCATATTTATCTGTAATTTCTACACAAAGTTTATTGAATTCTTCTCTTCCTAATTGTTCAGCTCTTTCCCCTATTTCTTTTTCAACAAGTCTTTCTGTTGGCAGACCATTATCATCAAAACCAAAAGGATAAAAAATATTATATCCTCTTAATCTTTTATATCTGGCAAGCATTTCTGTTTGAGAATATGAAAAAACGTGTCCTATATGAATATTTCCACTAACTGTTGGAGGTGGTGTATCTATTGAATAAACACTATCTTTTTTAGATTTATCAAATTCATATATTTTATTTTCTTCCCAATAGTTAAGCCAGTTTTGTTCCTTTTCTTCTGCTTTATATTTCTTATCTAACATTTTTATTCCTTCTTTTTCTTTTTATTAATTTTTTTATCCATCTCTATTATATATCTCTTAAAGTCCGTATTTCTAGTATTTACATTTTCTTCTTTAACCATTTTATCTAATGTTTCTTTTGGACCAATTATTATTAATTTAGATTTTGCACGTGTCATAGCTGTATAAAGTAAATTTCGTTTAAGTAATTTTTCAGTTGTTGTAGGAAGTATTAAAATTACTTCATCAAATTCACTACCTTGAGATTTATGTACAGTAATTACATATGCAAGTTCTAAATTAAGCATTTGTTTCTTATCATATGTCGCAATCTTTCCATCGTCAAATTTTACGTCAATTTCATCTTCCCCTATTTCATAAACTATACCCATCTCACCATTGTATATTCCCATTCCTTCACCATATCCTGGGATTTCATATTCTATATCATAGTCATTTTTTATTTGTATAACTCTATCATTTAATCTATAAGTTGTTCCTGCTATTTTTATACTATCTTCATCATCTATTTCTTCATCTTTAAATATTTGTTCTTGAATTTTTTTATTAATGCTCTTAGATCCATTTTCTCCATTCCTATTTGGAACTATTATTTGAGATGTGTAGATAAAATCATCCATAACTCTTTCTTCTAATATTTCTAACAGTTTTGGTACAACTAAATAGTTTGGAAGATAAATAAGTTCGAGATCATCTATATACTCATCTTTTTCTTCATTTTCTCCAACTAATTTTTCTATACATTCACCGTTTTTAACTCTGTATGAATTGCTAATAATATTACTAGCTTTTGCTTGTCTAAAAACTTTATCTAATATATTTATATTAAAAACATTTGACTCTATTAAATCTCTTAAAACATTTCCAGGTCCAACAGATGGAAGCTGATCCACATCACCAATAAGTATTATTTTAATATCTTCTGGAAGAGCATTTACTAAGCTATTCATTAAAAATAAATCTACCATAGACATCTCATCTATTATAATTACATCTGCATCAATTTCCTCTACCACATTATATAAAATGTCTATATCATCTGCTGGTCTTAATTTCAAAAGTTTATGTATTGTTGATGCATTGTGTGATGTAACTTCTGTTATTGTTTTTGCAGCTTTTCCTGTAGGTGCCGCTATTTCAACTTTTTTATCTTCACCTTCAAATAGTGCAATCATAAATTTTATAATTGTTGTTTTACCTGTTCCAGGTCCACCTGTTATTAAACATATATTTGAATTATTTGTTGATTCTATTGCTTTTCTTTGCACATCTGTAAGCTCTATTTTAGATATTTTTTCTAGTTTTTTTAATTTATTTTTTATATCTTTAATCTTAAATGTTTTTCTTTGTTTTAAATCTAAGAATTTATTTAATATATTATCTTCAGCTATATATACTTCTTCTAATAAAACCTTATCTTTTCTAAATACAATCTTTTTATTTTCTATTAATTGATCTAAAGCTATATTAAGTTTTTCTTCAGATGTTTTTGTAATATTTAAAATATATTCTATTAATTCTTTTTTAAATATAGCTGTACTTCCATTTTCAAGTTCCTTTTGAAGCCTATTTAAAATACATGCTTTTACTCTAACTGTATCATCTGCTTTAATTCCACTTTTCATAGCCATTTTATCAAGTTCACTGAAATCTATATTGATTACATCTTTTAAGATATATGGATTATCTTTTATTACTTCAAGAGCTAAATCTCCAAATATTTCTTTTATTACTTCTGTATCTTTTAAGCTTAATTTAAATTCTTTTAATTCTTTTCCAATATTATATAATTCTATAATATCTTCACAATATATAGAAATTTTCTTAGCTTCTTTTTTGGATATACCACACTCTTTATGTAATTTTATGTAATCATTAAGAATAATATTAAAACTATCCATTCCAAAACATGCTATGATATCATCTGCTTTTTTATTTCCAATACCTGGTAGACCTATTAAAAATTTCTTTAAATATTTTTCGTCATCTGTAAGATTTTCTTCAACTATTTCTATTAATTTATATTGGACGCCAAATTTTCCATCTTCTTTTGTCGCTAAAACTTTTAAATTTTCTCCTTCAAGTCCATCTGGAAAATTACCTAAAAGTTTATATTCATTATCTTCGCCTCTCATTGCAAGAATCTTAAAACCTGTTTCCTTATTACTAAATATTTCTTTAACTATCTTTCCGCTTAGTAGGTAATTTTCTTCCATATATTCCTTTCTTTATTTTATATCTATGTATTCTAATATTTTAAAAACTGTTTCTTCTTTACTTAGTTCTGTATTTTCAATAATTACAGCTTCTTTAGGTATTATTAGTGGTGCTTCTTTTCTATTACTATCTATCTTATCTCTTTTTTCAATTGATTCTAATATTTCTATATATTTTTTATCTAAAATTGCTTTTTCAAAAGGTATATTTAAATTAGTGTTTTGTAAAAATCTTCTATATGCTCTTTCTTTTTTATCTGCATCTAAATAGAATTTAAACTCTGCATTTGGAAATACAACCGATCCTGTGTCTCTTCCTTCAACAACAATATTTTTATCTGCTACATATTTTCTTTCAATTTCAAGAATTTTTAATCTAACATCTTTAGATGCTGATACATTAGATAAATATTTCATATTTTTCATATCTCTTATATCTTTAGTTATATCTTTTCCAAATAAAAAATATTTATCTATATCAATTTTAAAATCTATATTATCTAAGACATTAATTAATTCTTTTCTTTCTTCTTCATGGTTTAAAATTTCTTCTGGCAATAGATCAATATATTTAAAATTATCTTTTAAATATATTGTAAAAGATCTAAATATTGCTCCTGTATCTAATACTATGAAATTTTTATCTTTATATTCTTTATTTAATTCATCTTTAAGCAATTTTGCTGTTGTTGTTTTTCCTGAACCTGCAGGTCCATCAATAGTAATAATCATTAAAGCTCCTTAATTAAAACTACAATGATTATATAAATCTTTTATTAGCCTTTCAAGTAAAAATAAGAGCAAATTGTGCTCTTATTTTACTTTTCATTTACCTTACCTTAATAAATTTTATTAAGTCTTTTATGAAGCCTTCATCTGTAACTTCCATTTCTCCACCCATTTGTTTAATTCTTTCTCTTATCTCAAGTTTTAATTTTTGAGATATTCTAAGCATACCATTTACAACTCTAACATAATTTATTATGTTTATTCTTTGACCATCTTCAAAAACTAAAAACAGTCTTGCTGGTTCTATTGGTATATGGTCTTCATCTAACATTGCATCTTCGTGTACAAGTTTTACGAACTTCTTTTTCTTTATTGGAGTTATTTCACCATCGAAAAATGAAGTTTGGATTGTATGACCACTTTTTAGATGTATAAGGCTATCTCCATTTATTTCAAAATATGGATATGAGTTATATTCATCTTTTAGCCTTTCAAATCTTTGTTCTGTAATTTTTTCCCAATTATAGCGTTTTCGAACATCTTCTATGATGTTTACTCTTTCAACTGTTCTGTCTACTCCCTTTGTTTGTAGATAAAGAATTAACTCTGGAGGTTTTATAACCTCTTTTTTCCTGTTGTCAAATGTACCTTTTTTGTGCTCTAAATCTAAGAAGTAACACTTCTTCTTCACTAAAATCACCTCGCATTTAATAATTATAAACACATATTTTTTTCTTACACCTATATTATACACCATTTATATGGTTTAAAGCAAAAATAAAGAGCTTTTTAGCCCTTTATTTTTAATTTAATATTTAATTTCCAATATTAAATTTTTTGTGAATTTCATCTACATCTTCCTTCTTGCTTTTACCCATAAATACAAGATACAAAATAACTGTTACGATTGCGCATATATACCACTCGTTTACATCTTTTGTGGATATAATTATAAGAATTGAAAATGCGAAAAATATTAAATGTAATATTCTTTGTAATAATCTCTTTTTGTAATCATATCTTTTTTCTTGCATTACAGGAATTAAATTACCAATACTTAATACAATTATTAATCCTTGGTAAAATAATTTTTCTCCAATAAATACTGTGCTTGTGGCTATAGGGATCATTAATAGTACAACTACTGCACTTAATAAGTCTGTTAAGACCATCTTTTTGCACCTCAGTGCTTTAATATTAAATACAATTCCAAATCCCAATAAAACCAATACTCCTGATGTTAAGAATTCATCCATTTCTTTTCTCCTCCTTAAGCAAATTTGCCCTTTAATATATTTAAAAATGAACATAAGTATATTATACAAGAATTATGTAAAGTAGTCAAAATATAAAGATAAAAAAATAAAGAGCATTTGCTCTTTATTTTCACTTTTGTATTATTTTCTTAGCATAAGTCTGAAAGTAATATTAATCCTGATACTATAACCACAGCTGCTATAAATAGAATTATTATTGGGTTAATTGCTGGGTCAGTTGTAATAAGGAATGCTGTGTATGCAAAAAATATTACATTTCCTAGTCTTTGAATTGTTTTAGCAGTTTTGTTTAAAATTGGTATAAATATTATGTTTAATATAACAAATACACTGCTTACAATTAGAACATCCACTCTCTTGTTGCTTACTAGTGTTAATAGCACAGATAGTATAATTACGAAGTTTATTATGTCTATTGCTGTTGGTTCTTCTTCTTTTCTTGTAATTATATTTAATATGCTTATAACTATAAGTCCAGTTATTCCTAAAACTATTACTATTGCTTTCATTATTCTCCTCCTTGGCTAAAGTCTTAGCCGTCTTCAATAACTAACTATACTTATATTATACCATAATTATGTAAACTATAAAAGAAAAAGTAGCTTTTAAGCTACTTTCTTTTTTCTTTATTCGAAATCTATATCTTTTATTTTAATATCTATTTCTATTACATTTATTTGAGTATATTCTTCTATCTCTTCATATATTTTATCTCTAAACTTTTTAATTTCATCTTGTATATTATATCCGTATTTAAATATTAACTCTATATATAGCGAGATCTCATTTGTCTCTTCATTTCTTTTTATTCTTATCTTTTCAATTTTTTTAATCGCACTTACATCTTTTATTACATTGTTTATTATATCTCTAAATACTTTTTCACCCATTGTGAATTTTCCAATGTAACTAAATGTAGGTCTAATTATACTTTTTTTAGAAACATATGTAGCACCTTTATTTGATCTAAACATTTGAAGTGGATCTAAAAGTATTCCTGAAAAATCTTTTTTCACTTCGAATGTAGGAACAGGTATAACATGTTTTCCTTCTTCTTTTCTTGTTTTTAATGCCAAGTCTATTTCAGATTTTGTAGATACATCTTCTATATATGTTGTATCTATTATTTGGGGAAGGCCTAAATTTTCTCTAATTTTTTCAACCATAGCATCAGATGTACCAAGTATTAAGATTGATCTTATATTATTTTCTTTAAGTGCTTTTCTAATTGTTTCTTGTTGCTCTTTTCTTTCAAAAAGTGCATCTCTAATTGTTTGTATTTTTGTATTTGCTTTTTTAGCAGAATATCCTGCTAAAATTCTGCTTTCATTTATTGAAATTAGAAGACCATCATCTATTATTGCATCCAGCTTTAAAGTACTTCCCACTTGCTGTGCTTTATAGCTTTTACCTGTGCCGCTACTGCCAACAAATGCATGTACTTTAAGATTTTCAATATTATATCTTATCTTTCCAATTTCTTGTTTTACTTTTTCAAGCATAATTTAACCTTCATAAAATCCCATATCTTTTAAAACTCTATAACATCTAGGACATACTGGAGAGTTTTCTTCATTCTTTCCAACTTCATCATCATATTTCCAGCATCTTTCACATTTTTCAGCTTTAGCTTTTTGTGCAAATGCTAATATTTTTTCGTTTTCATTTTCTTTACTCTTTATTTTATCGTCTAATTCTTTCATTTTTAGTATATCTAATTTTGAAACTATTGCTATTTCTTCTAAAAGTTTTCTATCGTCCTTAATCTTTTCAAATATATCTTCATCTACATAAAGAAGAAGTCTTGCATCAAGAGAACCACCAATTTCTTTTAATGCTCTTTTTTCTTCAAGTTCTTTTGAAATTATTTCTTTTATCTCTTTTAAATAATCTATTTTTTCTCTTACTTCTTTATTATTCCATGATTTATTTTCTTTTGGATAATCTAAAAGCATTGCAGATTCTACATCTTTTTCACTATCCATTTTTGGAATATATGCAAAAATTTCTTCTGCTGTATATACAAGTACAGGTGTTAGAAGTTTTAAAAGAGTATTTAATATTTCATAAATAGTTGTTTGTGCTGCTCTTCTTAAATTTCCTGTTTTACTTTCTGTATATAGTCTATCTTTAATTATATCTAAATAAAATGCTGACATATCATTTACTATAAACTCATTAATTGCTTGAAAAGCTTTATTAAATGCATATGTATCGAATGCTTTTGTAACATCTTTTATGAGCTTATTTAATTTATCTAAAGCCCATTTATCTATAATTTCTAATGACTCATAATCTACTTTGTCTTTATTTGGATCAAAGTCATTTATATTTCCTAAAATATATCTTGTTGTATTTCTAATTTTTCTATAGCTTTCAGAAATTTGTTTTAATATATTTTGAGAAACGCTTACCTCTGTTTGGTAATCTGTTGAAAGTACCCAAAGTCTAATTATGTCTGCTCCCATTGTTTTTACAATATCATTTGGATCAATAACATTTCCTAAAGATTTACTCATCTTATTTCCATGTTCATCTACTAAAAATCCATTTGTAAGAACCTCTTTATATGGAGCTTTACCTGTTGTTGCAACAGATGTTAGAAGTGATGATTGGAACCATCCTCTATATTGATCATTTCCTTCTAGATATAAATCTATTTCTGGTAAATTCCAATTTTTAACAACAGATCTATATGTTGTTCCAGAATCAAACCATACATCCATAATATCTGTTTCTTTAACAAATTCTTTAGAACCACATTCACTGCATACTTCGTCTTTAAATATATCTTTTACATCTTTCATCCACCAAGCATTTGATCCTTCTTTTACAATTAAATCTTTAATTATCTTAATTGTATTTTCAGTAAGATGTGGTTTATGGCATTTTTTGCAGTAAATAACTGGTATTGGAACACCCCAAGTTCTTTGTCTTGAAATACACCAATCATTTCTATCTTCTATCATCTTAGAAATTCTTTTTTCTCCCCAAGCTGGATGCCATTTTACTTTTTCAATTTCATCTAATGTTTGTTTTCTAAATTTATCTATAGATGCAAACCATTGTTTTGTCGCTCTATATATAATTTCATTTTTACATCTCCAGCAATGTGGGTATGAGTGCATTCTAGATTCACTATAAAGAAGAAGTCCTTTTTCTTCAAGATCTTTTTTGATCTCTTTATTAGACTTTTTATAATACATTCCATCATATTTTCCAGCTTCTTTTGTTTGATGTCCTTTATCATCTACTGCTACAATTATTTCAAGTTCTGGATGTTCTAAATATAATTTATAGTCTTCATTACCATAACCTGGTGCACAATGAACTAGTCCTGTTCCTGTAGTATTATCTACATCAACAGAAAACTTTGATCCTAAATATATCTTAACTGTTTTATCTATAAATGGATGTTTTAAAGTGATACCTTCAATTTCTTCTGAATCAAATGTTTCAAGGATTCTTACGCTTTCTTTATCTGCTCCAATTTTTTCTAAGATATCATCTTTTAAATCTCTTAAAACAAGATATTTTTCAAAAGTCTTCGCGCCATCTTTTTCTATTTCACATTCCATTAAAATATATTTATATTTAGGTCCTGCAACTACTGCAACATTTCCTGGAAGTGTCCAAGGTGTTGTAGTCCATATAACTGCATATGCATCTTCTATATTAAATAAACCTTTTGAATCTGCAACTGGAAATTTTACATAAATAGAATCACCTTCTACATCTTTATATTCAATTTCTGCTTCTGCAAGAGCTGTCTCACAATGTGGACACCAATAAACAGGCTTTAATCCTTGGTAAATATATCCATTAAAATACATTTCCTTAAATACATCTAATTCTTCTACTTCCATTTCAGACATATATGTAATATACGGATGCTTCCAATCGGCAATTATTCCTAATCTTTTAAAACTTTCAGTTTGTTTTTTAATATATTCACTTGCAAATGCTTTACATGTATTTCTAAATTCATCTACAGCTATATCATCTTTATCTAGTTTTAATTTTTCAATTGCTTTAATTTCAGTTGGAAGTCCATGTGTATCATATCCTGGTACAAATGGTGCATAAAAACCATTTAAAGATTTATATCTTACAATAAAATCTTTAAGTATTTTATTTAAAGCATGTCCTATATGAATATCTCCATTTGCGTATGGAGGTCCATCATGAAGATGGAAAGGTTTTCCATCTTTGTTTTTTTCTAATATTTTTTCATATAAATCATTATTGAAAATATTTTCTAATACTTTAGGTTCATTTTGAGGTAAATTTCCTCTCATTGGAAAATCTGTTTGTGGAAGTTCCAATGTTTTTCCTATTTCTTTAAATTCTTCTGTCATATTATCCTCTTTTTCTTTTAAATTTTGCTAAAAGGCTCAACCACACTTTCATCAGGTAAATTTACATCACCTGAAATATATGAATTATATCCTATTTTACATCTTTTTCCTATTTTTGCGCCTTCTTTAATATATGCATTTGGTTCAATTACTGTATCTATTCCTATTTCTACATTATCTTCTATATATGTACTTGTTGAATCTTCAAGTGTTACTCCATTAAACATATGCATATCATTTATTCTTTTTCTTAAAATCCTTGTAACCATTTCAAGTTGAATTCTATTGTTTACGCCAAGTATTTCAGTATTATCCCCTACTATATATGCACCTGTTCTAAGAGCTTTTTGATTTAATATTTTTATTGAATCTGTTAAATAATATTCATTTTGGTTATTATCTGGTTTAATTTCCTTCATTACTTCTTTTAAAGCACTAAGGTCAAAGCAATATATACCGCCATTAATTTCTTTAATTAGTTTTTGTCTATCACTTGCATCTTTTTCTTCTTTGATACTTTCAACACTTCCACCTTCATCTCTAATTATTCTTCCATATCCTGTTGGGTTATCATAAATCGCTGTAAGTACTGTTGCTGATTCTTTTGCTTTTATATTTTTCTCAATTAAACCTTTTATTGTCTCTGGTCTTACAATTGGCACATCACCATACAGAACAATAACTTTTCCTTCTTCTTTATCTTCCAAATATGGCATTGCTTGCATAACTGCATGTCCTGTTCCGAGTTGCTCTTCTTGAACTACATATTTAACATCTTTATCTTTTAAGACTTCTTTTACTTCCTCTTTTTTATATCCTACTACAGCTATTATTTCATTAGAATTTATAGCTTCTGCCGTCTCTACAACACGTTTTATCATTTCTTTGCCATATATCTTTTGAATTAATTTTGAATGTTCAGAATTCATTCTGCTTCCTTTTCCAGCAGCTACAATAATTGTATATATTTTCATATATTTAATTCCTCTTTTCTTTTTATTTTACTTTAATTTTTATTAATTCATTAACAAAATATACCATAAAACCCTTGATTATTCAATTGTATTTAACTTTTGCTATTTTAGATCAAAATCATTTTTACCTGTTTCAATCATTGAATAATATAATCCTTTTTTATTATATAATTCTTCATGATTTCCCATTTCAACTATACTTCCATTAGATAAAACCATTATATAATCTGCACTACGTATAGTAGAAAGTCTATGTGCAATAACAATATTTATAGTATTTTGTTTTAAAATATTTATTCCTTCTTGTATTTTTTCTTCTGTAAGAGTATCCACTTTAGATGTTGCCTCATCTAGTATAAGTATATTTGGGTTTGAAACAGCCGCTCTTAATACAGATATAACTTGCTTCTCACCTTCACTAATGTTTTGATCATCTTTAGATATATTTGTATCTATTCCATCTTTGAAATTACCTATTATATCCATTACACCAAGTTTATTAGCGATTTCTAATACCTCTTCTTTAGTAATTTTTAAATTACCATATCTAATATTTTCATAAACTGTTCCAGAAAATAAATTAATATCTTGAATAACCATACTAATTACTTTTCTTAAATCTTTTTTTCTTATATCCCTTACATCTATTCCATCTATTAAAATACTTCCTTCATCTATTTCATAAAATCTTGTTATTAAATTAGTTATTGTACTTTTCCCTGCACCTGTTTTTCCAACTATAGCAAGTGTCTCATTTTCTTTTATTCTAAAGTTTAAATTAGATATACTAAATTTATTTTCTTTTCCTTTATGTTTTTCTATATTATCTATTTCATCTTTATATTCATAAGATACATTTTTAAACTCAATTTCACCTTTAATTTTTTTATGTATTTTTTGTTTTTCATTATACCAATAATATATTCCATCTTCATTTATTATAGAAACATTTCCTTTATCTACCTCTTCTTCAGAATCAAGCGTTTTAAACATTCTTTCACTACTTGCAATTCCCTCATATATTCTAGATGTTTCTGTAGATATACGTGTTATTGGTTCAATTAAATTTGCGCTTACCTTAAGTATCATTGTAAGTGATGCTATTTCTAATAAATTATTAAACGCTAGATATGATCCAAGTCCTATTACAACTGCATTTAATAAATTTATTCCACCAGATGATATAAATTCTATTAAATTTTTATATAATCCTGATGTAATGCTATATCTTTTTAACTCTGCTGCCTTTTTATGATAATCTTCTTTAGCTTTTTCTTCATAATTATATATTTTAACAAATACTTGATTTGATACTATCTCTTCAATATAGCTATATATTTCTCCATAGCTTTCCATTCTTTTTTTACTATATTTTCTTACCTTTTTACCAAAGTTAAATACAAGTGCCATTATACAAAAGGCTGTAAAAGCTGAAATTAATCCAAGTATATAATTTAGGTAAATTATAAAAATAATATTAACTAAAATTTCAAGTCCAGCTATAAAAACTCCTACCAAGCTTTGATCTAAAACAACAGAGATTTGCTCCATATCTATTGAAAAAAGAGAAATTAATTCACCAGATTTTTTTTCTTCAAACTTTCTTATTGGTAAAAATTGAATGTGTCTGTTTAATCTTCTTCTTAATTTATACATTATATTTTGTGTAAGAAGTGCAATATTCATAAGACCTACAGTGTTTAAAAAAAGACTTGTCATAGAAAAAGCAAAAAACATTTTTAAGCTAGATGTAAAAAGATCATAATTACCTTTTACAATTCCATCTACCATTTTTCCTAAGATTATTGTTATATAAAGAGATATACCCATTGCAATAATTCTTAAGAAAATAGCAAAAAAATATGTTTTTTTATCTTGCTTTATAAGACTAAAAAGTTCTTTAATTCCACTTTTAGTTACTTTTTTATTTTTATTTTTTTCTTTATCCATTTTGCACCATATTTATTTTAGTATATATTTCATCTTTTCCTAAAAGTTCTTCATGTGTTCCTATATTAGATATTTGACCATTATCCATAACAACTATCATGTCCATATCTTTAATACTACTTATTCTTTGTGATACAACAATTTTTGTTATATCTCCTAATTCTTCTTTTATATTGTTCCAAATTCGTTTTTCAGTTTTTATATCTATAGCTGATGTTGCATCATCTAATATTAATATCTTTGGTTTTCTTACAATAGCTCTTGCTATATTTATTCTTTGTTTTTGACCACCTGAAAAGTTTTTTCCACCTTCTACACTTTCATGCATTATTCCATCTGGATATTTATCTATAAACTCTTTTGCTTCTGCAATTTTAAGTGCCGCTATTATTTCTTCATCAGATATACTTTTACCCATCTTTATATTATCTTTTATTGTTCCAGATAGCATTACTAGTTTTTGTGGCACATAACCTATTTTGCTTAAATATGCTTTTTCAGAATAATTATTAATATTTATTCCGTTTAAAAGCACTTCACCGTTTGTTTCTTTCATAACTCTTAGTATTATATTTAAAAGTGATGTTTTAGATGATCCAATATTTCCAATAATTCCAACACTTGTTCCATCATTTATTTTTAAATTAATATCTTTTAAAATATCTTTCTCATTAATATTTAAAGAAACATTTTTAAGCTCAAGATTAATTTTATCTATATCTTCTATATATCTACCACAAGGAGATTCCATATGTTCTTCTAAATCTAAAATTTCGTTAACTCTTTTTATACTAGATTTAACAGAAAAAAATCCTCTAAAGTTTTCTGCAGCAATTGTTATCATCCCTATAATTTGAAATAAATACATAAAAAGCGCTATTAAACTTCCCGGTTCAAGCTCTCCGCTTTTAATTTCTATTACTCCAAGCCAAAGTACATATGCAATAATTAATTCAATTGCAAATATTATTACTGGTATAATAAAGTTTATAGATTTAACAGTTTTATCTGCATATCTTTTTATCTTTTTATTTGATGCATCAAAATTATTAAGTTGTTCTTGCTCCAGGCTATATATCTTTACATCTTTTATACCTTCAATATTTTCTTTAATTAAATTGTTCATATGATCTGCTTCTTTATTTAATTTTGTAGTAATTTTATGAACTATTCTTCCAACAATAAATATCATTAAAAATACAACTGGAAAAATCAAAAAAGCCGCTAATGTAAGTTTTTTACTAATATTATATGCAAAATATATTGCAAAACCCATAACAAAAGGCACTCTTAAAAGATTTTTAACTATTTCAGCAAAAAACACTGCAATATTTTTAGTATCCCTTGCAGCTCTATTTACAATTGATGATGTTTCAAACTCACCTAGGTCATTAAAAGAAAGTGTTTGTATTTTATTAAAAACCTTTTCACTTAAATGAGTTCCAAAATCCATACTAAGTTTAGTTATCAAATATGCACATAAACTATTTATAAAAATAGATGAAAAAGATATTAAAAATAAAGTTAAACCTTTACTTTTAATTACATCTAAGTTTTTAACTAAAATTCCATTGTCTACTATAGATCCATATATCTTTGGACTAACTGTTGTAGCAAATACATCGAATGCTAAAAACAGTAGTATAAAAAACATTATGGTCTTTTTATTTTTTATATATTTTAAAAATTCTTTCATTAATATCTCTGCTTTTTTATTTATATATTCATATTATACATAAAAAGATTTAAAATCAAAAGGTAAAAAAAGATATAAAAAAATAAAAACAGGACTTTTCCTGTTTTCATTTTTTTTCATTTATTTTTCTTTAGTCTTTTTATTTAATTATTGTTAATTACATTCCAAAAAACTCTTTATACTTTTCATCTTCATTCCAGTAATCTTTAAAACCTATTAATTTATCTTCTTTTGTATCTGTTTTTAAATTACCTTCAATTTGTTTTTTAAGCATAATATATGAATCATAAAAGAATCTTGCCATTTTTGACCAAAAGCTTTCTTTTGCAGGAAGAGTTTCTTTTAAAATTTCTTTTTTATTATTTTCAGATACTTTAGTTTCTACTTCTACGAATATTCCGCTACTATTTAGTTTAAATTTTATCACAGAGTTTTCTCCTTATTATGGAGCTATACTATCCTTATTTTTTTAATAAAACTACTATTTTTTTATTTATGTATTATTTTTGTAATATTTATATTTATTCTATTTCACCTAATATATATATTTCTAGACTATCTTCCGCCTCTTTGTTTTCAACACTTTTTGCTTTAACTTTCACTATTTCATTTATTATATTTCTGTTTACATCCTCTTTTTTTACACCAACTTTTGTATAATTTTTTGTGTATCCGAAATATATTCCATTTTTTTCTTGTTCAAATAATACTTCTAATTCTTTTCCTAAATCGTTTTCTAAAAATTCTAATGCATGTTTTTTATTAAGTTCCAAAAGCTTTTTTGATCTTTCATTTTTAATATTACCGTCAATTTGTCCATCCATTTTAGCTGCAACTGTTCCTTCTCTTGGAGAATATTTAAATATATGTGTTTTAAAAAGTTTTAACTTTTTTAAATTCTCATATGTTTCATTAAATTCTTCTTCTGTTTCACCTGGAAAACCTACAATAACATCTGTTGTTATTCTAATATCTGGAATATTATATTTTAATTTAAATACAGCATCCATATATTCCTCTGCTGTATATCTTCTCTTCATTCTTTCAAGAACAGTATCTGATCCGCTTTGCATAGATAAATGTAATTGCATACAAAGTTTGTCTAGTTTTTTTATTCTTTCTATAAATTCATCTGTAATTATTTTAGGTTCAAGAGAACCAATCCTTATTCTTTTAACGCCATCTATCTTGTTTATTTCTTCTAATAAACTTATTAGATCTTCCTTATATCCAAAATCTTTTCCAAAAGATGTCATATGAATTCCTGTAAGCACTATTTCCTTTGCACCATTTGCTACATCTTCCTTTATTTCATTTAATATATTTTCAATTTCTCTAGATCTAACTCTCCCTCTTAAATATGGAATAATACAATATGTACAAAACCTATCACAACCATCTTGTATTTTAACGATTGCTCTTGTTCTTCCTTCATCTATATAGTTTGCACTATATTTAAATTCCTTGTATTTCTTATCTTCAAAAACATCTGATACTATTTTTTCTGAAAATCTGTTATATTCTACATTCTCTTTACTACTTACATTATCTCTATTTTTATTTTCAAATTTTTCTTTATTGTTATCTATATAATCTAATATGTATTTAGAAATCTCTGTTTTTTCTTTATTTCCAAGAAGTAAATCTGCATTAATTTCATCAGGTTTTGCATGTTGTGCATAACACCCCACACATATATAAGTTCCTTCTGGATTTTTCTTTTTTTCTTTGTTTATAACTTGTCTTGTTTTTCTTTCAGACATATTTGTAACACTACAAGAATTTACAATACTAAAATCCGCTTTTTCTTCAAATGGTACAATTTCAAATCCAGCGTTTTTTAAATCTGTCATCATTGCAAAAGTCTCATATGTATTTGTTCTACATCCTAATGTATATAAATTTACTGTATATTTATTTTTCTCTTTACTTTTATTCTCTTCTCTATTTTCTTTTTGCCTCTTTATCTTAAATCCCATATTTCCCTCACGTTTTTATACGCTTTATTATATCTTATTTATATTCTTTTTAAAAGAAAAACTATTTTTTAACTTTGTTTTAAAAGATTCAATCATAAACTTATCTTTATATACTTTTAATTTAATACAACCATTTTCATCTGTTCTTAAAAATTTAATATTATATTTTTTATATCTTTCAACAATCTCATCATTTGGATGTTTAAACATATTATCTTTTCCTAAAGAACATATTGCATAATCTGGTTTTACACATTTTAAAAATTCTTCACTACTAGATGTTTTAGAGCCATGATGTGGAACAACTAATATATCTGCTTTTAAACTATTTTTATACATTTTTACAATTTCCTTTTCAGCCTCTTTTTCAATATCTCCAGTAAACAGTATTTTATATCCATAAATATTAAGCATCATAACAAGAGAGTTGTTATTCATTTTATTCTTTTCTATTAATTTAGATTTATCTGGCCATAATACATCTATTTTTATTTCATCTATTCTTTCACTAAATCCAGCATGTATTTTATTTAATCTAATATCTTTTTCTTTTGCAACCTTTTTTAATTCTTTATATATTTTATCTTTTTCTAAAATGCTTTTTTCTATATATGGTATAAATATATTTTTAACATTTAAAAATTTACTAATATATATTCCACCTCCTGCATGGTCTGAATCTAAGTGACTTAAATACATCCTGTAAATATTTTTACTTTTTGTATTTAAAATATATGGCATAAACGTTTTAAGGCCATGTTCATATTTTTTCCCAAATCCTTCACCTGTATCTATTAATATATTTTTCCCGCTTTTAGTTTTAATAACTGCTCCATTTCCTTCACCTACATAAACAAAATCTATTTCTGTAAATTCACTTTTTCTAAAACAGTTTTTATATATTATGCATAAAAACATTAAGAATAATATAATTAAAATGATTTTAAATATAAATACATATTCATTTTTAAAATATATATTCATCTTTTTTATATAATATTCTTCTTTTCTTTTTTGAAGAGTTTTTATACTTTCTGTCTTTTTATTCTTCTTCACTACTTTCTCCTTCAAATATATTAAGCATTAAATATTCTTTCTTCTTTTTCATTATCTTTATACTCTTAAATATGAAATATATTAAAATATAGTAGATTATGTAAAAATACAAGCTAAAACTTTCCATGTATATATCTTCAAATGTTAAAGGCTTTAATGCTTTAATTAAAAATATTAATATTTTATTTAATAAATTTATCCCAAAGGCTAAAAGTGCATATATTGGAGCTGATATATATTTTAAAATTACATTAATAAATAAGTTGAATTTTAAAATAATAATATTAAAAGAAAAAAGAAGTATAAAAATATTTGTAAGAATAATTATAAATGTAGAAAAACTTGTAATTACAATATTTCCTAATAGAAAATTAAGTGAAAGAATACTTGTAAAATATATTAAAATTGGCTGCATTAATATGTTAATAACTAGTATTAATATTAATGCATTTTTTGTTTCTAAAATATATCTTGTAATTTTAATTCCAAATACCGCCATAAAAGATAAATATATCCCTGCAAAAAATATTAAATATGGATTTATTAAAACATTTAAAACAAATACAAATGCTAAAATATCTATAAATCTTACTGAAAGATTAAATTTTCTAAAAATTACTGCTAAATAATACATTAAAAAAGCTCTAATTGTAGATACAGAAAATAATGTAAGGATAATATATGATATTAAGATTATTAAATTTATTAAATCTAAAACATAATCCAATCCTTTAATCTTTATAATTTTCTTAAAATACATTTTTAAATTAGATAGGATAAATATAAGAAGTGAAATATGCATTCCTGAAACAGATAATATATGGTAAATATTAAGCTTTTTGAAATATTCTAATATGTTCTTTTCTAAAAATTCCTTATCTCCTAAAGTAATCCCTAAAGCTATTTTTTCTTTAATATATTTTCCATAATTTAAATATATTTTTTCTTTTAATTTAAATATATTACCCAAAGCTTTTATATATACTGGAACATCTATATTTTTTTCTTTAAAAAATTCGCCTTTTCCTTTAAACTTTTTAAATCTCGATAGATTATATTTTCTTTCACTAAAGCCCTTTGGGTTAAACTCATCTTCTAATTTATTAAACTTAACTTTTCCTAAATACGCTTTTCCTACTTTTAAACTTTCTTTATTTTTTTTACTACATTTTATATCTCCAAAAGCTTTTTCATTTATTAGATACACTGTATATATTTTATTGTATTCACTTTCTCTTTTAGATAAAATATATATTTTTTCATAACTATATTTATTTTTAATTAGTAAATTATTTTCAAAATTTATATATCTTGTTTCAAAAATATTTATATATACTACAAAAAACATTGCACTTATTACAAAAACTAAAATATCTTTAATTTTAATAACTGGTAAATAATCTCTTAAAAAAATTTCTTTTCTTAAAAAATATCTATCTTTAGGATTTAAGTTTTTCCTTGTATTTAAAATATATATTAAAAACATAATTATTATAGCTAAAATAAAAAGGGATATATCTTTGTATATCCCTAATCTTATTCCTATAATACTTCCTAGCATTATATATATCATTAATTAATTTCTGACTGTAATATCCAGCCTTCTGCTCCTACTTTATTTCTAATTTTAGTCCAAGTCCCTATTTTATCTACTATCTCTATTTCTTCGTCTTTCTTTATTTCACCAACTTTATTAGCATAATATATTGGAAGCGTGCACATTTGTGTATCATTTTTAACCTTTATTGCATTAGTTTTAACTTCTGGCTTTTCTTCCTTTTTTTCTTTTTGTTTTTCTTCTTGTTTTTT
>CAMPYH010000003.1 GCA_946998225.1 uncultured Clostridiaceae bacterium | reverse complement strand
GTTTGAGATGTGTGTATTAATTTATGGTTATCAAACTAAAAATTCGGTCTGATAACCTTGTTATGTGTTTGAGATGTGTGTATTAATTTATGGTTATCAAACAATACAAAACTATTTGAGACTAAAATAAGAGTTTGAGATGTGTGTATTAATTTATGGTTATCAAACTTCATCTGAAGAACCAAATACATCATTTTCGTTTGAGATGTGTGTATTAATTTATGGTTATCAAACAAATATAATACTTAATAGAACCCATAAGAATAGGAGAACAAAAGTGGAAGCAAAAGAAAATTTTGAAAGATATATAAATTGTATAAAACAATATTTTACAGAAGGGTATAAATATTATACAAATGAAGAAAAAATTGAATTTTATATATTTTTTCAATCTGCTTTACCAGTTGATTATGAAGATGATAAATTTACTGTTAAATTAATGCTTTATATAGACGATTATTGTGAAAATATGGATTGTGGGTTAGCAGAAGTACAAGAAGATTATTTTGATGAGTGGGATGCACATTTTATAAAAATTTTAAAAGAACATGGAATAATATAAAATAACACTACTATTAAGTAGTGTAAAGATAATTAGTAAGTATTATTAATTAGTTTCAACTATTCTCTTTATGTTGAAAAATTAATAAGTAAATCTTTAAATGGTGAAAAGTGTTTAATGAATAGCTAAAGAGATATATTAAACGAAAAGTAGTCGCTAATTATTTTCACAGTACTTATTATAAGTGCTACAAGTCTTGTAAAAGGCTTGTTTTTTTATGATTGAAGGAGGAGCATATGCCTAAAATTGGAAATCAAACTCCAACTCAATCAGTAATTTTGCCATATAAAAAAAGCCTGTATAAAAAAGCAATAGAGATATATGAAAAATCTGGAAGAAAGGCACAAAAATGGCAGAAAAATTTAGTGAAGCACATTTTAGCTATTAATGAGGAAAAACTATGGACTCATACTAAATTCGGTTATTCTTTACCTAGAAGAAATGGGAAAAACGAAATAGTTGTAATAAGAGAATTATACGGTTTATTAAACGGAGAGAAAATATTACACACTGCTCATAGAACTACAACTTCTCATTCTGCGTGGGAACGTCTTGTTATGATATTGGTTTGAGAAGTGTGTATTAATTTAAGGTTTGATTATTATTTAAATCATAAGATATAACCAAAAGAAGAATGAAGGAATTGATAATATCTATTGTGGGTTATAAACTTCTGGTTAGAAAGAGGTGGTAAATTTCGAGCCAATCACGCACCATTTTGGTCAAAAGAGATGAGGGAGCATGGCTCGCCCTCCTTTCTTTTTTTATTTTTAAGCTAATGTATTGAAAAACAGAGGAAAGTTGTTTTCCTCTGTTTTTATATTTATTTGTTTTTTCTTTTTCTTTTCCTTATTTTTTTATTCTATTTTTCTTTTTATATATTAGCATAATCTATTATCTAATATATTTTTAAAGAAATTAATAAATTCATTTTTATTTAGTGTTTGTTTTTCTTTTGTTTTAATATTTTCAAGTTCAATTATATCTGGATTCTTATCTCCAAGTATTGCAAGATATGGTGTTCCAAATGTTTTAACTTCGTTTATTTTAGCTCCAAATGAAGTTTTGTCGTCTCTATCATCTAGTATTGATTCAATTTTGTTTTGTTCTAATTCATTGTATAGATTGTGTGCTTCATCTTTTCTTTTGTCGCTATATACTATTTGTACAAGGAAAGGAGCTATTTGTTCTGGTAGGTATAGTGAAACTAAATCTCCTTCATCATTTTTTATTGCAAAGTATTCATAAATTGTTGCAAGAAGTCTTGTGACACCAATACCGTAACATCCCATTTCAAAATATTTTGCTTCTTCATTTTCATCTGTAAATGTGAAATTCATAGACTTAGAATATTTTTGTCCTAGATTAAATATGTGTCCTAATTCTATTGATTTTACTTTTTCAAAATCTTTAATATCTTCTATTTGGTATCTTTCTTTAAGTATCTCTTCATAATTAGGATATTCTAATATTTCTGTGTTAAGTCCTATTTTATGTTTCTCATCATAAAGGATTGTATCTTCGCCAAGTGGAGAAATTAGCATAAACTCTTCAGAAATAGATCCACCAATTTGTCCTGGGTCTGCTGCAATTGGCATAACAGGCATATTCAATGCTTTAAATATTTCTAGATATGCTTCACGTATATTTCTATATATTTCTTCACTAGATACTTTGTCTTTTGCAAAAGAATATGCATCAAACATAAGGAAAGATTTTCCTCTAAACATGAAACCTCTATTACGTATTTCGTTTCTAAACTTTTCTCCTATTTGGTAATATGTTACAGGTAAGTTTTTATGTGAGAATAGATTGTATTTAGCAAGTTCAACTATGGCTTCTTCTGCTGTTGGTGCTAAACAAAATTCTCCTTGATTAGTTTGTGTAACAAGCATTGTTTCAGACTCTATATAGTTTTGGTATCTACCAGATTCTTCCCAAAGGTGTTTTGGTTGAAGTAATGGTAGTTCTAATTCAATAAGTCCTTTTTTATCTAATATATTACGTATTAAATTAGTTAGATTAGTTAATGTTTTTTTAGGAACTAAATTAAGCCCAAAAACTCCAGATGCATATTGTATTAATTGTCCTGAATCTATTAAGTGTTTTTGTGCTTTAAATAATTCTTCTGTTTTCTTTATTTTTACTGGTGTTAAACCATATTCAGATATTTTCATATTTCTCTCACTTTCAAGTTATATTAGAATACCATAAATTTTAAAAAATATAAAGTAAAAGAAGGAAAAGGTTAAATAAAAATGCAAAAAAACTGGCTTAAAACGTTGACAATTCCCTAAAAGTAGTGTAAAGTAAAAGTGCATTACAGCAAAAGGGGTGCAAATGAACGAAATAGTTAGATTAAGCATGCTTTTGGAAATATACAAAGACTTAATCACTGAAAAACAAAAAAATGTTTTAAACCTCTATTATAACCAGGATTTATCCTTAGCTGAAATTGCAGATGAATACGGAATATCTAGACAAGCAGCAAGAGATAATATTAAAAATGGTGAAAAGAATCTTTTAGATTATGAATCAAAACTTGGATTATTAGATAAAAAAATTAAAGCATCTAAAGTATTTGAAGAAATGGATCTAGAACTTTCTAAAAATGAGGTTAATAAAGAAGCTATTAAAAAACTAAAAAACAAGTTAAAAGAAATTATGGAGGAATAATGTTTGAAGGACTATCTGGAAAATTCCAGGAGGCTATTAGAAAATTATCTGGCAAGGCTAGAATATCTGAAAAAGATTTAAAAGAAACATTAAGAGATATAAAGCTTATACTTCTTGAGGCAGATGTAAACTTTAAAGTAGTTAAAACTTTTATATCTAGAATAGAAGAAAAAGCTTTAGGAGAAGATGTTTTAAAATCTTTAACACCTGGCCAACAAGTAATTAAAATAGTTAAAGATGAACTTACAAATATACTTGGTGGAGAAAATGAAGAACTTAAGTTTTCAAACGAACCTCCAACAGTAATAATGCTTGTAGGACTTCAAGGTGCAGGTAAAACAACAGCTATAGGTAAACTTGGAAATTATCTTAGAAAACAAGGTAAAAAACCTATGCTTGTAGCATGTGATGTGTATAGACCTGCAGCGATTGATCAGCTTGAAATACTTGGTAGAGAATTAAATATCCCAGTATATTCAAACAGAGAAACAAAAGATGTAGTTAAAATAGCAAAACTTGCAGTTAATGAAGCGTATTCTAAAATGTGTGACACAATACTAATAGATACAGCAGGAAGACTTCATATTGATGAAGATTTAATGCATGAGCTTAAAAACTTACAAGAAAATTTAAAGCCTACAGAAACATTACTTGTTATGGACGCATTATCTGGACAAGATGCTGCAAATGTTGCACAAACATTTGGAGAAAAAATTGATCTTACAGGTATAATTTTTACAAAACTTGATGCTGATACTCGTGGAGGTGCTGCTCTTTCTATTAAAGAGGTAACAGGTAAACCTATAAAGTTTGCAAGTGTTGGTGAAAAGATGAGTGATCTTGAAAAGTTTCACCCAGATAGAATGGCAGAACGAATTTTAGGAATGGGAGATGTTCTTACTTTAATTGAAAAAGCAGAGGATCTTTATTCTGAGGAAGAAGCAAAAAAACTTGAAGAGAAATTTAAAAAACAAAACTTCGATTTAAACGATTATTTAGACCAATTAAAAAAGATGAAAAAACTTGGATCTATATCTTCAATACTTAAAATGATTCCAGGACTTGGATCATTAGGAAACATAGACATAGACGATAAGGAAATGTATAAAGTAGAAGATATAATTAATTCAATGACAATCGAAGAAAGAAAAAACCATAAAATTCTTAATGCGTCAAGAAGAAAAAGAATTGCAAAAGGTTCTGGACATACAGTTGAAGAAATAAATAACTTTATTAAAACATTTGAAATGACACAAAAGATGATGAAGGAAATTAAAAATCCAAAAGATGCACAAAAACTATTAAATAAAATGAAAAATGGAAAATTTTAAAGGAGGAGTACATGGTTAAAATAAGACTAAAAAGAGTTGGAAAGAAAAATAGTCCTTTTTACCACATAGTTGTAGCAGATTCTAAAAAAGCTAGATCTGGTAAGATTATTGAAAAAATAGGAACATATGATCCTTTACAAAAACCATCTGTTGTAGTTTTAGACTTAGAAAAAACTGAAGAATGGATAAAAAAAGGAGCAAAACCAACTGATTCAGCTAAAAAGATGATTGAAATTGCTAAAGGTGAAAGAAAATTCGAAAAGAAAACAAAAGCAAAATATGTTAAAGAAGCACCAAAAGCAGAAATAGTTGAAGAAGAAAAAGCAGAAGAAGCTGAGGCTGAAACTGAAGCAGAAGAAACAACTGAGGAAGCTTAGTTATGGATAATGTAAATTTAAATGATACAGATGAATTTATAAAATTCTTAATAGTTAACTATATAGATGAAGACAAATTTAGTATCGAAAAAAAAGAAGAAGAACGTAAAATAAATTACAATATAACTGTTGACGAAAGTGAAATAGCTAAAATATTAGGTAGAAGTGGTAAGATTGCAAATAGCATAAGAGAACTTGCAAAATCTTTACCTAAAGAGAAAAAAAGAATATATATTAAATTTAATCCTAGACAAGATAAATCTAAAACAAAACCAAAGAAAGATAAAATATAATGGAAGAATATATTAATATAGGAAAAATAGTAAATACACATGCTTTAAAAGGACTTTTAAAAGCAAATGTATATACAGAAAAACTTTTAGATATACAAAAATATCCATATATATATTTATCTAAAAACGGTAATGAATATATTAAATATGAGATTGTAGAAATAAAAGAGTCTAAAAACCAAGTAATATTAAACTTAAAAGGTATTGAAGATATAAATGAAGCGGAAAAGCTAAAAAACTATAATATATATATCAAAAATTCTGAATTAAAAGAATTTAATCCTTTAAGCGAAAATGAATGGTATATAAAAGATTTGATAGGACTTGATGTCTATGATGAAAAAGGCAATCACATTGGAATATTAAAAGAAGTTTTAGAACTTAATACAGATGTATATGTAATTAAAACTTTAGATAAAGAAATACTTATACCAGCTATTAAACAATATGTAAAAACAGTAGATATTGAAAATAATAAAATGATAGTAAATTTAGGAAATTTAGATGAAATATAATATATTAACACTTTTCCCAGAAATGTTTACTGCATTAAATGAAAGCATATTAAAAAGAGCAAAAGAAGAAGGCATAATAAATATTAATATAGTAAATATTAGAGACTTTAGCCAAAATAAGCACAATCATGTAGATGATACTCCATATGGAGGTGGTGCTGGAATGGTAATAAAACCAGATGTTTTAAAAAGGACTCTAGATAGTATTGAAAAAGATACTTATGTAATATATCTAAGTCCAAAAGGTAAAACATTTAATAACAAAATGGCAAAAGAGCTTTCTAAAAAAGAAAATATTACTTTTATTGCAGGACATTATGAAGGAATAGATGAAAGATTTATACAAAAATATGTAGATGAAGAAATATCTATAGGAGATTATGTTTTATCCGGAGGAGAGATTCCTTGTATGGTACTTGTAGATGCAATATCTAGAAATATAAATGGAGTTATATCAGATAAATCCTTAGAAGAAGAAAGTTTTGAAAATGGACTTTTAGAATACTCACAATACACAAAACCAGAAGTATTTGAGGATATGAAAGTTCCGGAAATATTACTTTCAGGAAATCATCAAAATATAAACAAATATAGAAGACAAGAATCAATTAAAATTACATTTGAAAGAAGAAAAGATTTGCTTGAAAAGGCAATCAAAGAAAATAAACTTACAAAAGAAGATTTAGAATATATAAAATATTTAGAAAATTTAAAATAAAATAAATTAAAAGAACAGAAAAATATAATGAAAGGAAAAGTTATGGACGTAATTAATGCAATAGAACATGAAAATATGAAAGATAGAATACCAGTATTAAAAGTTGGTAATACAGTAAGAGTACATGTTAGAATTACAGAAGGAAACAAATCAAGAATACAAGTTTTCGAAGGTACAATAATTGCTATCCAAGGTGGAAGCGTTAATAAAACTTTTACAGTAAGAAGAATTTCATATGGTATTGGTGTTGAAAAAACATTCTTAGTTCACTCACCATTAATAGAAAAAGTAGAACTTGTAAGAGTTGGTAAAGCAAGAAGAGCTAAACTATACTATCTAAGAGATAGAGAAGGTAAAAGAGCTAAAACAAAAATGGATATTACAGCTAGAATTAAAAATGAAGAAATAGTTGTTAAAGAATCAGAGGTATATATCCCTGAAACTGAAGCAGAAGCAGAAGCTGTAGAAATTGAAGAATCTGTAGAAGCAGACAAAAAAGGTAATGCTATAGAAGCAGAAACTAAAAAAGCAGAAAAAGAAGAAACTGAAGAAGTAAAAGAAGAAAAAACTGAAGAAGTGAAAGGAGAAGAAGATGGAAAACAATAAAACTTATACTCCTAAAAAAGCAGATATAGAAAGAAAATGGTATATCATTGATGCTAAAGGAAAAAGATTAGGTAAAGTAGCTACAGCAGCAGCAGATATATTAAGAGGTAAAATTAAACCTGAATTTACTCCACATATGGATATGGGAGATTATGTAATAATAATCAATGCACAAGATGTTGAATTTAGTGGAAATAAATTACAAAATAAAATTTACAGAAGACATTCAGAATATATTGGTGGAATGAAAGAATTAACAGCAGAACAAATGATGGAAAAATATCCAGAAAGAGCAATAATGTTAGCTGTTAAAGGAATGATTCCTCATACAAAATTAGGTAGAGCTCAAATCAAAAAATTAAGAGTATATAAAGATGAAAATCATGATCATGAAGCTCAAACACCAATAGTATGGGAGGTAAAATAATGGATAAGACTAAAGATTTTTTAGGAACAGGAAGAAGAAAAGCTTCTGTTGCTAGAGTAAGAATAAGAGCTGGAAAAGGAAATATTACTGTAAATGGTAAAGAAGCTCTAGAATATTTTAGATCTAAACTATTAATAAACTTAATAGAAGAACCACTTAAAGTAACAAATAATTTAGGAAAATTAGACATAGAAGTTAAAGTAGAAGGTGGCGGAATCTCAGGACAAGCTGGAGCTACAAGACACGGAATTGCAAGAGCACTTCTTGAATTAGATCCTGCAAATAGAGAAATATTAAAACCACATAAACTACTTACTAGAGATCCAAGATCTAAAGAAAGAAAGAAATATGGTCTTAAAAAAGCTAGAAAAGCTCCACAATTCTCTAAGAGATAGTTGGATTTTAAGAAATATATTAAACAATTTAAAAATACAGACATTAATGTCTGTATTTTTATTTTATTATTTGTTTTTTTTATTCATTTATTTATTAATTTATTTATTTATTGATTAATTTTTTGTTTATTTAGTATTTATGTATTTTTTATTTAAACTCTTCAAAATCTTCTGTATCTAAAATAGGTTCATCATCTATTTTTAATGAAGGAATAGTTTCCTTTTTTGTAAGAGGTCTTGGTACAAAAAGTGGCACAAAACCTTCTCCATCAAATGTCTTAATTTTAACATCTCTAGTTAAAACATCAGAGTAATTGTAATTTACGCTTTGATGGTTTTCAAAAGTAACCTTAAAAAAGGTATCATAAGTTTTATCTACAGTAGCAAGTCTATTTAATCTTTTACCTCTTTTTTTAAGAGATTCTACAACAATTATTTCATTACCAATCATATCGTGTATATTTGATCTTAAATTTTCTAAATCATTATATATATATCCCATGGCTCTCCCTTATTTAATATATCTAAGTTAAAGTTATCATAAAATATATTATTGACCTAAAAGATATTTCAAAATATTAAAATTTTAAAAATACAGAAAAACCACGTATTACAAGGATTTTTTTAGAAATATATTAAATTATACATTTTAAAATGTAATATATTTAACTTAAAAGTAACATAAAAAGTAAAAATGTAATTAAAAGACGAGGTAAAAAAGTGAAAAAATGTTTAATTTAAGCTGAAAATTTTACAAAAACCATATATAGATATATAATTAAGGCACTTATACAAAAGAAAGAGGATAGTATGGAGTTATTAGAAGAGACAAATTTAGTAACACTAAAAGGTAAAATTAATAAAGAAATAGAAGAAAGCCATAATTCATTTAATGAAAAATTTTATAAGACAGAATTAGCTGTATCAAGACTTAGTGGAGAATGTGACTATATCAATATAATAATATCTGAAAAAGATTTAATGGGTAAAGAATTTTCAAAAGGTATGTTTGTAATAGTTGAAGGACAAGTAAGATCATATAACCACTATAACAAAGAAACAGGAAAAAGAAGATTAGTATTAAATGTATTTACTAAGAAAATAGAAGAAATAAAAGAAGAAGATATAGAAGATAAGTCTAAAACAAATAGAGTAGAACTTATTGGATATATCTGCAAAGAGCCTACATATAGAAAAACACCATTTGGAAGAGAAATATCAGATATACTTCTTGCAGTAAATAGAAATTACAAAAAAAGCGATTATCTGCCAGTTATAGCATGGGGAAGAAATGCAAGATTTGCATCTAATTTAAAAGTTGGTGAAAATGTTAAATTAGTTGGAAGATTCCAAAGTAGAGATTATGTAAAAGAATTTGAAGATGGTACAAAACAAGATGAAAGAGCTTTTGAAATTTCTGCATTAGAATTAGAATTATTAGAAGAAGATACAAATAAGTTTAAGATGTAAAAGAAGGGCAAAGCCCTTTTTTTATTGAGAAATTTAAAAAAATTAAATATAATAAAAGAATAGGAACATTAAGGAAGAATTAAAAAACTTAAAAAGATAGAGGAATAATGAATATAAAAAAAGAAAATTTTAAAGAAAATAGATATTTAAAATTAACAGTAATATTAATATTAGTTTTAATAATGCTAAACCTTTTTTCTTTTAAAAATTCAAATATTTATGCAAGAGCAGAAATGCTAAAAGATGAAGAGATAGAAAACATAAATGAAAAATATTTAGAAATAGAAGGAAAAGGCGCAGAAAATATAGAATCTGGGAAAGCTTGGAAGGCAGAATTAAAAGAAGATGAAAAAAGAGAAGAAAAAAACAAAGAAATAAAAACAAGCTTAAAAAAGACAAAAAGAATATATATATTATTGTTTTTTGCATTAACATTATCTGCTTTAACATATATATATTTAAAAAAACATAAAGATAATATAAAAGCTGGAGATATCTTTAATGTACAAGAAGATAAGGAGAGTATGTTTTAATTATGCAAAGATTAGATAAGATAATTTCAGAAATGTTAAATGTATCTAGAGGTATATCTAAAGACGTTATAGAAAAGGGATATATAAAGATAAATGGAATAGATAAAAAAATAAAAGCAAATTTAATGTTAAACGAATCAGATATTAAAAATATAATTATAGATCCAAAATATAAAAATATGCTTGAAAAAGGAAATGAAAAACCAGAAATATCTAAAGATATTTTAGATAGTGTAAAAGTCCTTTATGAAGATGAATACATATATATAATTAATAAACCAGCAGGTATAATTGTAGAAAGTTCAAACACAAAACAAAACACATTAGTAGATATATTAAAAGAAAAAGGATTAACTCTTTCAAAAGGGGAAAATCCAAATAGGGATGGAATAGTACATAGATTAGATAAAAATACATCAGGTGCATTAATAATAACTAAAACAAAAGAAGCAAATGAAGTGTTTTCAAATCTTTTCAAAGAAAGAAAAATTAAGAAAAAATATTATGCTTTAGTAAAAGGTAATCCTAAAGAAGAAAAAGCGAAAATAGATATGCCAATTAAAAGAGATGAAAACAATAGAACTAAAATGACATTAGATAAAAGCGGCAAAAACGCTGTTACAAGCTTTTTAGTCTTAAAGAGATATACTGAGCTTGCTCTTTTAGATGTAGCAATAGAAACAGGCAGAACACATCAAATAAGGGTACATATGGCGGGAATTAATATGCCAATTTTAGGTGACGATAAATATGGAAATCTAAAAAATAAATATGGAGCAAATAGACAAATGCTTCATGCACATCTTTTGGAATTTATGCATCCATTTAAAAATACATTAATTAAAGTGGAATGTGAGATGCCAGAAGATTTTAAAGAAGTAATAGATAATATTGAAAAAATAGAATAAGAAGAGAATTAAAGGGATAAAAATGGATAAAAAGAAAGTACTTGTAATATTTGGAGCAAATTCAAATGAACATGAAGTATCTGTTGTATCAGGTAGTGCAGTATACAAAAATATTGATGAAGAAAAATATATTAAAGATATAATATATTTAGATAAAGAAAATAAAGCATATAAAATAGATATTGAAGATTTAATTAAAAATGTTAAGATGGGATATCTACCAAAAAAGATCAAAGAAGTAGATTTATTAGAAGAAATTAAAAATTATGATTTAGCATTTCCAGTAATACATGGCGGATTTGGTGAAGATGGTAAGATACAAAAAATATTAGAAGGAAAAATCCCATATGTAGGATGCACTGAATATGTATCAAAGATAACCTTTGATAAATCTTTAACCAAAAAATCTTTAAAAGATAAAAATATTAAAATGGCAAAAGATATAGTAATAAAGGATAAAATAACTGAGGAAGATATAGATAAATTAAAAGAGTTTATATATCCAGTATTTATTAAAGCATCAAGATCTGGCTCTTCTGTAGGGGTATATAGAGCTGTAAATAAAGATGAAGCAATAAAATATATAAATGAAGCATTTAAGGTAGATAGTATTGTACTTGTAGAAGAAGAAATTAAAGGAATTGAAGTTGAAGTTGCCGTACTTCAAAAATGCAAAGACATGTATATAAGTGATCTTGGGGTGATAATACCAGATAGTACATTTTATACATATGATTCTAAATATAATTCAGCTGTTTCTGAAACCAGAATTATAAAATCTAAAGAAGACTTTTTAAATTTACCAGATAAGTTAAAAGAAAAACTGAATTTAGATAATTTAGAAAAAGATATTAAAGAGATAAAACAAAAAGCAAAAGAAATTTTCATAGCTTTAGGATGTAAAGATTTATCTAGAATAGATTTCTTTTTAACTAAAAATGGTTATGTATTTAATGAAATAAATACTATGCCAGGATTTACAAGTATAAGTATGTATCCAAAATTAATTTCAGATATAAATGAAATAGGAAGTTTCAGTAAAATATTAGAAATATTAATTGAAAATAATCTAAAGTAGAGGAAAAATGGAAAAAGTTAGAATTCAAAAATTACTTTCAGCAAATGGAGTAGCATCAAGAAGAAAAATAGAAGAATATATAAAAGAAAAAAGAATAACAGTAAATGGAAAAGTAGCAAGTTTAGGAGATAAGATATCTCCTAAAGATAAAGTATGTCTTGATGGTAAAAATATAAAGCTTAAAGATATAGATGATGTTGAAAAAGAAACATATATCTTAAATAAACCTTTAGGATATGTAAGTACTGCAAAAGATCAATTTAACAGACCAATAGTTACAGAATTAATTAAAACAAATGCAAAAATAGTTCCAGCAGGAAGACTTGATGCATATACAACAGGTCTTTTAATACTTTCAAATGATGGAGAATTAATTAATAAAATTACACATCCAAAAGAAGAAATAGAAAAAAGATATGTTGTAGGTGTTAAAGGACAAGTATCTGATGATATCTTAAATAAACTAAGAAATGGTGTAGTTATAGATAATAAAAAAACATATCCAGCAAAAGTTAATATTTTAGAAAATATGAAAAACACAATTGAAGGAATTATTAAACTTGAAATAATAATACATGAAGGAAGAAATAGACAAGTAAGAAAAATGTGTGAAGCTGTAGGACTTAAGGTAATGTCACTTCATAGAACTAATATAGGACATATCTCACTTTCAGGACTTAAAATAGGAGAGTATAGAAAAATGACACAAAAGGAGCTTGAAAATTTTAAGTAATTAGTGTTAAAGTACAAATTAGAAAAGATAAGATAAATATATATAATTTCTAAATAGAATTAGGAGGAAAAAATGGTAGTAAAGGATGATGAAGTTCAAACAAAAAGATCACCTTTTGCAATGATGGAGAACGAAAAAAAGATAAATGACGGATATGATGGATATACATCAATGCAACTTGTTTTAAACAGAATAGATAAAGGTATAATTAATGAAGAAGATTTATACATTTTGATGTATCTAAATGAATATGAGTTTATGACTTCAAGACAAATAAATAAATTGTTAGAAGATAAAGGAAAAGAGTATACAGAATATAAAAAGTTAAATAGAAAATTAGAAAAAATGCTTAAAAATAAATTAGTTAATAGAACATATTTTGGAAGTTTTGGAACAAAAGCGGCATATAAAGTATATTCTTTAGATAAAAATGGAAAATATATTCTAGAAGCAAAAGATATAAAAGTAGATTGGGTTCCAACAGATAATCTTAAAAATGTTGGTAAAATTAAAGCTAAACTTGCAGCAAATCAAGTAATGATAGCAATAAAAGAAAAATCTAAAAACTACATAAGATCAAAAGGAAATGTAAGAATAGATAGTAAAAATTTAAATAAACATTTAGAAACAAAAGGATATTTAGAATTAAAATATCAAGATGCAGTAGCACAAATAATACTTGAATCTGTAAGAAGAGAAGAAGGCTGGAAAGAAAGATTATTAGATCGATTAAAAATATATGAAGACTTTTATACTTCATTTGAAGAAGGTGATTCTAATTTCCAAATGCCACCATATCTTTTATTTGTAGCAGAAGACAAAAAACATATGGCTGAAATATATGAAGTAATTGTTTTAAATGGTATAAAGTTAAACAATAAATATTTCACATATGATCTAATTCAAATGGATAGCGAAATTAATAAAAGCTGGTTTACATTCGAAGATAAAGAAAATGTAATTAACCTAGTTCAATTAGATATTGAATTATTGAAATAGAAAGTAGTAGTAATAATAAAAAATAATAAAATATAATATAATATAATATAAGGAAAAAAGACAAGGTAGCTTGTCTTTTTCTCTTTTATTTTAATTATGTTTTATAATTAATATTTTATGTATTTTTATTTGTTTGTATTTGCATTTTTTGTATTTGTCTTTTTATTTCTACTTTTTTTAGTATAGTTTTTCTTTTTCTTATTAGTTTTATTATATATTTTTTTAAATTCATCTTCTTCCATATCTTTAAGAAGTACAGCAATATTATCTGAAAGATTTGTAGTACTTGTTGTTTCTTTTTCTTGTATTTTAGGTTTTACTTTTTCATTAGTATTTAAATCTTCAAAGCCTTTAATTCTTTTACCTTTAGATACAATATTATATATTGCAAATATATCACTTCTATTTTTTATATCTAAACTTTTGTTTTGATCAATTTTTAATGTTGTTAAAGCATTTAAAAGATTAGCTTCAGATACATTTTTATTTATAATATGTATTCCGCTATCTACTTCTCTTAAGAAAGTAGAAGAATTATTTGTAATTGGATTAGATATTGTATCTTTTAAACCAAATATTCCAGATACCGTATTTTCTGTATATGTATGTAAAAAGTTAACATTAAAATCGTTTGAATAAAGTATATTTGAGAAGTCTTCAAAGTATATGTATAAAGTATTTGTCATAGTTTGTTTTTCTCTATCTTTTGTAGCGCTTTCTATTAAACTATTTATATAGCTATACATTGTATTTGAAAGCATTCTATTTTCTTTATCTATATATATTAATAAAATTTTTGAATCTTTAAATATATTATTTAAATCTACGCTTTTATCTTTGTTTAAGAAGATATTACATACATCTTTGCTAGATAAAAATGAATTGATTAACTTTGTAACTGTTAAAATATCTCTAAATATTTTTTGTTGAAGACTTTCAGAATCGTTTGAGATATTGCTTTTAAATACTTCGTTTTCAAAATATAGATATGTATTTTGATATATTTCTATTTCGTCTTTAGATAAAAATATTTGTTTATCTAGAAATTTTTCTTTTAATTCTGTATTTAATATCTTTAAAAAGTTTAAATTTTGAAGTAGTGATAAAAGATTATTCATATCTGGATATTCATTTTTTTCTTTTATTGGGTATGTTAAATATAGTAAGCTAATAACATTTTCTAAAAATACATTTGTTTCTTCATAAATTAAACTTTGATTATTTGATTTTAAAATATCTTGTATAAGTTTTAATGTATTATATTTAACTTTTTTATAACTGTCATGTGCTAAAGGATTTAGTCCTTTAAAGGTAATGTTTTTATATTCTTTTTTTGATACTTCTTTAAATCCTATAACTTCTGCCTGTTGATTTTTATTAACTTTATATATTAGATCTTTAAAATTATTATATTCTTCTGCAATATATATTAGACCTATACTTTTTTGTATTAATCCATCTATTGTTGTTATATCTGTGGTTTTCTTTTTGAAATCTAATTCCATACCTTTTGTAGGTGTAACCATATTAAATGTTAAACCATTATTTAAATCCATTTCAGTGTAATTAGATTTTAATGTACAAATGTTTTCTTTAATTAATGTATTTAAAACTTCATTTGCTTTATTTAAATAATTTTGTCTTCTTTTAACTTGTAACATAAAAAGAGGTTCAAAAACATATTTGTATTTTAATTCATTATTTCCAAATACAACAAGGTGCTTTAAAAGATCTTTTGTTTCAAATGTTAATAAATTATTATTTCCAAAATAATATATAGATTTATCTGATGTAATATTTGTTGTATCTTTTTTCTCTTTTATATTTTTACTAAAAGATATACCTTTTGCATGTACTAAATTATATATATTTTTTCTGTTTCGTAATACATATTTTTTATATAAAAGGTATATACCAAAATACATTAAATATGATGTAGCAAGAGCAGTGGTAATTAATGCAGGCTTTAATAAAAAAATGTTTTCTATTAAATTATTTTGGTAAAAATACATTTTAATCATATGTTTGTTAACGATTTCAACTGTCATAGATACAGAATATATAATAAATATCCATGCATAAAAATGAAAAATATTTAATTTAGTGTTATCATTTATCTTATGTTTAACATTTTTAGACTCTATTGCTGTAAAATATGCTATAGTTATAACAGATAAAGAAAGAAGATGTGAAAATGTGCTAAAATATGATGTAGCACAACCTGTAAAAAGTATTATCACACTTTCTAAAAATCTATTAAAACAAAGATAGATACTAATTAGTGTTAATACAAAAGATATAGATAAGTTTAAATCTTTGTTTTCACCTATATTAATTGGTTTAATATTTTTGGTTAAAGATTTAAAAAAGTTTTTAATATTATTAATTTGTTTTTGCATAATTTTCCTTAAAATATATATAATATATATATATAAAATATATAAATAAATTAGGTAAAAAGCAAGGAAGTATAGAAAAAAGGAGAGAAGATGAATATTGCGTTTATGGGAAGCCCTGAGGTTTCGAAAAATATACTGGAATATTTAATAAAAAATAATTCTGAAAAAAGTAATTTAAATATTAAATTAGTTGTAACAAGAGAAGATAAAATAAGAGGAAGAGGAAAAAAATTAGAACCTACACCTGTTAAAAAGCTTGCAGAAGAAAATGAAATAAAGGTTTTAACACCAAAAGTAATTGATGATGAATTTATAGAAGAGTTTAAAAAATATGAAATAGATTTAGCACTTGTAGTAGCATATGGGAAAATACTTCCAAAGAAAATATTAGATCTTCCAAAATATGGTTTCATAAATGTACACTTTTCATTACTTCCAAAATATAGGGGAGCATCACCTGTTGAAACAGCCATATTAAATGGAGATGATGTAACAGGTGTTACAATCATTAATATGAATGAAAAGATGGATGAAGGTGATATAATTTTTGAAAAAGAATTTAATATTTTAGAAAATGATCAAACATTAGATGTATTTAATAAAGCTTTAGATATAACTAATGAAAATATATTAAATGTAATAGAAAATATTAAAAATGGAAAAACAAATCCTAAAAAGCAAGATGAAAAAGATGCAACATATACAAAAAAATTAACAAAGGATATGTCAAAACTAGATTTTAATAAATCAGCAAAAGACATACATAATAAAGTAAGAGCATTTTCAATGTCAATTGGAACAAATGCAAATATATCTTTAAATGTTAAGATATGGAAAACACAAATTGTTAAAAAATGCGAAGAAGAATTTGAAAATATTCAAAAAGAACTTGCAAAAAAATATCAAACAGATATAATTGACTTAGTAGCCGGAACGCTAATTGTAAAAGGGAAGAAGATGTTTGTTAAATCTACTGATGATTTAATACAAATATTAGTGATCCAACCGGAAAACAAAACAAAGATGGAAACATCAACGTTTTTAAACGGTTATTTAAGTAAAATAAAAGAAGAAAATGTTAAAATTCTTTAAAAACTGCTTAAAACTATTGCAAGATGCAAAAAGCTGTGCTATATTAAAAATGAATTTAGAGGGAAAACCCTTTAAACACAAAAGAAAGCAGAAGTGCTTAAAACAACCAAAAATATTTTAGGAGGAAATGATGAATAAGTCAGACTTAATCGCAGCAGTATGTGAAAAAACAGAAACAACTAAAAAAGCTGCAGAACATGCTGTAAACGCAGTATTAGAAACAATTACAGAAGAATTAGTTAACGGAGGAAAAGTTCAATTAGTTGGATTTGGAACTTTCCAAGTTAGAGACAGAGCAGAAAGAAAAGGTAGAAACCCACAAACTGGAGCAGAAATGGTAATACCAGCTTCTAAATCACCAGTTTTCAAAGCAGGTAAAAACCTTAAAGATGTTGTAAACGGTAGATAATTAAAAGACCCATTGGGTCTTTTTTTTATTTCATTTTTTATAATTTTTGATTTTATTATTCTTTTTATGTTTTCAGTTTTATTTTTTAATTTTTAATTTAATTATTTTTTTATTTAAAACTTTAGAGTATATTAATAAAATTTTACATATCTGTAAAAAAGAGATGTATTAATTTAAATATTAAAAAAAAGCATATATACTAATTTAAGAAAAAGTTTAGATTGGAGATAAAATGATTAAAACATTATCTAAGAAAAATATTAAAAGTAAAGTATTTGCATTAGTATTAATACTATTAATGGCATTTATGAATATAAATATATTTGCAACAAACAATATGACTCAACCTGCTACATTAACAATAGAGCCAAGTAAAAATGTTGTTAAACCTTCGGATACAATAATACTAGATGTAAAAATAAGTAATATAACAATTTCATCAGGTATATCATCTGTTGTTTTAAATTTAGATGTTGATGAAGATGTATTTAACACAGTAAGAAGAGAAGATATAGATGAAGATAAAATTTGGAATACAAAAATATATAATGCCACAACAAAACAATTAAAGTTAACTACATCTGAAAAAATTAAAACAACTACAAATATAGCTAAAATAAATTTAAAAGCAAAAAGCGATTTTAAAGCACCTGTAGATCTTACAACAAGTACTTCAGCTTCATCTGCAAGAAAAACAGAAACAAGAATACTTTTTAAAAATATTAAAGTAAATAATCTAAGAAACTTAGATGATGTATCAGTAAAATTATCTTTAACAGATAGACCAGGACTTCCAGATGTAAATAACGGAAGAGGAGGGGAATCTCCTTTAAGACAAGAACCACTTAAAAATCCAGAAGCTGGATTAGACACAGGATATATCGCAGTTATAATACCACTTGTTCTAATTGCAGGTTTTTCAATATATGGACATAAAAAAGCTAGTGGTAAAATTTAAAAGAAATTTGAAATAAAGGGTTAGCCCTTTTTTTTTGCTTCGTTTACATAATGAAAAGCATTAAAGATAGTTAAATCAATGAAAAAGTGAAAAAATGCTTTAAAATAGCTTAAAACTGAAAGAACATGTATAATGAATATATGAGCAAGATGAAAGGTAAGAACAATTTAAGTTTAGAAGAAAGAAAAATAATAAATAGTTTTTTTAAAACAAAAAATTTTGAAATTTTAGAAAGAAGTTTTAACAAAAGTTTTGGAACAATAAAATATGTGGTAGAAGAAAAAGAAAATGAAATAGATAGTGAAAAAGAAGATGAAAAAGAATTAATGAAGCTTCATGAAAATGAAAGTATATATAATATTGAAAAAATCAGATTAGATAATAATGATTTTGTAGTTAAATCAAAAATTAAAAAAGTTAGATTCATAATAGTTCAAAGTTTAAATGTATTAAATCAAAAAGTTGAGTTCAAGAAAAAAAGAGTTTCTAAAAATTTTTTAAAAGAAAGGAATATAATTAAAAATATCTTTAATTATATTGTAGCAAACAATATAAAAGACGAGGTATCTTTAGATATGCTTCAAATATATATTAATGGTGAAACAAGAAAAATAAAATATAGAAAAAATATAGCTAATATTAAAAACTTTCCAAAAATTGATCCACTTAGAAATGCAGCTTAAAATTAAACAATAACAGCGTTTTATGGTATAATATATATGTAGTGAAAAGATAAAAAACTTTAAAATTTTAAGGTGAGGGTGAAAATGAAAGGAAAATATGTTAGAAAACTAGATCAAAAAGGAAGAATGATTATTCCAACAGAATGGAAGATTAAAGATGAAGTGGTAGTTATGTACCAAAATGGTTATTTAACCGTAATGGAAGAAGATGTATGGCAAGATATGTATGGAATTAAAAATTATGAAATCCTTGATGAGGCAGAAAGAAAAAAAGAAAGAGAACTGTATAGCAGATGTTATCAAAGAAAGATAGACAAAAGCAGGAGATTAAGAATTGGACTTCTTGAAGACATAAAAGATAACACTGTCGAAGTTATAGGCATGGGAAACTTATTTGAAATACATTTTCCAACAAGATAAAAAGAAAGTAATATTACTTTCTTTTTTATTTACTTATTTTTTATAAATTACTTTTATTTTAAATCTTATTTGTTGTACTTTAAATCTTAATTAAGAAATATATTAAACTTTTAAAAACATTTCATTTATGATATATTTTTATAAATAAATAGGAAAAAATATGGAATTTAAACACACATCAGTTTTATTAAATGAAGTCATTGAAAATTTGAATATAAAAGAAGACGGAATATATATAGATGGTACACTTGGAGGTGCAGGACATTCAAGTGAAATTTTAAAGAGGCTTAAAAGAGGAATACTTATTGGAATAGATAAGGATATGGAAGCTTTAAAAGTTTCTAAAGAAAGACTTGAAAAGATAAACGATTTAAAACCTGAAAATGAAAAGACTAAATTAATTTTTGTAAATGATGATTTTAAAAATATTGTAGAAATAATTAAAAAAGAAAATATAGAAAAAGTAGATGGAATACTTTTAGATCTTGGTGTGTCATCATACCAGATAGATAATCCTGAAAGAGGATTTAGTTATATACATGATGGAATTTTAGATATGAGAATGGACAAAAGTAAGACTTTAGATGCTAAATATATAATTAACAATTATACTGAGGAAGAGCTTACAAAGATTTTTAAAGAATATGGTGAAGAAGAAAAAGCAAGATTAATTGCAAAAAGAATAGTTGAAAATAGAGAAGAAAAAGAAATAACAACTACATTAGAGCTTGTAGATATCATAGACAGAGCTAAAGGGTTTAATAAAAAAGGCGGACATAATGCTAAAAAGGTTTTTCAAGCATTAAGAATAGAAGTAAATGGAGAATTAAATAATTTAGAAGAAACAGTTAGAAATTTAGTATATAGTTTAAATAAAGATGGAGTACTTTTAATAATTACATTCCATTCATTAGAAGATAAAATAGTTAAAAAAACAATGGTGGAATTAGAAGGAAAATGTACTTGTCCACCCGATTTTCCTGTTTGTGTATGTAATTTTAAATCTTATGGAAAACTAATAAAAGGTAAAAAGATAAAACCTTCAAAAGAGGAAATGGAAGAAAACAAAAGAGCAAGATCTGCAATTTTAAGAGGATTTATACATAATTAAAAGAAATATTAAAGTATAAAATGAATAGAAATAGAAATATAGAAAATAAAAATAGAAAAACAAATGTAAATAATAGGAATGAGCAAATTAGGAGAATAAATTCTTCTAAACCTTTAAATGTAAAAAAAGTGAATGAACCTAAAAACAAAAGGGGAATAAATAAATCATTTGTAATTTTAACAATTATATTTGTTGTACTTTCTATATTAATATTATATAGAGAACAAATGCTTGATAAAAAAGTTAATGAAGTAGCAAAAATAAATGATGAAATAAGTAAAATTGAAAAAGAAAATTCTCAAATTGAACTTAGTTTTCAAAATAAATTAAGTTTAAATAATATAGAAAAAATAGCTTCAGAAAAATTACATATGCAAAAACAATCAAACAATAATACTGTTTATGTAAGAATAGATGTTGAAGATTTTATAGAACCTATTGTAATTACAGAAATAGAAAAAGATAATAAAAACTTTTTTGTAAAAATATATAATAATATATTAGACTTTATAAATAAAAAGAAAAAAGAAAGGCCAGTGAATGAAACTAAGTAATATTTTAAAAAATATACCTGATGTAAAAGATATAAAAGAAGATTTAGAAATAACAAATGTGTTTTGTGAATTAAATGCTTTTGAAAAAGAAAAAGAGAATTTAAATGTTCAAAATATTTTATATATTGTTAGAAATACCAAAAGTATATATAAAAGTAAAAGTAAAAATAAGAAAGTATTAATTAAAACAAAGTCAGAGATATTTGAAGAAATAAAAGAAATACTAAAACATAAAATAGGAAATATAGTTATTTCAAAAGATATCTATGAGGATAAAGATTTTGATACATTATTTAAAGAAATAATAGAGTTTTCAAATACAAATATAATACCAATTTCAAATATTAAAGCTGGAGAAGCAAATATAGCTATAAACTTTTTTGAAAATCCATCTATGGATCTTAAAGTTGTTGGAATATATGGAGATGAAAACAGCGAGCTATTAGCTGAATATATTAAAAAGGTATATGAAAATTTAGGTGTTTCTGCATTATATCTAAATGAAAAAAATGAATATATAGAAAATACATTAGAGTTTCAAAAATTACTTTCAAAATATAAAGAAAGCGGAATAAAAACATTAATAATAAATACATCAGCAGTATCTCTTGCAGATGATATGTATTTAGGAACAATATTTGAAACAGGTATTTTTACAGATATATCTGAAGATAAAGAATATTGGGAATATAATTTTAAAAATATAAATGAATATTTAGATGGAATTTTAAAATTATTTATTTATGCAAATACAAATATAATAAATAATGATGATATAGCGGCAGATTATATCAAAAATGTAAATAAAAATTATCTTACATATGGCATAGCAAACAAAAGTACATATAATGCAACAGATGTAAATATTAGAGCAAATGATACAAACTATATTGTAATTGTAAATGGTAAAGTAGAAAGAATAACAAGCTCAATATTTGGCATGGATGCTGTATATGCAAGTCTTGCAAGTTTAACATATGGAATATCTACATCAAAGAATTTAGATGTGATTAAAGAATCAATTAATGAAACATATATACCATATAGTAAAGAAATGCTTAAAAATGATTTAGGACTTCAAATACTTTTAGACAAAACTAGTAATCCTTTAAAAATTGAAAAAATCTTAAAAGAAGCTAAAAAACTTGTAACAGGAAGAACAGTTGTTTTAGTTTCAAGAGATGGACTAGATATATATGATGCACTTCCTTTAAAAGCTAGTGAAATAGAAAAATATGAAAATGAAGAAGAGAGAAAAGAAAAGATAAAAGAAGAAATTAAACTAAGAGAAAGCAAAATTAAAGAAGAAAATGCTGAAGAAATCGAAGAAGAAAAAAATATAAGAAAGAAGCTTGGAGAAGTGCTTTCAAAACAGTCAGATATATCAATTATAACTACAGGAAGTTCTAAATTTGAAAATCAAAATCAAATTATAAGTGAGATAATGCTTGGAATAGACAAAAAAAGAACAAAACCATTTATATACCTAGATAGAGAAGAAGCAGTAGTAAGTGCTTTATACAATATTCAAAAAAGAGATTTAATAGCAATTTTTGGAATGGGAGATAATGAGTTAGATATAAAGGGTAGAAAAAAAGCTGTAAACCAAAGAGAAATAATTAATAAGTTTTTAGAAGATAATAAAGAAGAAATAGTATTAAGATAGAGGTGTAAAATGATACAAAATTTAATAATTTCATTTGTAATTTCAATAATTTTAGGAAAGTATACAATTGAATTTTTGAAAAAAAGAAAATTAAGACAAATTGTTCGTCTAGAAGGACCAGATAGCCACTTAGCAAAAAGCGGAACACCTACAATGGGTGGAATATTTGTAATTTTAACAGTACTTTTAATGGGGATAATTACATTATTATCTGGATCAATTGAAGCTAAAGGATATTTTGCACATATTCTATTTGCATCAATTGGATGTGGACTTGTAGGATTTGTAGATGACTTTTTGAAGATAGAAAAAAGAAATACTGATGGATTAAGTCCAAAGAAAAAATTAGGAAGTGTAGCTGTAATAGGATTAATATTTTCACTTTTAATGGTATTTGCTTTTAAAAAAGATTTTATACTTAATATACCATTTGGTGGAGAAGTTACATTATATAAACTTTTATACATACCATTTAGTATAATAGTACTTTTAGCAACAACTAATACATTAAATCTAACAGATGGAATAGATGGACTTGCATCATCTGTTGGTATAATTATAATGATGTTTTTATTAACAGTTTCTTTAAAAATGCAAAATAGTGAAGTAGCAATGCTTCTTCTTTCAACAATTGGAGGATTTTTAGGATTTTTAATATATAACTGGAATAAAGCAAAAGTTTTTATGGGTGATGTTGGATCATTCTTCTTAGGTGGAGTTATAGGTGTTTCAGCAATAGCTTTAAATATTCCACTTTATTTATTCCTAATAGGAATAATACCAGTAGTTGAAGCAATTTCAGTTATATTACAAGTCGCATACTACAAAAAGACTAAAAAAAGAATATTCTTAATGGCTCCTATACATCATCATTTTGAGAAAAAAGGCTGGTCTGAACTTAAAGTTGTATTTATATTTTCAGCAATAACTTTAATAGGATGTATATTAGGATATATTGCATATATAGTGCGCTAATAAAATAAAACAAAAGAAAAATAAATAAGAAAAATTAAAGAAATATGGAAAAAGAGACAAATAATAGAATAAGAAGTAGAAATATTGAAATAAGCAAAGAAGAAAAACCAAGTTTGTTCGTAAAAGGAACTCCAGATATTTGGTTTATAATTTTGGTTGTTTTAATAGCAACATTTGGAATAATAATGCTTTTTTCAGCAAGCTCTCCAGTAGCTCTTAGTGAGTCAGGTGATAGTTTTTATTATTTATCTAAACAATTAAAAGCAACTGCTGTTGGAGTTGTACTTTGTGCAATATTTGCAAGCATAGACTACAGGATATTTAATAATAGATTTTGTAGATTGATGCTGTTATTAGCTGCATTAGCATCACCAATATTGGTACATTTTTTAGGATATGAATCAAACTTTGCTAAAAGATGGATAAGTGTAGGTGGATTTAGTGTTCAACCTTCAGAGTTTGTTAAAATATTTATGATATTATATATATCTTCATATTATTCAAAAATTATTAAAGATGGAGATATAGATAATATAAAAAAATCTATTATTTTTCCTTTAGGAGTAGTGCTTTTTATATCTGGTTTAATATTTAGAATTGAAAACCATTTTTCATCAGCGCTTGTTATAACATCAATAAGTTTAGCTATAATTTTTGCATCTGGAATAAAATTAAGATATATTATATCTTTGGCAGCTATAGCTATGTCTGGAATATATGGAGTAATAAAATATAAAATAAAACCAGGTGAAGCAGGATTTAGAGGATCGAGAGTTAAAACATTTTTAGATCCATGGAGTGATCCGCAAGGGAAAGGATACCAAATAACACAAAGCTTAATAGCAATAGGCTCTGGTGGTTGGTTTGGAAAAGGAATCGGACAAAGTATACAAAAGAAAAAATATTTACCATATGCGCAAAATGACTTTATATTTGCAATTATTGTAGAAGAAATTGGATTAGTAGGAGCAGTAGCAGTTATAATTGCATTCTTTTTATTAATATTTTTAATATGGAGAATAGCAATGAACTCAAAAGATATATTCGGAAAATTAATATCAGTAGGACTTACAGCATTTTTTACAATACAAATATTTGTAAATATAGCAGTTGCTATAGGACTTATTCCAGTTACAGGAATGAGCTTACCATTTTTTAGTTCTGGAGGAACTTCAATAATGGTTACATATTTAGCAATAGGAATTTTAATAAGTATTTCAAGAGTAAATAATTATAAAGAATAAAAAATAAGGAGCAATGTATGAAAAAATATACAGTAGCAATTGCAGCAGCAGGTACTGCAGGACATGTTAATCCAGGAATTGCAATAGCAAATAAGATTAAAGAAAAAAGAGATGACGTAGATATAATATTTATAGGAACAGAAAGAGGTATTGAAGGAGATCTTGTAGAAAAAGCAGGATACGATTTAAAATTAATTAAAGCATATGGTTTTGCAATATCACCAACACCAGTGAATATAAAAAGACAATTTATTAATTTATTCTTATCTAAAGGAATGGCTAAAAAAGTATTAAAAGAAAATAATGTAGATTTAGTTATAGGAACTGGAGGATATATAACATATGCAGTAGGAAGAGCGGCTAAAAGTCTAAATATTCCAATTGTATTCCATGAATCAAATGCATATCCAGGTCTTGCAATAAGAGCACAAAATAAAAAAGCAAATAAAATTTTAATTGGATTTGAAAATTCTAAAGAGTTTTTTAAATATCAAGATAATGTAAAGTTTGTAGGAAATCCTATTAGCATAACTAAAAAAGAAATAAATAAAGAAGAAGTTTTTGATAAACTCGGACTTCTTCCAAATAAAAAAACAATACTTGTTTTTGGTGGAAGTCAAGGTGCAAGACAAATAAATAATGCGGTTGTACCATTAATAATTAAAGACTTTTTTAAAAATGAAGATTTTCAATTAATTTTTGCAACAGGTAAAAATAATTATGAAGGAATAAAGGAAAACTTAAAAGAAAACGGAAAACACATTAATAATATTGAAAATGTGAAGATATTCCCATATATATACAACATGGAAGAAATTCTAAATAGTGTAGATATAGCTGTAACAAGAGCTGGAGCAATAACTGTTTCTGAAATCTTAGAGGTAATGCTTCCTACAATATTTATTCCGCTTCCATCACAAAAAGCAAATAGACAAATAGATAATGCAAAACTTCTTGAAAAAAATGGAGGAGCAGAAATTATTCTTAATGAAGAATTAAATTCTGAAGTATTAGAACAAAAACTATTATTTATCTTAAATAATGAAGATAAATTAAGTGTAATGAGAAAAAACATTGAAGCAAATAGAGAAGAAAATCATGCATTAGATAAAATATATGATGAAATAAAAGAATATATAGAAGAAAAATAAAAAGGACAGTACATGAAGAAACTAATAATAGTTGAATCACCAACAAAAGCAAAAACAATCTCGAAAATGCTTCCTAAATCAACAAAAGTTATAGCATCAAAGGGACATGTAAGAGACCTTCCGAAATCAAGACTGGGTGTAGATTTAGAGAAGTTTGAACCAGAATACATTAATGTAAGAGGACAAGGCAATTTAATTAAAGAATTAAAAAAAGAAGCAAAAGCAGCAGATGTTGTATATCTTGCAACTGACCCTGACCGTGAAGGTGAGGCTATAGCTTGGCATATTGCACATATTTTAGATATAAATGGAAAAGAAAATGTTCGTGTAACATTTAATGAAATAACAAAAAATGCTGTAGAAGAAGCTTTAAAAAAACCAAGATGTATAGAAGAAAATACTGTAGATGCACAGCAAGCAAGAAGAGTATTAGATAGAATAGTTGGATATAAAATTTCACCAATACTTTGGAAAAATGTTAAAAGTGGTCTTTCAGCAGGTAGAGTACAATCGGTTGCTCTTAAACTTGTTGTAGATAGAGAAAGAGAAATTAATGCATTTATTCCAGAAGAGTATTGGAATTTAGAAATGGTATTAAAAGATGATTTAAATACAGAGTTTGTTTCTAAATTTTACGGAAAAGATGGTAAAAAGCAAGAAATAAAAAGTGAAAAAGAAGTAAAAGAAATTTTAGATAGTATTGATACAAATAATATAAAAGTTAAGGAAATTGTAAAAGGTACTAAAAAAAGAAATCCAGCTCCACCATTTATAACTAGTACATTACAACAAACAGCATCAAATGTTTTAAGATTTAGTACTAAAAAAACAATGATGGTAGCACAAAGACTTTATGAAGGTGTAAATATTCCTAAAAAAGGTCAAACAGGTCTAATTACATATATGAGAACAGACTCAACTAGAATTGCTGAAAATGCAATGCAAGCAGCTGAAAAACTTATTAAAGAAAAATATGGTAATACATATTATGAAAAAAGATATTTCAGAAAAAGTAAAAACGCTCAAGATGCACATGAAGCAATAAGACCTACAAGCTTAGAATATACACCCGAAGAAATAAAAGAATATTTAACTAGTGATGAATACAAATTATATAGCTTAATATATAAAAGATTTTTATGTTCACAAATGGCACCAGCTGTTTATGATACAGTTACAGTTAAATTAGATGCAAGTACATATGAGTTTAGAACAAATGGTTCTAAAATTAATTTTGATGGATTTTTAAAAGTATATAAATCTATTAGTGATGAAGATAAAAACAAAGACGAAAAAGAAGATGAAGATGAAAATGTTTTTCCGGAACTAAAAGAAAATGAAAAAGTTAAATTTGTTAAATATAATAAAGAACAAAAATTTACAAATCCACCAGCAAGATTTACTGAAAGTACACTAGTTAAAACACTTGAAGAAAATGGTGTAGGAAGACCAAGTACTTATGCACCAATCATTTCAACAATACTTTCTAGAAAATATGTTGAAAAAGAAGGAAGACAATTTAAACCAACAAATACAGGATTTTTAGTAACAGAAATAATGGAAAAATTCTTCCCTAATATTGTAAATATTGAATTTACAGCAAATGTAGAAGAAAAACTAGATGAGATTGAAGAAGGACAAGTAAAGTGGAAGAAGTTAATGGAAAACTTTTATAAGGAATTTGAGCAGGAATTAGAAAAAGCAGAAAAAGAACTTTCTTCACTTGAATTAAAAGAAAAAGCTAAAGAAGAAGTTGTAGAATCAGATGTAGTTTGTGAAAAATGCGGAAGAAAGATGGTATATAAAGAAAGCAGATATGGAAGATTTTTAGCATGTCCAGGATATCCAGCATGTAAAAACACAATATCTTTAGATATTGTTGAAGTTGGAAAATGTCCAAAATGTGGCGGAAAAGTTGTTGAAAGAAAAAGTAGACGTGGATATAAATTTTACATATGTGAAAATAACAAAGGTGAAAAGAACAAAGAAACAACATGTGATTATATTTCTTGGAATAAGCCTGGTGAAGAAAAAGAGAAAAAACTAAAAAATAAAGAGGCGAATAATGAAAAATAAAGAAATAGAAATTCTTGAAAAAGATATGAAATTAAAACTAAATGATCAAGAAACTGAAAAGTTTATGAAAGATTTAGAAGAATTTAAAGAAAAAATAAATGAAATAAAAAATATAAATATAGATTTAGAAAAAACAGAAATTATGGTAAGTCCAATCTATGATAATGAAATAACATATTTAAGAGATGATGTTGTTTCAGATCAAGTTGAAAATTCAAAAGAAGCGGTTTCACTTTCAGATGAATATAAAGATGGATTTTTCACAATTCCAAAGGTGGTGAATTAATGAAGAATATAATAATTTCAAATAATATAAGTGTAAAAGGAAAAGAAGTAGATGGAAGTAGTAAAACATTAAAAGGTTTTACTTCAATATATACAGCTACAATAATAAATAGATTAAATGAGAAAAAATATAATATAGAAATTGAAAAACTAAATAATGAATTTGGTTTAGAAAATGGATATAATAAAAATATTTTAAATAAAATAAATGAGAATAATGAAAATATAGCAGTTATAGCTGAAACTGGTTTAAATATGCTAAATGAAAAAGAAGGAGAAATTATTGGATTTAAACCAAGTTATGGAAGAGTATCTAGATATGGTCTTTTTGGATTTGTATCAAGTATGGACAATATATCAATATATAGCAAAAATATTGAAGATATAATTCAAATATTAGAAGATATTTCTGGAAAAGATATGATGGATTTAACTTGTAAAGAAGAAAATTTTATATTTGAAAAATCAGAAGTTAAATCAAAAGATTTAGATTTAGATAGTTTTTCAGAAGATAAAGTATTAAATTTATCTAAAACAGTTTTAGATATAATTACATATGGAGAAGCTAGCACTAATTTAGCAGCAATAGATGGAATAAGATATGGATTAAGAGAAAAAGGAAATTCATATGAAGAAATAATAATTAATTCAAGATCAAATTTTGAATATGAGGCTAAAAAAGTAAATCTTTTAGGAAGTTTTGTACTTAATAAAGAAAATTTAGAAGATACATACTTTAGAGCAATGAAACTTAGAAGATTAATATCTGAAAAAATGAATAAGATGATTAATGATGATGAAGTACTTGTTTTAAATTGTTCAAATTTAAATGAAGCAGATGAGAAAAATATAAAATTAAACTTTGCATCAGCAGTAGTTTTATCAGGAATGCCAGCATTAAAAATGAAATTAAATGAAGATGAAGTAATAATATGTGCTAAACCATTTTGTGAAAACACTTTATTTAATTTTGCAAAAACATTAAATAAGGAGGCATTAAATGTATAATGTAGTAATAGGAATTGAAATACATCTTGAGTTAAAAACAAATACAAAAATGTTTTCAGGTGCAAAAGTAGATACAATTTCACAACCAAATATGAATGTAAATTCAAAAGATTTAGCACACCCTGGAGTACTTCCACTTCCAAATAAGAAAGCATTTGAACAAGCTATAAAAGCATGTCATGCATTAAACTTTAAAATAGATCCAAGAGCTAAATTTGATAGAAAGAACTATTTCTATTCAGATTTATCTAGTGGATACCAAGATACACAAAACTATTTTCCAATTGGAAGTGATGGATATATAGAAATAACTCTAGAAGATGGAACTACTAAAAAGATAGGAATTGAAAGAGTACATGTTGAAGAAGATACAGCAAAACAATATCACCCTGGAAATTTAACATTAATAGATTTCAATAGAGCTGGAACACCACTTGTTGAAATAGTTTCAAAACCAGAAATGACATCAGCATATGAAGCTAAAAAATATGTTGAAGGAATAAGAGAGATAGTTACATTTTTAGGAATATCTGATGGTAAGATGGAAGATGGATCATTAAGATGTGATCTTAATATATCTATAAATAAACCAGGTGAACCATTTGGAACAAGAACAGAAGTAAAGAATATAAATACTATATCAAATCTAGAAAGAGCTGTAGAGTTTGAAATAGAAAGAAAGAAAAAACTTATTGAAAATAATGAAACTGAAGTTCAAACAACAAGAAGGTTTGATGAAAGCATAAATGAAACAGTATTTATGCGTGAAAAAGAAACAGCAGCAGATTATAAATATATTCCAGAACCAAATATACCAGTAATTAAACTAGATATGGATTGGATTGAAGATATAAAATATCATATGGAAATGCTTCCAAATGAAATAAGAAAGAAATTCAAAGAAGAATATAATTTAAGTTTAAGAGATATAGATATATTAATTGCTAATAAAAATTTATATAATCTTTTCTTAGAAACAATAAAATACACAGACGACTATAATGGAGCTGTTAATTTAATTTTGACAGATATACAAAGTAAAATTAAAGAAGAAACAGTTAAAATAAATGATATAGATCCAGAAAAATTAGGTGAACTTTTAGAGATTGTAAAAAAAGGTGAAATACCTTTAAATCATGCAAGAAAAGAAGTATTACCTGAAATATATTTAGGAAAAGATCCTAAAGCTGTAATAAAAGAATTAGGTCTTGTACAATTAAATGATGAAGATGAAATTAGGAATATAATTAAAAAAATAATTGAAGAAAATCCAAAATATATAGAAGATCATAAAAATGGAAGAGACAGAGTTGCAAGCAGTATTGTAGGAAGAGTAATGAAAGAAACAAAAGGAAAAGCAAATCCTGTTCTTGCAAATAAATTAGCTACAGAAGAATTAAATAAGTATTAATTAAATTGAAAAAATGAATTAGTTTATATAATATTAAACTAAATAGGAGGAATGATGGATACTAAAGAGAAAAATAAACAAAAATATAATGATGTTTTTGTTATATCAATGATAATGCTTATTAATATCTTTTATGCATTACCAATAGCTATACAAAGTACAAATTTAATGCCATTTTCATATGTTGTATATATATTATTCCCAGCTCTTGTAGCTTGTATATCTACAGCTTATGGATACAAAGAAGGAAAAGATTATAAATTACCAATATTAATGTATATTTTAATTATGCCTGGACTTGTAGCAATAACAAGTCAAAATAATATGGAAGGTTTTACTGATTTATTCATTATGGCTTTTTTCTACTTTGTAATATCAATAGTAGCTATAAACTTCGGAAATTATGTAAGAAGTCAAGAATTAGAATCAGAAAAATCTAATGCTAAAGGTAAGAAGAGAAAAATTAGTGAAACAATTAAGAAAATGGCTAAAACTGAAAAAGTTAAAAAAACAAAAAAATAAATAAAAAATAGATTAAATTAGAAATAAAAAAGAGCAAGGAGTCAAACTCCTTGCAATATTTTAGTTTTTGTTTTAAAATATCTATGTTAAATAAGAAGTCTCAGTCTTAATTTAGACACAAATATATAAGTGTGATACAATGGAAAAACTAAGAGGAGGAGAAAATGCCAAATATTAAATCAGCTGAAAAAAGAATGCGTTCTTCTGAAACAAGAAAACAACAAAATCAAATTATTAAAACAGAATATAAAAATGCAGTAAAAGCATTTGAAGCTAAATTAGCAGAAGCTAATGTTGAAGAAGCAGAAGAAGCAATGAAAAAAGCTATAGTGAAGATAGACGTTGCAGTTAAAAAAGGAGCTATAAAATTAAACAGTGGTTCAAGAAAAAAATCTTCAATGGCTAGAAAATTAAACGAATTAAAAAAAGCTTAATATAAATTAAACAAAAAGCACGAGAGTGCTTTTTTTACTAGGAGAAAAAATGAAAAACACTAAAGAAATAGAAAAAATTAAAAAAGAAGTAAAAAAGCAAAGCAGTGATATTGTTTTTTATTTATTTGTATTTTTAATCACATATCTAAGCTTTTTCATTTTTACTGGAAGCATAAGATTTAAAGAAAATATATTTACATTAAAAACTAATATTCCAGGATTAAATATCTTTTTAATTCACTATATTTTTATAGGTTTCATATTATCTTTAAAAAAAGAAGATTTAAAATTTACTGAATTAAAAAACAATATATTACTAAACTTAGGAATAGCTGCAGCATTTTATCTGGTAATAAGTATAATATTTCCACTAATAAATAAAAGCTTAGCTAGTTCAAATATTTTTTTAGAATATTATTTAGTGCCAGAAAGAATAAAGTTAAACAGTTTAGCATATATAAGCGGAATATTTATATTTAATGTTTTTAATTATATTAATATTAAAAAATATGTTTTGATAAATGAAAATAAAAGTAAAGATAAAAGTAAAAGTAAAAATGAAAATAATAAAAAAACAAACAATATTTATTTAAGATATATTGCAGTTATATTCATATATACTTTAGGAATGCTTTTTAATATAACAAATACAATATATTCTGTAGCATCTATATTAATGATTGTTTTAGTTATTAAAGATATTAAAAAATATCTTACAAAAGCAAATATTTTAAAAGAAACTAAAAATATAATTAAGCTTAAAATTAAAGATAGAATAAGAATTAAAAATATAGAAAAGGATGTAATAATATATCCATATATATTAGAAGTAGTTTCAGCCTTAATACTTTTTATATATTTATTTTTAAATAAAAGTAAAGATTTTCCAAGGAAAGCTATAGTTTTTATAATATCTTTTTCAATAATTATGCTTATAAAACATTTAATATATTTTGTATCAAATAAAATATATCAAGATATAAAACTAAAAAAAAGTAAAGAAGATATTAGATTTCAAATAATATATACATTGATTTTAGGAATTATCTTTGTAAGTTTTATATATCTAAAGCCATATAAAATAGTAAAACTATTTACAAATAATTTAAGTATTCAAAATGAAGTAATAAACAATATAAAATTCTTGAATATGAGTATAATTATAAATATGCTAAATATATTTTTAATATACAAATTATTTGGATTAGGAAATATAAAAACAAAAGATAAAAATGCGGAAGAGAAGAAAAGTAAAATTAAAAAACTTTTAAATGTAATATTAATTACCGAGTCTGTATTACCATATATATTAATATATATAAGTTTTAAAATTTCAGCTTACAAATGTTATTTATATAGCTTTTTTATAACAGATATGATTATATTTATATTAATAGGTATAATATATTTAAGAAAGAGGAAAAATTGGGTAATTTTGGAAAAATATTAATCGAAAGTGCTCTTGCGTTTTTAGTTGTAGGTAGTATCTATACAGGTGAGATAGAAGATTTTTCTAAAAAGATAGAAGAATTTAGAAAAGCAACACCTGTAATAGGTATAAATAGTACGGTTAATCCATCTACAATAGATTTTCAAAATATTTTTGGAGAAGCTGGTAAAGCAAATTTTACTAATCTTGAAATATATTACATACCTCTTAAAAAAAGTGAAGCAACACTTTTAAAAACAGGTGGACAGACAATATTAGTAAATACTGGCACAGCATCAGATGTAGAAGATTTAAAATTCTTTTTAAAAACACAAGATGTAAATAGAATAGATCATTTAATACTTACACTTCCAACAGATGAAAATATGGGTGGTGCTGCAAATTTAGTAGACACAATGAATGTAGACAAGATATATATGCCACTTGTAAGTCTAGATAATATTATGGTAGAAAACTTTTTAAGAGTGCTTATGAATAAAAAACAAAAGCTAACTCAAATAAATAAAGGAGATACTATAGATATTGGAAGAGCTAGAATAGAAATATTAAATGTTTTAAATTCAGAACCCAAAAACAAAACAGATGCATCTATTGCTTTTGTACTTACACTAGATGAAAAAAGTTTCTTGTTTACAGGAGATCTAGAAAAGAAAAAACAAAAAGATATATACTGGCCAGATGTTGATGTTTTAAAAATAGGGAATTTAGGAAGAGATGAATATGTTTCACAAGATCTAGTAGAAAAAGCTAAACCAGAATATGTTATAGGTACAAATTACAAAGGTGAGATAGATAAAAATATAGAAAATTTAATAAATTTAATAAAAACAGAAAAAAAAGCAGAAATAGAGATGTTTAAATCTACAAGTAAGGATATAATTTTACTTAAGTGTAATGGTGAAGAAATATCTATGTTTCAAATGCCTTATCCTAAAAAAGATTAACATACTTGCTTTCTATTAAGTAAATATATATAATTATTATGAAGCTGCTTAAGTCAGCTAGATGTGGAGGAAAAATGAACAAAGAAGAAGTTTTTAACAAAGTGAAGGAAATAATAATCAGTCAACTAGGAGTATCAGATGCTGCAGTAACACCTGAGGCAACATTTTTAGAGGATTTAGGAGCTGATTCATTAGACATAGTATCATTTATGCTTGAACTAGAAGAAACTTTTGGACTTGAAATTCCAGATGAAGAAGTAGAAAAAGTTGAAAAGGTAAGTGATATAGTAGATTACATTATGACAAATCTTTCAGAAGAATAATTAATAGAATTTAAGAATGAAGAGAAAAAAGCATATTTAGATATGCTTTTTTTATATCCAAATTTTATGATATACTAAAAATATATCTTATATGGGAGAAAAGTATTATGGATAATGAATTTGTGCATTTACATGTACATACAGAGTATAGTCTTTTAGATGGAGCAAATAGAATAAAAGAAATACCAAAAAGAGTAAAAGAACTTGGTATGAAAGCTATAGCAATAACTGATCATGGAGTTATGTATGGTGTTATGGAATTTTATAAAGCTTGTAAAAAAGAAGGCATAAAACCAATTATTGGTTGTGAGCTATATATTGCAAAAAGAAAAATGGAAGATAAAGATCCTGTAAAAGATAAAACAAGATACCATTTAACTGTACTTGTAAAGAATAATAAAGGATATGAAAATCTAAGTAAACTTGTGTCATATTCAAATACTATCGGTATGTACTATAAACCCAGAATAGATAAAGAACTACTTAAAAAATATAGTGAAGGATTAATTGTTTTAAGTGGATGTATGCAAGGTGAAATTGCACAATCACTTCTTTTAGGAAATGATGCAAAAGCAGAAGAAATAGCTTTATGGTATAAAGATGTTTTTAAAGATGATTTCTATCTTGAAATTCAGGCAAATGGACTTGACGAACAAAATATTGTAAATACTAAAATAATTAATCTTGCTAGAAAGCTTAATATAAAATTAGTTGCTACAAATGATGCACATTATATGTATAAAGAAGATGCAGAAGTACATGAAATACTTTTATGTATGCAAACAGGAAAAACTATTTATGATGAAGATAGAATGAAATTTGGAACAGATCAGCTATATTTAAAATCTTATGAAGAAATGGCCGAAGCATTTAAAAATGTTCCAGAAGCAATTAAAAATACTAAAGAAATAGCAGACAAATGTGAACTTGAAATTGAATTTGGTAATACTAAACTTCCAAACTATGAGATAAGTGAAAAAATGTCGCATTTTGAATATCTTAAAAAACTTTGTTATGAAGGATTAAAAGAAAGATATAATGAGCTAACAGATGAAATAAAAGATAGAATTGAATACGAATTAAGTGTAATAAATAAAATGGGTTTCACAGATTACTTCTTAATCGTATGGGATTTTATTAGATACGCAAAAGAAAACAAAATACCAGTTGGACCTGGACGTGGTTCGGGGGCTGGTTCACTTGCAGCATATGCACTTAAAATTACAGATATAGATCCACTTAAATATAATCTACTATTTGAAAGATTTTTAAATCCAGAAAGAATAAGTATGCCAGATTTTGATGTGGACTTTTGTAATGAAAGAAGAAGTGAAGTTTTAGCATATGTAGAAAGAAAATATGGTAAAGATCATGTATCTCAAATAATTACTTTTGGAACACTTGCAGCAAGAGCTGTAATTAGAGATGTAGGAAGAGTTCTTCAAATACCACTTCCTAAAGTAGATAAAATTGCAAAATCTGTACCATTTAAACCTGGTATTACACTAGAAAAAGCATTAGAAGAAAACGCAGAATTTAAAAAAATGTATGATAATGATATGGAAGTAAAAAATATCGTAGATATAGCTAAAAAATTAGAAGGAATGCCAAAAAACATGTCTACACATGCATGCGGTGTAGTTATTACAGATAAACCATTAATATCTTATGTACCAGTTGCTGTAAATGATGGAGAAATTGTTACACAATATACTATGACAATACTTGAAGAACTCGGACTTTTAAAAATGGACTTTTTAGGTCTTAGAACATTAACTGTTATTGAAGAGTGTAAAAAGATAGTAAAAAAGGTAAGAGATATTGATGTAAGTGTAGATAAAGAAATGAGTGATCCAAATGTGTTTAATCTTTGGAAAAAGGGAGATACAATGTGTGTATTTCAATTTGAATCTCCAGGAATGATAAGCTTTATGAAAAGCTTAAAACCAGATAATCTTGAAGACATAATTGCAGGCGTATCATTATATAGACCTGGACCAATGGATCAAATTCCAAGATATATTAAAGGTAAAAAAGATCTAAATAATATTGAATATACACACCCAGCATTAAAATCCATACTTGAAGTAACATATGGCTGTATGGTTTACCAAGAACAGGTTATGCAAATAGTAAGAAAGCTTGCAGGGTATTCACTCGGTAGAGCCGATCTTGTAAGAAGGGCTATGGGGAAAAAGAAATTAGATATAATGGAAAAAGAAAGAAAAGTATTTATCCATGGAGAATTAGATAAAGATGGAAATGTTTTAGTTCCGGGATGTATTAGAAATGGAATAGATGAAAAAAGTGCAAATAAAATATTTGATGAAATGTTTGAATTTGCAAAATATGCATTTAATAAATCCCATGCTGCAGCATATGCAACACTTAGTTATATGACGGCGTATTTAAAAACATATTATACTTCCGAAATGCTTGCTGCTACAATGAATAGCTATATAGGTAATTTAGATAAAATCCCAATATATATTGATGATGCAAATAAACATAATATTAAAGTTCTTAGTCCAGATATTAATAAATCATTTGTTAAATTTGGTGTAGAAAAGGAAAGTAAAAATATAATATTCGGGCTTGGAAGTATTAAAAATTTAGGACTTAAAGCGGCAGAAAATATTGTTGAAGAAAGAAAACAAAATGGAATTTTCAAAACATTTAATGACTTTATACAAAGAATGAAAGATAAAAACTTAAATAAAAGAAGTATAGAAGCACTTATAAAAGCTGGGGCCTTAGATAAATTAGATAAAAATAGACAAACACTTTATGCATCTTTTGAAGATGTTTTAGATTATTACTGGAATAATAAACAAGATATTATGTCAGGGCAAATATCTATGTTAGACATTTTAAAAGAAGATAAAACAAATGATTTAACAGAACCAGAAATATATACTGAAATGGAAGAATTTAGCACATTTCAAAAACTATTAATGGAAAAAGAAATGCTTGGAGTATATGTTTCAGGACATCCTCTTCAAGCATATTACAGAACGTTTAAGAAAATGGGAGTAATAGATTCAAGTATATTTAAAGAAACCACAGAAAGTTTAGAAAGAGAACTTGGAAAAGAAATGAGTGATGAAGAAGAAGGAGATATACTTTTAAAACAACAAGAACTTGAACAAGATAAAAATGCAAAGACATATTCCACAGGGGACAAAGTGGTGTATATAGGTATGATTGAAAATATTACAAGAAAACAAACAAAAAAAGGAAATGTAATTACATTTTTAGATATGAGCGATATTTATGGAAATATAAAAGTAGTGGCATTTGAAAACACGTATGAAAGAGTGAAAGATTTAATAGGTGAAGATAGAGTTGTATGTGTTGAAGGAAAACTAGATATGAAAATAGAAGGAAATGAATCAATAGTTGCATCGAATATACTTCCTGTTAGAATAAAAGGTGTAGATATTAATGATCTAATTAAGTAAAAATATATAAATTTTATGTATTGTAAAAGTTTACTTTGATTGATAGACTATATGCTATAGGAGAGGTTATGAGTAAAGAAAAATTAAAAGAAAATGAAGATGTTTTAGATATGGAAAAAAATGAAGAAACATTAGAAGAAAATAATGAAAATAACAACTTAATTGAAGAAGAAAACGAAACTACTGAATCAGCAGAGGTTATTGAAGAAATCGTAAAAGAAGAAAAGGAACAAGAAAAGAAACCAGCTAAAAATAAAAAAGTTGTTAAATGTATAATTGCTTTTGTATCTATAATATTTATCATATGTTTAATTTTACTTTTATGCATATTTTTAAAAACAAAAGACAATAAAGTTTTAAATAATGTATATTTTGAAAATTTAAATTTAGGAAATAAAACTAAAGAAGAAATTAAAAATATATTAGATGAAAAATATGCAAAAGATTTTGAAAAAAGTAGAAATATAAATATAAAAGATGAATATATAAAAGAAGCAAAAGAGATAATTAAAAAACAAGAAGAAAGAGGGTTAATAGAAAAGGACGAAGAGTATAAACAATTTAATGAAAGTATAAATCATTTAAAAGAATATACTATAAGTCCAAAAGATATAGATTTTAAAATAAATTTAGATAAAATAGCAGAAGATGCATATAATGTTGGAAGAAATGATGGATTTTTTAGTAATGCTAAAGCTGTAATTAAAAGCTTATTAAATAAAAAAACAGATGTAAAAATTACAAATTATAAATATGATGAAGATAAGCTTTTAACAACATTTTCAGAAATTGATGGAATGCTTCCAGGAAAAATTATGGAAGTAACATATGTAGTTGATAATGATAAGCTAATAGTTACAAATGGTGAAGAAGGTTTTGCTTTAGATAAAGATAAAACAAAAGCAGAAATTATGAAAAATTTCTTAAATGTCAAAGAAAGCAAAATAGATCTAATGCTAGATAAAAAAATGCCTAAAAAATTAAGTGCTGATGAAATACATAATAAGACAAAACAAGATGTTAAAGATGCAAGCTTTAATTCAGAAACTAAAAAAGTTGAAAAAGAAGTTGTTGGAATAGATTTTGCAATAAGTATAGAAGAAGCAGAAAAAATAATTAATGAAGATAAAGATAAACATATTATTCCTTTAAAAATAACTAAACCAAAAGTGCTTTCTGAACAATTTGAACAACATGCATTTAAAGATATACTTGCAACATATACAGCTAACTCACCAGGATGCGGAGCAGCTAGAGCCAAAAACCTTGCAATAGGATCAAGAAAGATAAATGGAACAATAGTAAATCCTGGAGAAGAATTTTCATTTATAAGAGCGGTAGGAGATGTATCTGCAGCAACAGGATATGCAGCAGCAGGAGTATTTACAGCAAAAGGTGTTGAAATGGGAGTTGGTGGAGGAATATGCCAAGTTGTTTCAACAGTATATAATGTAGCATTATTAAGTGGTATGGATATACTTCAAAGACATCAACACTCATATGTAGTAGGATATGTTCCAAGAGGAAGAGATGCTACTATGTATGCACCATCAAAAGATTTAAGATTTAGAAATTCACTTTCAAGACCTATAAAGGTTGTTGCATGGGCAAATGGTGGATCTGTTACAGTTCAAATAAAGGGTATAGATGAAGGTGTAAAAGGAGAAGTTAGTTCAACATCATCATTTGTAAGTAGACAAGTAGAAAGAATACCTGATCCATCTTTACCAGAAGGAAAAGAAGTAAGATCTGCAGTAGGATTTGACGGAGCTAGAAGTACAACATATTATAAATTATGGAAACAAGGTAAACTTGTAAAAAATCAAGTAATACATAATGACTACTATAAACCTATGGGTAAAATAACTATAAGATATGGAACTCAAAAAGCAGCACCTGCTCCAGCACCAAAAAAGGAAGAACCTAAGAAACCAGAAACATCTAAAAAACCAGCAGAACCTAAAAAACCAGAAGAAAGTAAAAAGCCTAAAACTGAAAAAAAGGCAAGTAAAATATAAAAGAAAAAGAGAAAAGATAACTTTTCTCTTTTTATATTTTGGTGCGCCATCAGGGATTCGAACCCTGGACCTCCAGATTAAGAGTCTGTTGCTCTACCAACTGAGCTAATAGCGCATATAAAGTATAATAACACTTTAATATTTTTTTGTAAATATTAATATAAATATATTATATAAAGTATGTATATGTTGAAATTTGATACTATTAATAATATCATATATTTATGAAAAGCAAAAAAACATATCCAGATATTTACGTGGATAAAATAACTAGTATCAGTATAGATTATTTAAAAAGAAATAATATTAAAGGTATTATAGTGGATATGGATAATACCTTAATTAATCATAAGGTAAATGCGAAAATTGATGGATTAGAAGATTGGATTAAAGAAGTAAAAGATGCAGGAATAAAAATAATAATAGTTTCAAATTCCATTAAAAGAAAAAATGTATTAAAAGTAAGCGAAGAATATGATTTACCATATGTATATATTGCATTAAAACCACTTGGAATAGGCTTTAAAATTGGTAGAAAAAAGATGAATTTAAAAAGAAAAGAAGTAGCAGTTGTAGGTGATCAAATATTTACAGATGTTCTTGGAGCTAATTTAAAAGGAATGCATTCAATACTTGTACTACCAGTTGTAAAAAATAAAGAATCAATATATACAGGTATTGCTAGAAAATTTGAGAAAAAAGTTTTAGAAAAATATTTAGAAACAAATGAAGTAAAAACAAAAGAAACAATAGATAAAATTTAAAAGAGGTACACAAATGATAAATTCAATAAATATATACATGCTTATTATAGCTATTATAGCAAGTATACCGGCTGGAATATTTACAGCTTGGGGAGCAATTAACTATTATAAAGAAGAAACAATATTTCAAAGAGGTATGATTAAATCTCTAAAAAAAGAAACAGGAAAATATTTATTAGCATTATTATTAAACTTAGTAACATTTTTAATATTAACATATTACAAAGGAAATATATTTGGTGTAGAAGGACAAATATTAGTTCCTAAATTAATTGAGTATTTAAAATTTATCTGTGTTACACCACTATTATTAATTGCATTTTTAGTAGATGCAGAATACAAAGTAATTCCTAATAGAGTATTTATAAGTATATTACAAGTTGGAATATTATTTTCAGTATTAAGCGGAATATATAATATTCATAAATTTACAGATGCACTTGTAGGTATGGCTGTAGCTTTTATAACTTTCTCAATTATAGCAATAATAGGTGGAATAGTTGCGGGAAAAGAAGCAATGGGACTTGGAGATTTAAAATTCATTACTCCAATTGGACTTTTTATGGGATTATATGGAACTATTAATTTAATAATAACTTCTTTTGTAATTTCAGCAGTATTTTCACTTTTTATAGTTTTAATAAGAGCAATAAAAAAAGAACCAGAAAAATATATTGCATTTGGACCTTTTATAGTTATTTCATTTTATATAACTCTTTGTTTACCACAAAATTACGCACTAGGTCTATTTATGCTTTTATCTGATGTAATAGGATCATATATTACTAAAATTAGTGAAAAATAAGAAAGGAATATTTTGAATAATAGTAGAATAGATATTTTAAGAGAAGAGCTAAGAAGATTAAATTTAGATGCTTTAATTGTTACAACCAAAGAAAATGTATTTTATTTAACTGGAATAAATATTCCAGGCTTTCTTATAGTAACACTTGATGAAAGCGTCTTTTTTACATTAGATAGATATGTAAAAGAAGCATTTAATTCTTTGAATATTTATTCAGGAACTTTAGTAAGATCAAAAGAAAAAGATTTAGAAATATTAGAAGATATTGTAGGAGAAGATTTTAAAGTAGGTGTTGAGGTAACATCTTTAACATTAAAACAATTAGATGTTTTTAAAAGACTTTTAAGAACAGAAATAATTGAGACAGAAAATATTATTGAAAAAATAAGAGAAGTTAAAGAAGAAGATGAAATAGAAAAAATTAAAGAAGTTGGGGAAAAGATAGGATATGTGATGGATATTGCATATAGGATGATAAACCCACATGTTTCTGAGATAGATATAAGAGAAAGAATAATAGAAGAATTAGAAAAAAGAAATTTAAAACCTGAAAACATTAGAGTAGCAAGTGGAGAAAATACAGCAGATCCATATTATAAAGGTGGTTTTAGAAGACTTGCTAAAGATGATATAGTAATTATAGATATACTTGCATCATCTGATTCATATAAATCTGCTCTTGCAAGAACATTTTTCTTAGGTGATATAAGTGTAAAATATAAAGAGGCAAAAGATGCATATGAAAAGATATATCATATAGAAGACACTATGCTTAAAAGTATTAGAAGATGTTTAAATATATCTGAATTTCAAAAAGAAATTCAAAAAGAATTAGAAGAAATTAATTGGAATATAAATTATTTTACAGCAACAGGAATAGGTATAGAAGAAAATGAAGAACCAATATTTAAAATTGGAAACTATTCACATATTAAGAAAAATATGGTTATAAAACTTGAACCACAAATATATTTTCCAGAAAAATTTGGAATATTAGTAAAAGATACAATAAGAGTAACAGATGCAAGTTTTACTTTTTTAGCAACATATAAAAAAGTAATGCCAGATGAAATATTAATTGAAGGCTACTAGGAGATACTATGAAAAATACATTATTTGAAAAATTAAAAGAAATTGTAAATTCAGATAATATATATGAAAATCATGAGTTAAAAGATTATACATCATTTAAAATAGGCGGAAAATGTAAAGTTTTTATAGAAGTGAATGATACAGAATCGCTTATAAAACTTATGAAATATATAGAAGAAAACAATATTAAATATTTTATATTAGGAAGCGGCACAAATATAGTTTTCCCTACTTCAGGATTTAATGGAGTGGTAATTAAAATAAATATAGCCAGTATAGAAATTTTAAAAGAAGATGATGAAAATAGTTATGTAAAAGTAGGGGCTGGATTAAAATTAAGTGAAATGATCAAAAAATTATCTAAAGATGGATTAGGTGATCTTTCAAATATCTATGGAATTCCTGGAAGTGTCGGCGGAGCTATTAAAATGAATGCAGGAGCATTTGGAACCGAAATTAAAGATGTGCTTGAAAGTGCAGTTTTTTTAGATGATAAATTAGAAATTTGTGAATATAAAACAGATAAACTAAATTTAGGATATAGAAGTTCAATATTTCAAGACGAAAAACATATAATTCTTTATGGAGTATTTAAACTAAAAAAAGTAGATAAAGAAGAATATGTAAAAAAGATGAAAGAAATAATGCAAAGAAGAATAGATAAACAGCCACTTGACTATCCTAGTGCTGGAAGTACATTTAAAAGAGGTGATGGATTTATTACATCAATGCTTTTAGATGAATTAGGTTTAAAAGGACTTAAAGTAGGCGGCGCAATGGTTAGTACAAAACATGCAGGTTTTGTTATAAACTATAATAATGCAACATCGGATGATGTTAAAAAACTTGTAGAAAAAATTAAAAAAATTGTTAAAGAAAAAGAAAACAAAAATTTAGAAACTGAAATTATTTTTGTAGATGGAGAGTAAAATGAATTCTTTAAAAGAATGGTTAAAGCCTGGTCTAGGGCTTAAAAGATGGATACTTTGTATAATACTTGGAGTAGCACTACTTGTATACTCATTAAGTACAATAATTGTGGAAAACACACCAGAAATTAGTACTGTTGTTTGGATGGTAATATTTTTTGTTGTGGGTTTTGTTGCCATAGTTTATTCAGTTATAAATATCCAAAAAAGAACACTTGAAATATTTGTTGAAAGTAGTAGTAATCATAAAAATATAGACAAAGGAAAAGTGGATATAAAATCTTTAATATATAATACAAATATATTTGATGATGGACCAAAGGTTGTTGTAATTAGTGGTGGAAGTGGTTTAAATACAATAATATCTGGATTAAAAAAATATACTAATAATATTACAGCAATAGTTACACTTTCAGATTACCATGAAGATCTGTCTAGAAAAGCATTAAATACTTTACCATATTCAGATATAAAAGAGTCGTTAATTGCTCTTTCAGATGATAAAGGTTCTATGAAAAAATTGATGGATTTAAATTTTAGTTCAAAAAAACTTGAAGGTTTAAATTTTGGAGATATATTCTTACTTGCGATGCAAGAAAGTTATGGAAATATTCCACTTTCTATTAAAAAAGCAGGTAGTGTATTAAATATTGTAGGTGATGTTATACCATGTTCTTCAGATGAAATAAAAGTTTGTGCAGAACTTACAGATGGCAGCACTGTTGAAACAAAAGAACAAATACCACTAGCGGTTACAAAAAAACTAGAAGCTATTAAAAGAATATATTTAAATCCTACAAATGCAAGAGTTACACCATCTGCACTTACAGCAATTGAGGAAGCAGATTTAATTGTAATAGGTCCAGGAAACCTATATACAAATGTTATTCCAAATTTACTTGTAAAACATATTTCACAAACAATAAAAGAATCTGAAGCTATAAAAGTATATGTATCAAACATCATGACAGATAAAGGACAAACAGATGGATATACTTTATCTGAACATATTAAAGCTGTATTTGATCATTCAGCTGGAAAAATCTTTGATTATGTTATTGCAGATACAGGAGAAATAGTTCCTGAATATTTAAGAGCATACCACAAAGATGGTGAAGATTTGGTATATGTAGATGAAGATGAAGTTAAAAAACTAGGAATAAAATTAATTCAAAAAGATGTTTCTACAATAGACGATAAAGGAAGAATAAGACACGATGGATCAGCAATTGCAACACATCTTATGGAAATTTTAATGTCAGATTTAAGATACCAAGATACAAGTTTAAGAAAAGATAATATTAAGAAAATATTAATAGATACTGTTTTAAAAGGACAAAGAAAGAAAGAAAAACAAAAACAAAAAGCTATAAACAAAGCAAGGAAAAAAGGACTTTCAGATTCTGAAATCGCTAAAAAAATAAGAGAAAAAGAAAATAATAAGGGACAATCTGTTTATAGTAAAAAATATAAAGATAGAGTTGAAAATTTAAAAGATGATCAAAAAAGAAGAGAACTAGAAGAAATTTCAAATGAAGAACAAGATGAATTAGGAAAAGAAGAAAAAGAAATATTAATAAAAGAAAGAGCGAAAAATATTCTAGAAAAATCTAAAGAAAATCTTTTAGAAGAAACAAGCAAAATAGACAAAAAAGAAGTAGAAAAAGAATTAAACAAAATTAAATCTAAAATAGATAATATAAAGCTAGATGAAGAAATTAAAAAATATGAAGAAGCAAAAGAAAAAATCAGTAAAGAGTCAGCAAAAAGTGTAAGCAATGAAGAAAAAATGGAAGAAGCTAAAATGTCTAATGCTGACAGATTAAGAAAACAATTAGCAGAACTTGAAAAATATAGACTAAAGAAAAAACATGAAGAGGAATAAAAAACATGGAAATATTTAAAGTTAATTTAAGAATTAGAGATTGTATGGATAAAGAGTGGATGATTGCAAACGGAAAAGGAAGTTATGCAATGCAAACAGTTTCTGGTACAAATACTAGAAGTTACCATGGGCTTTTAGTTGCAAGTCAAAATGAACCACTAGATAGAAATGTAATCTTATCTAATATTTTAGAAGATGTTTATATAAATGGTGAAGAATTTAAACTTTATACAGTAATGAATGAAGATTATATTTCACCCGGTTATAAAAACTTATATAGCTTTAAATATGATTTTTGTCCGGAATTTATATATAAATTAAATACAAAAAATGATGAAATATTTATAACTAAAAAACTGCAAATGGTAAGAGGCAAAAATGCCGTAGTACTTAAATATACCATTGAAGCTAAAAGTGATGAAATATATATGGATTTTTTACCACTTTTAAATTACAGAAATTTTCATGGTGTTAATTCTAATTTGGATTTAAGTCAAATGAAATTAGAAAAAGACAAAGTGAAATTTAATATAACAAATACTAATAATTATTTTAATGAAAAAAAGCCAAGAAGTGTAGAATTATATATGAAAGTATTTGATTCAGAATATATTAGCTTAAACCATAAATATAAAGACATAAGCTATTTCAGAGAAAAAGAAAGAGGATTTGAATATAAAGAAGATAATCTTATGCCTGGAAAGTTTAATATTAAGGTGGATCCTAATACAACAAAAACAATATATATTTATGCATCACTTGAAGACGAAGATTTACAAACTAAAGATATAGAAAAAGCATTTTCTGATGAAGAAAAACGAAAAAAAGAATTAATTAAAAAAGCTAATCTAAAATTAAAAGAAACTAAAAATGTTAAAGAAAATAAAGAATCAAAAAGATTTTTAGATGATTTAGTTCTTGCTGCAGACTATTTTGTAGTAGACAGAGGAGACAAAAAAAGTATCATTGCAGGATATCCATGGTTTGCAGATTGGGGAAGAGATACATTAATTAGTATGGAAGGACTTCTTCTTAAAACTAAAAGATATGATGATGCCAAAATGGTTTTAGATAAATTATCTGAAGATTTAAGATGGGGACTTATTCCAAATAGTTATGATGAATTTACTAAAGAGCCATTATATAATTCAGCAGATGCTTCACTTCTTTATATAAATGCTTTAAAAACATTTTTAAATTATACAAATGATGAAAAATATATAAAAGAAAAATTAGATATTGCACGTGAAATAGTAAAGCTTTATGAAATAGGAACAGATTATGATGATAACAATATTTATGAAGATGAAGATGGACTTTTAAATACAGGTAGAGAATATACTCAAAACACATGGATGGATGCAAAAGTGGATAAAATTGCAGTGACACCAAGAAATGGAAAAGCTGTAGAAATGAATGCACTTTGGTATAATGCATTAATGATCCTTGCTGAGTTTGAGGAAAAATATGGTAAAAAAAATGAAAGCAAAAGATTAAGAGAAAAAGCTAATAAAACAAGAAATAATTTTCTTTTAAAATTTAAATCTAAATACAAAGGTAAAGGACTAAAAGATTTAATAGATGACGATGTAGTAAGACCAAATCAGCTTTTTAGCATGTGGACACATTATGAAATAGTTGATCCTAAATCTGATCTTGCAAAAGAGATTATAGATATTGTAGATAGAAGACTTAGAAATAGATTTGGGCTTAAAAGTCTTGAAAAAGGTCCGAAATATTATATTGATGAATATTCTGGAAATGCTTTTAAAAGAGACATGAGTTACCATCAAGGCGTTTCATGGGTATGGCTGTTGGAGTTATATTATGAAGCTGTAAGAAAAAGAGCTGAAGCAACAAAAAATAAAGAAGATATCGAAAAATATGAAGAATTTTTAGATGATACAATAAAAACATATATGCAAAATCTATACCAAAAACCTTGTGTTATGACAATTAATGAAATTAATGATTCAACATTTCCATATGACGGAAAAGGTGCTGTATCACAAGCTTGGAGTGTGAGTGCAATAATTAAAATTGTATCAAAATAAATAATAGGAGATAATAATTAGAATACTAGGTATAGATCCAGGTTATGCAATTACTGGATATTCAATAATAGATTATATAAACGGAAAATTTTATTTAAAAAAAGCGGGAGCAATAACAACAGATAAAGATACATATTTTCCAGATAGATTAGTTGAAATTGCAAAAGATTTAGAAAATATAATTAAAGAAAATAAGCCAGAAATTATGGCAATTGAAGAGCTGTTTTTTAATACAAATACCACAACAGCTATAAAAGTTGCACAAGCAAGAGGTGTTATAGTAACAATGGGAAGATTATATAATCTGGATATTGCTGAATACACACCACTTCAAGTAAAACAATCTGTGTGTGGATATGGAAGAGCTACAAAACAGCAGGTACAGTATATGGTTAAAAATATATTAAATATTAATCAAATACCAAAACTAGATGATGTTACAGATAGTATGGCACTTGCAATTTGTCATGGACATTCACATTTGATTAATTCTAAACTTAAAAAAATGGGATATGATATAGATAAATAACACTAAAGAAAAGAGGATAAAATGAAAGACGTATTTAAGAAAACTAATATAATTTGCACAATAGGACCAGCAAGTAAAGATAAATTAGAAGAAATGTTAAAAGCTGGAATGAATATAGCAAGACTTAATTTTTCACATGGAAGTGAAGAAACTTTAAATGATATAGTAGAAAACTTTAAAAAGACAAGAGATAAATTAGGTGTTGCAGCAGGACTTTTAATGGATATGCAAGGACCTGAAATTAGACTTGGTGTATTTGAAGAAGAAATTAAAGATGGAGTTTTACTAAAATCTGGAGACAAAGTATCTTTTATTCCAGATAAAGTTCCTTGTACAAAGGATGTATATTCTATTACATATGAAAACTTTTATAAAGATGTAAAACCAGGACATAAACTTTTAATAGATGATGGCTTAGTTGAACTTAGAGTAGATAAGGTAGAAGGCACAACTGTTCATGCAACAGTAATTAATGGAGGAATGGTTAAAGAGAAAAAAGGACTTAATGCTCCAAAAACAATTTTAAATATTCCAGCATTAAAAGAAAAAGATTACAAAGATCTAGAATATGCAGTTCGTGCAGGTTTTGATTTTGTAGCTGGATCATTTGTTAGATCTAAAGATGATGTAATGGCAATAAGAAATGAACTAGATAAAAATGGCGGAAAAGATATAAAGATAATTTCAAAAATTGAAAATCAACAAGGCTTAGATAATATTAAAGAAATAATTGAATTATCTGATGGAATAATGGTTGCAAGAGGAGATTTATCTGTTGAAGTACCAATGGAAATTGTTCCAATATACCAAAAAAATATTATAAGATATTGTAATGAAGCAGGAAAACCTGTAATAATTGCAACACAAATGCTTGAAAGTATGATAAACAATCCACTTCCTACAAGAGCTGAAACATCAGATGTTGCAAATGCAGTATATGATAGAGCAAGTGCAATAATGCTTTCAGGAGAATCTGCTGTTGGAAAATATCCTGTAAGATGTGTAGAGACAATGTCAAAAATTGCAAGAAGTGTAGAACAAAATGTTAAATATGCAAATAGAGTTAAATTAGAAAATAGAGAGTATAAAACAATTGATGAAAAAGATGCATATATAGCAATAAACTCAGTAAAGAAAATTGGTGCAAATGCAATAATTGCATATACAAATAGTGGAAATACAATAAGACATCTTTCATCACTTGCACCAGATATACCAATTTTTACAGTAACAGGAAATATTAAAACATATAATCAATTATCTTTAATATGGAATGTTTTCCCAATATATATAAAAAGTTCAAAAGATATAGATAAAATGATAAATGAAGCAATTGACGCTTTAATTAAACTTGAGATTATAGAAAAAGGAGATTTAATATATATAACAGGTGGAACAACTTTTATAGAATCTGCTAAAGATAGTAAGCGAGTTGGCGGAATAGCAATATTTTAAGAGGAGAATGAATGAGGATAGAAGATATAGCATTAAGAGTATTAGTAGCGACATTATGCGGAATACTAATAGGATTTGATAGAGCGAAAAAAGGCAGAAATGCAGGAGCAAAAACACATGCACTTGTTTCTTTGGGAGCAGCACTTGCAGTAATTGTGGGTGAAGGTTTTTACGAAAAATTAGGTGGAGGTTTTGATCTAATAAGAATTGCAGCACAAGTTGTAGCAGGAATTGGTTTTTTAGGAGCAGGAGCAATAATCGTTACTAGTAATCAAAAAGTTGTAGGACTTACTACTGCAGCAACACTTTGGCTTTCATCAATAATTGGAATAGTGGCAGGAGCTGGACTTTATTGGGCTACACTTTTTGGAATGATGGGCTGGTTTTTAACATTTACAATTGTTGAAATAATAGATAAAAGAGTTTCAAAATATGCACCTACAGCAGTTGTTTTCGTAAAATTAAAGAGTCCACTTTCAAAACTTGATCTTATGGAATTTTTCCATAAATCTAATTGTGAAATTTTAGATATGGTAGATGTAACTACACCAGTTGAGGTAGAAGAAAATGAAACACATATTAAAGTAAGTATTGGATTAAATTATGGAATGCCAATTAAAAAATTAGAGGAAACATTATCTAGTATTCCAGGAATAAAATATGTAAGTGTTTTAAAAGATTAATAAGAAATATGTACTAAATTTTTAGTGCATATTTTTTTATTAAATTATAGATCTTTAAAAATGCTCCAGGACTTTTAAAATTTCTAAAAACAAGATATAATAAAATTACTAAAAAAATAAGGAGCAGTAAATGAAAATTGGAATAGTAGGACTTCCAAATGTAGGAAAATCTACACTTTTTAATAGCATAACTAAAGCAGGAGCAGAAAGTGCAAATTATCCGTTTACAACAATTGAACCTAATACAGGTATTGCAGTTGTACCAGATGAAAGATTAGATGTTCTTAAAAAAATATATAATTCAAAAAAAGTAATCCCAGCAACAATTGAATTTGTAGACATCGCAGGACTTGTTAAAGGAGCAAGTAAAGGTGAAGGATTAGGTAATATGTTTCTTTCAAACATTAGAGAAGCTAATAGTATAATCCATGTTGTAAGATGTTTTGAAGATGGAAATGTAGTACATGTTGATGGAAATATAAATCCAATAAGAGATATTGAGACAATAGAACTTGAGTTAATATTCTCAGATATAGATCAAATAGAAAGAAGACTTCAAAGAGTTATAAAACAAGCTAAAGCAGATAAAAAATATGTACAAGAAAAAGAAGTTTTAGAAAAAGTAAAAGTAGAACTTGAAGAAGAAAAATCTGCAAGAGAAATAGATTTAAGTGAAGATGAAAAAGAAATAATTAAAGGATTAGATCTTTTAACAATGAAACCAGCAATATATGTTGCAAATATTAAGGAAGAAGATATACAAAATCCAGAATCAAATACTTTGTATAATGATTTTAAAAAGCATATACTAGAAAAGGAAAAGGATGCAAAGATAATTCCTTTATGTATAAAATTAGAAGAAGAAATATCTGAACTTGAAGGTACAGAAAAACAAGAATTTTTAGATGCATTAGGAATGAACATATCAGGATTAGATAAATTAATAAAGGCAAGCTATGATCTTTTAGGACTTATGTCATATTTAACAGCAGGAGAACAAGAAATAAGAGCATGGACAATAAAAAAAGGAACTAAAGCTCCAGAGGCAGCAGGTAAAATCCATTCAGATTTAGAAAGAGGATTTATAAGAGCTGAAATTGTTTCATATGATGATCTAGTAAAAGAAGGTAGTATGCTTAAAGCAAAAGAAAAAGGTAAAGTAAGATTAGAAGGAAAAGAATATATTATGCAGGAAGGAGATATAGCATTATTTAGATTTAATGTTTAAATTTAGATATGAATATTTTGAGTAATATAAATATAATTACATATATATCCGTAATTTCGCTTTGTATTTATTTGGTACATTTAATAATGAAACCAAGTAGACACAAGGCTAAAGTGTTTGCTTTAGGACTTTTTGCAGCAATATTAATAGGCCTAGATAGTTTTAACATACTTAATTTAATGGTATTTAAATATATATTATTGGTTTTCACTTTGCTTATACCTATGATAGATTTTATAACTAGAATAATTGGAAAAGATATAGAAGAATATTTAACAATATTTTTAGCTAATACATATATTGGAACAGATAAAAGAAAAAAAGCAAAAAATATATTAAATAAATATCTAGAGGAAAATCCAAATAGTTATCTTGCAAGAAGAGAACTTGCTGAGATATATAAAGAAGAAGGTGGAATGAGAAGAGCTATTGAGGAATATGTAAAAGTCATAGAACTTAATAGAAAAGATTATAAATCTCTTTATGCAATAACAACACTTTTAGATTCTTTAGATAAAACAACAGAAGCAGAAGAATTGTTAAGACATTTAATAGAAATTAAAGAAGATTATGTAGAAGCATATGAGCTTTTAGCAGATATACTAGCAAACTCTGAAAAACATAAAGAAGCAGCAGCTGTTTATGAATTAGGTGTTAAAAATAATCCAGAATCATATGAACTTACATATAATTTAGCGGCAGAATATGTGGAGCTTACATCATTAGATAAGGCAGAGATAACATTTAAAAGAGCGTTAGAGCTTAGTCCAAACAATTATATCTGTATATATAATTTAGCACAGCTAAACTATATTTTTGGAAATCTAAAAGAAGCAGAAGAAATGTTTACTAAAACATTAGAACATCCTTCTTTAGAAGCATCATCATATTTTGAACTTGCTAAAATAGCTAAAACATATGGTAGAAAAGAAAAAGCGGTAGCATATTTAAACAATGCATTAAGCCTTAATAATGATTTAATGGCAAGACTTAATGAAGAAGAGATCTTTGATGATATAAAAGAAGAAACAATTGTCTCTGTTAATTTAACAGATAAGAATAATATAGGATTAGATAGTCTAGAACCAAGAGTCCTTAAGGTTATAGCAAATCTTGAAAATACTGCAAATTTAATAGGGATAATTGCAAATAACACAAGAAAAGAAAATACTGAAAATTTAGTTGATGAAATGCTTGCTGAAAAATTTAATGTAGATAAAGTAACATTAAATAAGATGAAAAGAGAAAACACAAAAAACATAAATGAAAAAATAGAAAATATTGAAAAAATAGTAGACAAATATATAGAAGAAGATAAATTCTTAAATTTAGATACAGCACATAGCTCTGGAAAACATGATGAGGTTCAAAGAACAAGATATATTCCAATATTTAAACGAACATATAAACCATATGATATATCTGAAGATCAAAGAATTAAAAATATTGAAGAAAGCTATAATGAAAATAAATTAGAACTTAAACCAGATAAATATATTTTAGAACTTGAAAAGAAAATAAATGAAAAAAGAAGAAATATATTATTCTTGAAAGATGGCGGAAAAGAAAGCGAAAGTGATCAAAAAGAAAAAGATATATTTGAAGAAATCTTAAATACAAAAATGGAACATATAGATGATGTGAACAAGAAGAAAGAAAAGGTAAAAGAACAAGATAAAGAAAAACAAAATATAGAAATAAAAGAAGAAATAGAAAATTTGGAAGAAGAACAAGAAAAAATAAATAAAGCCAAAGAACAAGTAATTTTAATGTTAGATAGAATAAAAAAGGATACAGAAGAATTAAATAAAAAAGAAGAAGAAAAACCAGAAGATAATAAAGAAGCAAAAGAAGAAAAAATAATAAGAAATAGAAGAGTGCCGAAAGTAGGTGATAATATGTTAGATAAAAAAGAAAAAAATAAAGAAGAAATGAAAAACAAAGAAGAATCATTAAAAAAAGTAGGCGAGTTTTATGCAAATTATAAAGGTTATGGATATATAAGCGAAAATGCAGGTAGAAAAATAGTAGATGAAGAAAAACAAAAATTAGATTCTTTAGAAGATGAGAATACAAAAAACAAAATAGAATATGTAACTGATGAAATAGAAAAAGAAAAAGAAGAAAAACTGGAAGAAAATAAAGTTACAGAACTATATAAACATATGCTTTATGATAATCTAAAAAGAATAAAAGAAAATCAACAAAAAGAAGAAAAAGAAGTTAAAGAGAAAAAAGAAAAAGTAGATAAAAAAGATAAAAATAAAGAAAAAAATAAAAAATAAGGAATACAAATGAGAAAGAAAAATATAAGTTTTATAGGTGGAGACTTAATTACAGTTCACTTAATAAATATGTTTTTAGAAGAATACAATATTAAAACATATGCATTTGAGGGAGCATATGATTTAATAAAAGCAAAAGATAATATAAAGGAAAAAATGTTTGCAAAAACAGAAGAGGAAGCAATAAACTTTTCAGATATAATCGTTCTTGCAATGCCCTTTAAGAATGATTCAGAACAAATAGTATCTACATTTAGCAATATTTCATTAGAAGTAAAACAAATCCTTCCATATTTAAAAAATAAAACAATTTTTGCTGGAAATTTATCTGATGAAACTTTAAAAGAACTATATGATAACCAAAATATAGTACATAATATTAGTGCAAATAATGAAGTTAAAATTGCAAATGCAGTAATTGCATCTGAAGCAGCAGTACAAATAATAGGAAATGAATTAGAAACTACAATAAAAAATACTAAGATATTGGTTTTAGGATTTGGAAGACTTGGTAAAATGCTTTGTAAAACATTTTCATCACTTGATGCAGATGTAGTTTGTGAAGCTAGAAAAAATAGTGATCTAGTGTGGATTGATGCATTAGGATATAAAAGTTTACATTTAAATAATTTAAAAGAAAATATTAAAGATTTTGATGTAATAATAAATACAGTACCATTTGAAATATTGAACAAAGACATCCTTGAAAATGTTAAAAAAGGTGTATTTATTTTAGATCTAGCAGATGATAAAAGAGGGCTAGATGTAAGATATGCAAGAGAAAAAGGAATAAAAAATGTATGGGCATTATCATTGCCACAAAAAAATGCACCAATATCTTATGCAAAAGCAATTAAAGATATAATGGATATTTTAATTAATGAGTAAATAAGAAAAGGAAATAAAATGACAATAATACAATCAATAATACTTGGAATAGTACAAGGAATAACAGAATTTTTACCAATATCTAGTTCAGCACACTTATTATTTATACCAAAGATATTTAATTGGAAAGAAATACCAGATTCATTTGAAGTAGCACTTCATTTTGGAACACTTCTTGCAATTATATTAGTGTTTTTCTGGGACTGGATAGAAATGCTTAAAGCAACATTTGTATGTATAAAAACAAAAGATAAAAAAGAAATAGATAAAAGTATAGTGCAAAAAAGCAAAATATTTATGTATTTAGTAGCATCTACAGTGGTAGTTGCAGGAATATCATATTTTATAGACAAAAAAAGAAGTGTGTTAAAAGAGTCTAAATATATATCTTATGTTATGGGATTTAGCTTAATATTTATGGGTATACTTTTATACTTTGTAGATAAAAAAAGAGCAAATAAAAAAACATTAGATAATATGAGCTTTAAAGATTCATTCTTAGTAGGCCTTTCACAAGTTATAGCACTTATACCAGGAATGAGTAGATCAGGTACTACAATAACTACAGCTAGAGCACTAGAAATAAATAAAAAAGATGCAGCAAAATATTCATTTTTATTAGCAACACCAATTATTTTTGCAGCAACAGTTTTAAAGATTAAAGAATTTGTATTTACACTTCCATTTATAATAGGTGTAACAGTAAGCTTTATAACAGGATATTTAGTATTAAGATTTTTTATGAAATACTTAGAGACAAAAGATTATAAAGTTTTTGCAATATACAGAGTAATAGTTGGTATAGCTTTAATTATTATGGGAATATGTAAGTTTATTTAAACGAAAAAGTAGATAAACGATTAAATAAAAAAGAGAAATAAAAATAAAAAAAGGTAATTAATATGATAGATTTTGAAGATATAAATGAAAAAGATATAAAGAAATTTAAAAAGAAAAATATTTTTGCTCCACTTGTTATACTTATAATAATATTATGTATATTAGGGTATACTCTTTTTGGACCAAATGGAATACTTTCATATTTACCACAAAATGTAGGAAATGTAGTTACACAAAAACAAATTGATGAAGCTAAAAAACATCATGAAGATATGAACAATGTAAATCATGAAAATCCTAATAAAGAAGATAAAAAATAAAAAAAAATAAAAAGCTAGACAAATTTGTTTTAGCTTTTTTATTTGTCTCAATATAAAATATCTTATAGAAAAATATCTCTTTCTGTTTACTTTAGTATTTTATTTTAGTATTATTATATTGATAGGCACATATAAAAATGCAAAGACAAATAAATAAAGGGTTTTAGGGAATATGAAAATTTTAATGCTTTCTTGGGAATATCCACCAAGGGTAGTAGGTGGTATTTCAAGAGTTGTTTATGAACTTTCAAAACAATTATCTTTTGAAGGTCATGAAGTAAGTGTAATTACATATAGAGAAGGTAATAGTTCATACTTTGAAGAAGAAAAAAGTGGTGTTAAGGTGTATAGAGTAGATAATACAAATATTAACTCACTTGATTTTACTAGTTGGATACTTCAATTAAATTTTTCAATGATAGAGTGTGCAAATAAACTTATGCAAAAAGAAAAATTTGATGTAATTCACGCACATGATTGGCTTACAGCATTTACAGGAAAAACATTAAAACAATCATTTAATGTACCACTTATTGCAACAATACATGCAACAGAATATGGAAGAAATGGTGGTATACATACTAAAGAACAAAAATATATTAATGATATAGAATGGATGCTTACATATGAAGCACAAAAAATCATTGTTAATAGTAATTTTATGAAATCCGAATCAGCAAGGATATTCAATGCAGATTTTAATAAAATTGATGTAATACCAAATGGAATTGATTTAGATAAATTCGATAATTTCCATAAAGATCTAGATTTTAGAAGATCTTATGCAAAAGATAATGAAAAAATAATATTAACAATGGGCAGAATGGTAAATGAAAAAGGTGTACAACATTTAATATGTGCAATGCCTAAAATTTTAAAAGAATATAATGATGCAAAATTAATAGTTGCAGGGAAAGGTCCCATGCTTGATGAACTTAAGGATCTTGCATATAGAATAGGTGTAGCACATAAGGTATATTTTACAGGATATTTATCTGGAGATAATGTTCAAAAAATGTATAAAAATGTTGATCTTGCAGTTTTTCCAAGCACATATGAGCCTTTTGGAATTGTGGCACTTGAGTCAATGCTTGCGGGAATACCAACAGTGGTATCTGATGTGGGCGGACTTGATGAAATAGTTAAACATGGACTTACAGGACTTAAATCTTATGCAGGAAATAGTAACTCTATAGCAGATTCTGTTTTAGCAATATTAAAAGATAATGACCTTGCACGTAGGCTTTCTAAAAATGGTAAAAATGAAGTTTTAAATAATTATTCATGGGAACAAATTGCAGAAAGTACAATAGCTACGTATAAAGAAGGAATAAAGATATTTAAAGAAGAAAGTGAAGAAACGCTAGAATTAGAAAAAGAAAATCTTAAAATAAACAAAATCGATATAGACAAAGACATATATAACGAAAAAGAAGAAAAGAATACAAAAGAAAGTTTAACTACAAAAATACATAAACTTTTAGATATAAAAAATAAAGAAGGTGCATTAGGAAGTATATAAAATTTGAAAAAAATATATTTTTTAGTATAATAAAGGCATACAATAAAAGAAAGAGGAAATAATGGAAATATTAAAAATAATATTACTAGTAATCTTTTTCATGATATCTACAGCGATTATAGTTTTATCATTTATCATAAACAAAGATGCAGATGATGGAACAGTAGAAATGGGAACAAAAAATTACTATGGTAATGGCAATATGAGTACAGAAGACAAATTAGATTTGTCTATGAAAATATTATTTATTCTTTTCGTTTTAGATATAGTAGGATTATATTTTGTATTATAATATAAACTAATACTGAAACTAGAATATATAATTATTAAAATAATTTATATAAAAATTAATTTTTAAATTTAATTAAATTAAACTAAAATGTTCTAGCTATTTAGCTAGAATTTTTTTAAATAAAGATAGAAAAATAAAAAAAGAAAGAAATATATGAAAGAAGTATTTGTAGACCTTCATGTACATATTGGAGGAGATAGTAAAGGAAATCCGGTTAAAATAACTGCATCAAGAAATTTGAATTTTGAAAATATAGCAAATGAATCACTATATAGAAAAGGAATAAACTTTGTAGGGATTATTGACTGTGCCTCACCTAGAGTTATAGAGGATATATATAAATTTTTAGAAAATGATAAAGCATATGAACTTCCAAATGGAGGAATTATCTATGATAACAAAATATGCATAATTTTAGGAGCTGAAATTGAAACAGCAGAGATAAATGAAAATGGAAAAACAGGTTCTGCACATAATCTTTGCTATTTTCCAAAACTTAAAGATATAGTGAATTTTTCCAAAACAATGAGTGAATATATAACAAATATAAATTTAAGTAGTCAAAGAGCAAGAATTTCTGGATATGAACTAGCAAAGATTGTTAAAGATAATAATGGAATCTTAATACCTGCACATGCTTTTACACCACATAAAAGTTATTATGGTAATTGTACAAAAAGTTTAAAGAGAATATTTAAAGAAAGATTTAAAGACATATTTGCTGTAGAACTTGGTCTTTCTGCAGATACATATTTAGCAGACTATATCTCAGAACTAGAGGACATGGCTTTTTTAACTAATTCTGATGCCCATTCACTTCCAAAAATTGGAAGAGAATATATGAAGATTAATGTAGAAGAATTGTCTTTTAAAGGCCTTTTTGATGCGATTAAGAAACATACTAAAGTAGATAAGAAAGATAGCAAAGATGAAATAGGAATAATTGCAAATTATGGTATGGATTCAAAGCTTGGAAAATATCATAGAACATATTGTGATGGATGTAATACTAAATCTGAAATTGAAGATGGAAAATGTAAAAAATGTGGATCTAAAAAGATCGTTTATGGAGTATTAGATAGAATTTTAGATATTAAAGATAAAGAAGAAAGTATTAGTCCAAAATATAGACCAAAATATATTAAACAAGTACCACTTGAGTTTTTACCAGGTTTTGGTAAAAAAACAATTGAAAAGCTATTAGATACATTCGGAACAGAGATGAATGTTTTACATAATGCAGATTTAAAAACAATAGAAAAAATATTTGGCAAAAAAATAGCTAAAGATATTGAACATCTTAGAAATGAAAATATTAAAATTGAATCTGGCGGAGGTGGAGTTTACGGCAAAATTTCGCTATAAAACTTTACAATTAGACATTTCTAATATATACTGAAAGTATTATGTAAATATAATTGAAAGGAGGAACAACTTGGAAGATTATATAGAAGACTACATAGTGGATTTAAAAGTTAATAAACAATTGTCTAAAAACACTTTAGCATCATATAAAAGAGATCTGAAAAAATATATGAAATATTTAGCACAAAATAAAATGAAAGTTGAAGAAGTTTCTAAAGAAGATATAGACAAATATATTAAAAGCATGAAAAAAGAAGGTTACAAAGCTTCATCGGCTACACGAACCTTGGCGACCTTAAGATCATTTTATAAATTTTTATTAAGTAGCAATAAAGTAAATATAGATCCAACTGTTGATGTAGTAGGTCCAAAAGTTTTGAAAAAACTTCCAGTAGTTTTAACTCCTGAAGAAATAGAAAAACTATTAAAACAGCCAAATACAAATGAATTAAAAGGTATTAGAGATAAAGCTATGCTTGAATTTGCATATGCAACTGGAATGAGAGCTAGTGAAATAATAAATATTAATCTAGAAGATATCGATCTTCAAAACTCATTTGTAATATGTTCAGAAGATTCTGGAGCAAGAAGAATTATTCCACTTGGAAGAATTGCTAATGAAGCATTAAGAACATATATAGATAAAGCTAGAAATTATCTTGACGATAAAAATGAAGAAAAAGCACTGTTTTTAAATTTAACAGGTGAAAGATTAACAAGACAAGGCCTTTGGAAGATAATTAAAAAATATACTGAAGAGGCAAATATAGATAAGGTAATTACACCACATGTTTTAAGACATTCTTTTGCACTTCACTTACTTGAAAATGGTGCAGACATTAAAGCTATTCAATCAATGCTTGGACATACTGACATAGCTTCAACAAGAGTTTATCTTGACTGTGTAAGTAATGAGATTAAAGAAATATATAATCATGCTCATCCAAGAGCATAGAAATTGCTACTTTAAATAAGTAGCTTTTTTTCTTAAGGTAGCATAAAAAAGTTAAGAAAACATATTAAAAAATATTAAAAATAATTAAAAAATAAATAAAAATCCTTAGCAAAATATAATTTAAAACATATAGTAGACAAAACAGCAAAAATAATATATATAATTAAGTTGATACAAATATAATGGAGGTCAAAATGACAGAAGAATTAAAAGAAATATTAATAAGTGAATTAGAAGAAATCGAAAATTTGCCATATAATGCTATACCAGAGCATATATATTTTAATATAATACTATCTGAAAACTTTGAAGATGTAGAAGATGAACTTTTAGATGAATTAAAAGAATGGTATTCAGATTATGAATTTTATATTAATTCTGGAGAAGCAGATGAGCAAGAATTAGAAGAATTAATAGATGAAGCTGTAAACTTAATTAAAGAATATGTAGCTGAGGAATAGAAAGAAGGAAAAATGTTTGAAATAAAAGTACACGGAAAAACAGAAAGAGTATCTAAGGAGGCTTTTTGGCATACTAGTTCACATGTTCTAGCACAAGCTGTAAAAAGACTTTTTCCAGATGCAAAACTAGGAATAGGTCCTGCAATTAAAACAGGTTTCTATTACGATTTTAAAGTAGATAGACCATTTAACGAAGAAGATATTAAAAATATTGAAAATGAAATGGGAAATATAATTAAAGAAAAACTAGATGTTGTTCATATGGAAATTCCAAGAGAAGAACTTGAGGAATATTTAAATAAAAATGGAGAAATATTTAAATTAGAGCTATTAAAAGACATAGAAGGAGATAAAATCTCTGTATACAAACAAGGAGATTTTATGGACATGTGTAAAGGTCCACATATTTCTAATGTAGAATATATTAAAGCATTTAAATTAACTACAACATCTGCAGCATATTGGAGAGGTGATGAAAATAGAGATGTAATGCAAAGAATCTATGGAATATCTTTCCCTAAAAAGAGTATGCTTGATGAACATCTTTTAATGCTTGAAGAAGCTAAAAAGAGAGATCACAGAAAACTAGGTAAAGAACTTAGAATATTTGAACTTTTACCAGAAGGTCCAGGTTTTCCATTCTATCTTCCAAATGGAATGAAAATTAAAAACGCTTTATTTGGATTTTTAAGAAAATTACTTGATGAATATGGATATGAAGAAATTGAAACACCAATTATGCTTAATCAAGAATTATGGCATAGATCAGGACACTGGGATCATTATAGAGAAAATATGTTTACAACAGAAATAGAAGGTAAAGCATATGCAGTAAAACCTATGAACTGTCCTGGAGGACTTTTAGTATATAATACTAAACAATGGTCATATAGAGAACTTCCAGTAAGACTTTCTGAATTTGGTAAAGTACATAGATATGAAAAATCTGGAGAATTAAATGGACTATTAAGAGTTAGTGCATTTACTCAAGATGATGCTCATGTAATTTGTACAAGAGAACAAGTTGAAGAAGAAATTGACCAAATACTTGAAATTGTTGAAAAAACTTATTCAACTTTTGGTTTCGATTACTCTGTTGAACTTTCAACAAGACCAGATGATTCAATGGGATCAGATGAGGACTGGGAAGTTTCAACAAATGCACTTAAAAATGCTTTAGACAATAAAGGAATAGAATACGAAATAAATGAAGGTGATGGAGCATTTTATGGTCCTAAGATAGATCTACACTTAATAGATGCATTAGGAAGACCATGGCAATGTGGAACAATACAATTAGATTTTCAAATGCCTGAAAACTTTGATATAGTATATATCGGTGAAGATGGAGAAAAACATAGACCAGTAATGATACACCGTGCAATACTTGGAAGCTTAGAAAGATTCTTAGCACAAATAATTGAACAATTTGCTGGAGCATTTCCAACATGGATTGCACCAAACCAAGTAAGCATAATAGCTGTTGGTGAAGATCAAAAAGAATATGTTAAAAAGTTAGAAAAAGAATTTAAAACAGCAGGTATTAGAACAACAATAGATATACGTGATGAAAAACTAGGATATAAAATTAGAGAAGCACAACTTCAAAAAATACCATATATGTTAATAATTGGTAAAACAGAAGAAGAAAACAAAGAAATAAGTGTAAGATCTAGAGATCTAGGAGACTTAGGAAAATATAAACTAGAAGATTTCATAAAAGTTATTAAAGAAGAAATTGAAACATATAGTTTATCTAGTAAGTTTGAAAAATAAAATAACAAATTAAATAATAAAAAATAAGTAAAAAAGAATAATAAAAATAAAAGAATAATTAAAAAGATAAAAGCAAAAAGGAATATTCCTTTTTGCTTTTTACATTAATTAGCTCCTTGACTATGAAATGCTCTTTTGACATAATTAAGAAAATGTATAGAGAAATATTTAACTGAGAAATTTTGAAGTTAAGGAGGTAAAAAATGAGTAAACTATACTTTAGATATGGTGCAATGAATTCTGGAAAAACTACATCACTTATACAAGTGGCATTTAATTATGAAGAAAGAGGTATGAAGGTAAAAATTTTAAAACCTGTTGTAGATTCTAAAGGAGACGAATATATAGTCTCAAGAATTGGAGTTAAAAGAAAAGTAGATAAACTTATTCAAAGAGGTGAACATCTATTTGATTTAGATTATTCTAATATATCTTGTATTATTGTTGATGAAGCACAATTTTTAGAAAAAGAGCAGGTAGATGATCTTTTTAAAATAGCTGTTTTAAAAAACATACCAGTAATATGTTACGGATTAAGAACAGACTTTAGAGCACAAGGTTTTGAAGGAAGTACAAGACTTTTAGAGCTTGCTCACTCTATAGAAGAACTTAAAACAATTTGTAGATGTGGTAAAAAAGCAGTACTTAATATTAGAAAAGTTAATGGAAAAATAACTTTTGAAGGAACACAAGTGGAAATAGACAATAAAAAAAGTGTAGAATACGAATCAGTGTGTGGTAAATGTTTTTACCAACTTAAAAACAAAGAAGATTAAAGAAACTGCTAGCATAGCTAGTGGTTTTTTTCTTGCTCATTTTACCTAAAGAATATATAATGTTTAAAGGTATAATATGGAAAATATAGAAATAAAAAATATAAAGAATTTAAATAGTGATGAAATTAAAGAGTTTGAAATGTTTTTTGAAAATGGAGAAAATAAATATTTTAAACAATCTTTAAAATGGGAAAATTTTAATGACACATATGTATTAATGTATAAAGTGAATGATGAAATAGTTATAGCTTTAACTATATATATAAACTCTAACATTTTAGGTAAGGTTTTAATACAAGAATGTGGTCCAGTATTTTCTAAAAAGATATATGAAGAAAAAGAATATAATGGAATAAATATATTAGATGCATTTGAAAAAATGTATAGCTATTTAATTGAATTTATGGAGAATAATCGTAAGATTTTTGCTGGAGTAATATCTTTAAATATATCTAAATCTAAAAAAGGATTTGAAGATAGAATAAAAAGTCTTGGATTTGCTGAATGCAAATACAAAAATGAATTAAAAGATAGAATACAAAATCCATATGAATTTGTACTTTCATTAAAAGAAGATTTAGAAAAAATTGAAACTAATATATCTGCAAAAGCAAGATATAATATTAGGATTGAAAAAGAGAAAAATGCTAAAGTAGAAAAATTAAATTACATGGAAGCATTAAAAAGAGGATTAATTAATAAAAGAGAAGTAAAAGAAAAAAGATTTGAGATATATGTTTTAAAAGAAGAAGAAAAGATAAAATGTGTAGCACAAGTTTTAAAGTTTAAAGATATTAAATATCTTTTAGATATAGAAGATTTTGACGATGAAAATTCTAAATATTATTTAATGTGGGAAATAATTAAAACTGCAAAAGACGAAGGGGTAAATGCGTTTAATCTTGGAGGATTTCCTGGAATGAAAACAAAAGATATAGATATTCCTCCATATGATATCTATAGATTTAAAAAAGAATTTAATGGTGAGCTTATCGAAAAGCTTCCAGAATATGCATATATAAAAAATGATTTCAAATACAAAATATATAATGCGCTAATTAAAAATAAGAATAAGAGAAAATAAAGAAAAACGGTAAGGAAGATGAAAAAGATAAAAGAATATGTATCTAATAAAGATGATGAAACGAAAGAGATTGCAAGAGAAATCTTTTTAGATGAAATGAAAAAGGTATTAGAAAAAGATGAACATGTTTTAAACATAATATTAAATGGAGATCTTGCAAGTGGAAAAACAAAATTTGTTGAAGGAATACTTGAATATTTTAAATTAGGAAATGAAATATCTAGTCCAACCTTTACAATAGTTAATGAATATATTAAAGATGAAAAGTTTAATTTTTTTGGAAAAGATTATCTTTTTACATTAAACCATTTTGATGTATATAGACTTTCAGATTCTTCTGAGTTTTATGATTCAGGACTTATGGAATACATTTTAGAAGATGAAACAAAAGGAAAAATAGATAAAATTAAGGTGAATCTAATAGAGTGGGGGCTTGAGATTGAAGATGTGTTTAACAAAGATTTTGTTTTAGTAGATATTAAAAAATTAGATTTAGATAGTAGAAAAATTACAGTATTAGAAAGAGAATAAATAAATGTTAGAAATTAAAAATTTAAGTGTAAATGTTAAAGATAAAGAAATTTTAAAAGATATAAATTTAAAACTAGAAAAAGGAAAGGTATATTTACTTGCAGGTAAAAACGGATCAGGTAAATCTACTCTTTTAAATGTACTTATGGGTAATCCTGTTTTCGAGGTAACAAATGGAGAAGTTATATTAGATGATGAGAATATACTAAATTTAAGTGTAGATAAACGTGCTAAAAAAGGTATGTTTTTATCTTTCCAAAATCCAGAAGAAATAGAAGGCGTTAAATTTACAGATTTTTTAGGATATATAAGTAAAAAGAGAGATGAAAAAAGTAGTATATTTACTTTTGCAAAAAATATGCAAAATGAAACTAAAAACTTAGAAATATCTACAGATATTACCAATAGATATTTAAATGTAGGATTCTCTGGTGGAGAGAAAAAGAAAAATGAAATACTTCAAATGAAAATCTTAAAACCTAAATATTTAATGCTTGATGAAGTGGATTCAGGATTAGATATTGATGCAGCAAAAGTAGTTGCAGAAAATATTAGAGAATATATTGAAGAGGAAAAGGAAGAAAAAATCTTAATTATAGTTTCACACCATTTTGATATGCTTAAAACAATAGGAGTAGATGAAGTAATAATTTTAGATGATGGTAAAGTTTTAAAAACTGGCGGAAAAGAATTATTAAAAGAAATGCAAGAATTAGGATTTAAAGGAATAAAAAATTAGAAAGGTAAATCTTGAAGAAAACAAAGATAGAAGACATAGATAGAAGTGTCTATGATATAATAGATGATGTAAAAATAAGGACTAAAGCTCCAAAAGGTTTAAATGAAGATATTATTAAAAAAATATCTAAAGAAAAAGGTGAACCTTCTTGGATGTTAGATATTAGATTAAGAGCATTTAAAGAATTTGAAAAAGCTAAAAATCCAGATTGGGGTCCAGATTTAACAGAAGTAGATTTAAATAAAATATCTACATATATAGCACCTGACGCTAAAAAAGAAGCATCATGGGAAGAGGTACCAGAAGAAATTAAAAACACTTTCGATAGGCTTGGAATTGTAGATGCTGAGAAAAAATATTTAGCAGGTGTAAGTGCACAGTTTGACTCAGAAGAGATATACCATAATGTAAAAGACTATTTAGTTAAAAAAGGTGTAATATATATGGATATGTCTACAGCTTTAAAAGAACATGAAGAACTTGTTAAAAAATATTTTTCAAAATTAATTGATGAAAAATTACATAAATATGCAGCACTTCATTTAGCTGTATGGTCAGGTGGATCATTTGTATATGTTCCAAAAGGCGTAGAATTAGATATACCAATACAGTCATATTACAGACTTAATGCACCTGGAGCAGGACAATTTGAACATACTTTAATTGTTGTAGAAGATAACGCCTCACTTCATTTTATAGAAGGATGTAGTGCTCCAAAATATAATACACTTAATATACATGCAGGAAGTGTAGAAATATTTGTTGGTAAAAATGCAAAAATGAAATTTTCAACAATAGAAAACTGGTCTAAAAATATGTATAACTTAAATACTAAAAAAGCACTCGTTAAAGAAGGAGGAAATATAGACTGGGTATCTGGATCATTTGGATCAAAGGTATCTATGCTATACCCTACAACAATACTTGAAGAAAAATATGCTAGTATGACATATACAGGGCTTACCTTTGCATCAAGTATACAAGAAATAGATAATGGATCTGGAGTAATACATTTAGCACCATTTACAAATTCCAATGTAAATACTAAATCAATAAGTAAAGGTAGCGGCAAATCTGTAACTAGAAACCATGTATATATATCTAAAGAAGCAGTTAATTCTGTATCTAATTCAGATTGTTCAAATTTAATGTTAGATAAAGAAAGCATTTCTTACACAATCCCTGTAATAAATGTGAAAAACAATGAATCAGAAGTTATACATGAGGCAACAACAGGTAAGATTTCACCTAGTAAAATCTTTTACTTAATGAGTAGAGGTTTAACTGAAGAAGAGGCTAAAGAGCAAATAATAAAAGGGTTTTCAGAACCAATATCTAAACTACTACCAATAGAATATGCAGTAGAAATGAATAATTTAATAGGAATAGAATTAGAAGGGACTAATGGATGATAAATAAAAAAATAATCCATATAAATGAATTAGATGAAAAAGCATATAATCATTTGGGTATAAATTTAAAATCATATTTAACTAGATATATAGATATAGACAATGAAAAAAATGAAGAAGACAAAGAAAAAGAAAATTTAAACATTGTGTCTAAAATATATTCAAATGATGAAGCCAAAAGTTTAGGAATAAACAAAAAATATCCATATGAGGAAATCTTTTTTACTGAAAGTTTAAATGAAAAGATAGATAATTTAAATAAAGAAACAAATAATGATAATATAAACAAAGTTTTAAAAGAATTAAAAGAAGAAACAAAAAAAGAGATAAAAGAACTTGGAGAATATACATATATTAATATACAAAATAAAGATATATTAGTAGATGAGATAAATATAGAAGCAAAAGAAAATGAAGTTAAAAACATATTTATAGAACTTGATGGAGACTCTAAAGAAAAGGAATTAATAGAGCTTTATAGAAATCTTAAAATAAATGTATATTCAGATAATGGAAATATAAATATAATATATTTAATTAAAAACTCAAATACATTTTCATTAGATAATATTTATCTAGAGGCTAAAAATGAGGGAGTAATTAATTTTAAATATGTAATACTTGGAGAGACAAAAGGTAATTTTAGAAATATATCTAGGGTATTTAAAGATTCTAAAGTACTTGTTTCAGGAATATATTTTCTTTCAAAAAACTCTAGTTTAGATTTTATGTATGAAGGAATTTTAGAGGAAGAAAGAGCGCATTCTGAATTTATCTTTGATGGAATACTTTTAGAAAATAGCAGCAAGGTATCTAAAGATATATTAAGATTTAAAAACGGAGCAAAAGGATCTATAGGTATTGAAAAGGAAAATATATTAATGCTTTCAAATGATGCAAGTTCTAAAACAGCTCCAATACTTTTAAGTGAAGAAGAGGATATTGTTGGTGAACATGGATATTCACTTGAAGCTTTAAATAGAGATAAAATCTTTTATTTAGAAAGTAGAGGTCTTACAAAAGATGAGGCTAATACTTTAATTATTCTTTCTAAACTTGGAAAAGTGTTTGGAGATTTAAAAGATAATATATTTGAAAAACAATATGAAGAGATAACCCAATATATAAAAAAGGAAATGAAGTAATGGATATAAATGAAATTCGAAAAGATTTTAAATATTTAGATGAAGGATATATATATTTAGATTCAGCTGCAACAACACAAAAACCAAATAAAGTTATAGATAGTATTTTAGAATATTACACTAAATATAATGGTAATCCACATAGTGAGAATATGCATTATTTTTCTTTTAAATCTACAAATATATTAGAAGAAGGAAGAAAGAAAGTAGCAGAATTTATTGGAACAAATAAAAATGAAATAATATTTACAAAATCTTCTACAGAGTCTTTAAATATAGCAATATTTGGATTAAGAGAAATGGTAAAAGAAGGTAAAATATTAATTGGAATACAAGAACATCATGCAAATCTTGTACCATATGAAGTTTTAAAAGAAGAAAATAATTTAAAGCTAGAATATATATACTTAAATGAAGATAATACTTTTAATTATGAAAAGTTTGAAAAACAAATAGATAAAGATACAAGAATAATAGGGCTTAGTTTATGTTCTAATGTACTAGGAGAAGAACTAGATAATGTAAAGATAAATGAAATAATTAAAAGAAAAAAAGAAGAGTATGGTCATGAAATATATGTAATTTTAGATATATCTCAAAGCATAAATCATACAAAAATAAATATTAAAAACTTAGATATATATGCAGCAAGTTTTTCAGGACATAAAATGTATGCACCTTTAGGGGTAGGAGTACTATACATAAACAGTAAATATATAGATAAAGTACCACCAATTCTTTATGGGGGTGGAATGATTAATTTAGTTTATGAAGATAAATTTACATTAAAAGAAGGACCTGAAAAATTTGAAGGTGGAAGCCCAAATGTTGAAGCGGTTTATGGATTTACAAAAGCTATAGAATATATTGAAAATATAGGAATAGAAAATATTGAAAAATATATTAAAGATTTAACTATTTATGCATATAAAAGATTAGATGAAATACCAGAGGTAGAAATATATAGTCCTAAAAACGCAGTATCATTAATAAGCTTTAATATAAAAGGTATTCATTCACATGATATATCAAGCATATTAAACGAAGATAAAATCTGTATAAGAGCAGGACATCACTGTGCTATGCCACTACATAAAAAGCTTTGTATTAATTCATCGATGAGAGTAAGTTTTGGAATATATAATACAAAAGATGATGTAGATAAACTAATAAATAGTTTAAAAAGAGCTATAGATATTTTTAAGTAGGAAAGAATGTTAAATATAGAAAAAGAAAACTTTAAAAGAATTGATAAGCTGCTGTTAAATTTAGAAGATGAGTTTAAAAGGCGTAATGAAGTTGGAATAGAAATTAGATCCAAATATAAAAATAATATTAAAGATCAGTATGCGCTTATTAGTTTTTTTAAAGAAAAAATAGAGAGAAATGTTAATTTAAAAATAAATATAGATAGCTATTTTTTAATAATTAAAGAGGCAATGCTTTTAGATGAAGACAGAAAAAAGTTAACATATCATTTAGAATTTTTAAGAAAAAAATATGCTCTTAAAAATCCTTTACTAGATTTAAATAGTGAACTAATTAGTTTAGGTTTACCTTGCTATTTTACAGCACTTGAAATATTGAATAATAAAAGTAATGAATTTAATTTAGATAAAACTAAACTGGAATCTGTTAAAAATAGCATAAAAAGTATAATAGATATTTTAGAAGAAAAAGATCAAAAAGAGAAAAAAGAATCTGAAATTATTAGGGAAGAATATAAAGAGCTAAATTATTTAGAAAAAAGAAATGAATATTTAAACAAAAGAGATTCTAATTTAAATATAAGTGATAAAGATAAATTAAAATTATATAAAGAATATGAAAATATATTTAATAATGCCTCTAAGAAATATATGAAATATGTAAATACTTTTGCAAAAGAAAAAGGATATGTTTCATATTTTGCATATAAATATAGAGATGAAAAATTAAACGAAGAGATAATAAAAAATATAGACATATTTTATACAAAAAATAAAACTCTAATAGATAATGTATTTGAAGAAAACATATCTAATTTAGAAAAACATTTAAATAACAAGAAAAATTATGTAGATATAGATGAAAAAAAGATTAAAGAAATATTACTTAATGCTTTATATATTTTTAAACTGCAGGATATTAAAGATACATTAAATAAATTAACAATAATGTATTCAGATAAAAATACTCCGCAAAGATGTATTATACTAAAAAATGAATATGTTTTAGTTATAAAAGTGGAAAAAGAAAATGTAAAGTGTAATTTAAATGGATTAATACATGAATTCTCACATGCTGTTTTAGCAAATATCTATAAAAAAAATAAAAAGAAAGTGCCTAATAAAATAATACAAGAAACTATAGCTATACTTTCTGAAATAATATATTTTGAAAATGAAATTAGAGATAATATAAATATAAAAAACATAAATGAAGATATAAACTCATATTTATATAGATTATTTTATCTTTGTATAAAACCAATTAATCTAATTATAGATACATATAAAATGGAAAAAGAAGATATAGGGGTTACATACAAAAACATACAAACATATATTAATTATTTCATACAACCATATATGATGTTTTCACATTTTTTTGCTACAGTATTAAGTATTAATATTTTTTTAAAAAACAAAAACAATAAAATAAAGATTTAATTGAAGTTTTTGTAAATAATAATGAAGAAGATTTAAAATCAATATTTAAAAAATTAGATATAAATATAGAAGGTGAAGAAATATTTGAAAATGCATTAAAATATATTTTAGATATACAAAATATAAATAAATAAATAAAATAGGAAAGAATAATATGAATTTAGAAGAAATATATAAAAACATATTAAATGAAAGAACAAAAAACAAAAAGAATAAAAAAGATATTCTAGGTGAAAAACATGATGGAATAAATCCTAGTTGTGGAGATGTTGTTCAGCTTCAAATAATAAAAGAAGAAAAAGATGGAAAAAGCATAATTAAAGATATAGCATATCTTGGAGAAGGGTGTGCAATATCTGAAGCTTCAGCAGATATCATGTGCGATATATTAAGAGGAGAAGAGCTGGAGTCTGCTCTTAATATAACTGAACTTTTTATTCAAATGATACTTGAAGATGAAGAAAATATTAAAGTAGATGAATTTGGATTTGATGAAAGGTATGAAAAATTAGGTGATGCATATGCATTAAAACCTTTAAGATATATACCACAAAGAATAAAGTGTGTACTTCTTGCATGGAATACAGCAAAAAGTGCAATTAAAGATATGTTAAAATAGAAAAATGAAAAGAGGAATAAATGAAAATATTAAGTGTAGATACAAGTAGTAAAATATGTAATATAAATCTATATGAAGATGGAAAAAACATAATATACAAAGAAATAAAAGAAGATATTACACATGCTAAAAAGTTAATGACAGGAATAGAAGAAGTTTTAAAAACAACAAATACAAAACTAGAAGATATTACATACTTTGGGTCAATTGTAGGTCCTGGATCATTTACAGGAATAAGAATAGGTGTATCTACAATTAAAGCATTTGCTCTTGCTTTAAATATAGATATTATACCTGGAACAAGTTTAGAACTGTTAGAAGAAAATGCTTATGAAGAACAAGAAGTAAATGAAGGAGACTATATCTTAAGCATAATAGATGCAAGAAATAAAGAAGTTTATGGAAGCGTAGCAAAAATAAACAAAGAATATACTGAAAGATTAAATTTTGCAGGTAATATAAATGATTTTATTGAATTTGCAAAAAACGTTATTGAAAAAGAAACAAAAGAAGAAAAAGAACAAAAAAACAAAACAAAAATACTAGTTGTAGGAAATGGAAAAAAACTTTTTGAAGAAGAGCTACAAGATAGACTCAATAATTTTGAAATAATATATATTAAAGATGAAGAACAAAGAGGAAAGTATTTAGGAAGACTTATGGAAAAAAATATAAGTAAAAAAGTTTCTTCTGAAAAGCTTATGCCTATATATTTAAAACCAAGCGGCATAAAGGAAAAGAAAGCTAAGAATATAGAAAAAATATAATAATAAATATAATATATGTTGTATGAAAACAAATGATTTATATAAAAATTTATTAGATATAAATAATATTAAAAAAGCATATAAAAATGTTTTAAAAAATATTAAGAGTTTAAAGTATAAAGAAAATCTAATTAAAAATGAAATACACTATATATCATATGTATATAGGACAATATATAATAGGAAATATAAACCTAAGAAAAAAATTAGATTTTTTGTAAATGAAAGTGGCAAAAAAAGAGATGTTTATGCACAGCTTCCAGAAGATAAAATAATAAATCATTTAGTATCAAACGAGGTGTTAGATAAAGTGATACCTCGAGTTTTAATTGATCAGAATATTGCAAGTAGGAAATACCTTGGAACAGAAGTAGGTATTTCCTACTTTTATAAATATATAGATGCAAGCAATAGACAGTGGAAACATTATTATATCATTAAAGGAGATATACATAAGTTTTTTGCAAGTTTGGATCATGATATCTTAATTAAAAAATTAAAAAAGTTAATTAAAGATAAGGAAGTAATAAATATATTAAATACAATTATTAGATCAGATGAAAAGGGTTTATCTCTTGGTTCTATGACATCTCAAATTTTAGCAGTTTTTTATTTAAACGATTTTGACCATTATATTAAAGAAAAATTAAAAGTAAAAAGGTATGTAAGGTATCAGGACGATTTTCTAATATTTGTAAAAACAAAGAAAGAAGCAAAGGAAATATTAAAAAAGATAGAAATGTTTTTGAAAACAGAAAAATTAGAATTAAACAAATCTACTAGAATTTATTCTAGTAATGAAAATATTAAATTCTTAGGAAAAACTAAAAAAGGAAAATTTGTAAGAGGTAAAAAAGCTAAGAAGAAATTGAAAAAACGAATAAAGGAATATACAAAAGGTAAAAAACCGTTAATAAATACAATATCATCAGTCCAGTCATATTATGGAAAAATAAATAAAGATATCTTTAAGTATTTATAAAAATAAGAAAATAAGGAAAGGAAAATACAAATGAGAAATACCAAATATGTAAGAAATGAAACAAATAATATAAAATTAAAAGTTTTAAAAGAAATAATAGAATTAAAGAAAGAATTAAATAGAGCTTTAATAAATATACATAGAATATATTATTTAGATAGAGAAGAAATATATAAGGCATTATCGGAATATATAAAACTTGCTACATTACAAAATGAAAAAGATGATATAAAAGATAGAATAGAACTTATTGAAAACATGCAAGCAAATACAAATCTAATTAACATATACATTGTATATTTGTTTGATGAACATCAAATAGCAGATAAAACATATTTAAAATTAGGAGATAGAATTTCTAAAATATTGGCATATGGATCAGCTCTTAAAAAGCATTTTAAAACAGAATTAAATAGATTAAAAAGAGAAAATGAAATAAGAAAAATATAAAAAATATTAGATAAGGAAATAAATGTTTAAAGATAAATATGGATTTGAATATGACATTAATTTATTAAATTTAGACAAAGTTGAAATAACTCTTAAAGATGTAGAAGGATCAATTGAAGATTTAAATAAAATTGCAAAAGATATAGAAAAGAAAGAAGAAAAGCTACAACCAAATTATTCATATAGAGAAATAAATGAGAGAAAAAGACAGGCTAAAAATAATGTATATATAAATGTAATAGATGAATTAAAGGAAAAAACTAATTTTAAAGAAAAAAAGACATATAAAGCTATATACATAAAAAAAGATCATAAACTTTTAAAAGAAAGAGAAAAGATAAAAGATTTAAAAATGATTAATCTTTTTGTAAATAGATTAAACAAAAAATGCATAAATATTATTAAGAAAAAAGAAAGTGTATATATTTATGGTCAAAGTGCATATATAGCATTATATTTTTTAAAAACAATAAAGAAACATAAAAGAGCTAAAATATTAAGAAAAAAACGAAAAACACATACAGAAATATATATAATAATTCCTAAAATGTATATGCGGGATTTTTTAGAATATTTAAAAACTGAAAATGTAAACTACTATATATACTTATCACATTTGGGATATTTAATAGAGGATAAAAATATATATGAACAAAATAACTACGGAAAAGTTCTTAAAATCTCTAAAAAATATGCAAAAAAGGAGAATAAAATAGATAATATAATACAAAAACTATTTAGTATTGAAGATAAAAACTTTATAGAAGTAGCCCAAAACTGGATTATAGAAAATATAAAATCAAACAAGTAAAGAATTAATAATAAATAAAAAATTAATTGCATAATTATCTAAAAAACAGTATAAAATAAATAGGGTTAGTGTACTAGGCCTGGATGTTAATTCGAACAATGTTAACTTCAAAAGGGGTATGGTCAATTCAGACAACTTCAATTCTGCGAACAATAATTTCGTGAATGCTAATACTGATGGCAACTGGAATGAGAATGATAATACGATTCCTGGTCGTGTAGCAGACTTTTGAAACTGAGTCTTGGTAAGGACAATTATACTAGATATAATGCTTTGCTAACAGAAGACAAAAGGCAAACTAATCCTTTCTTTTAAACCATAGGCTTTTAAAAGATAAAATAAACCATGTTGTACGGCTTTGAAATTAACTATTAAAGTGAAATCTGAGGCTGGTTACCATAGCAGGTTTAACTGAGAAGATTCTGTCTTCTCAGTTTTTTATATTAAAAAAATATAATGAATATTACAAAATGAACATAATGTATAAATTTAAATTAAAAATATATTTTAAATATATTAATATACTTTTAAGAATCATAAAAAAACATATTGGAGTATTAAATATGAGTAATAGTGTTAAAATACTGAGGCTAAAAGAAGAAAATGCAGATTTAAAATATGCAGTTTGTATTTTAAAAGTTGGAAGTTTTTATGTTACATATGAAATTGACTCAATAGTAATGCATGCAATAACCGGATACAAAGTTGTAGATCAGATATCATATATAAAAGTAGGTTTACCACTTAGTAAGATAGAAGATATCAAAAAGCTATTAGAAAATGAAGAAGTAAATTACATAATAATAGAAGATTTAAATAATATAGACATAAAACAGCTAAAAACATTTAACAATAATAGATACTCAATACTAGAACAAAAAGGAAAAGATTCTTATGAAAAACAACAATTATTAGAGAACATAAGAAATCTTCTTGAAAGACAAATAAATGAACCATACATAGATGTGGTATTAAAAGATTTAAATAAATATATAGATATAAAAATAAAAGAGGAAAGAAGTAAATATGAAAAAGGTTCCAAATAGAAAAGTAAAAGTAAAATTAAATAAAATAATATTACAGATACTACTTTTAATATTAGTATCTAGTATTTTAATTACACAAAAAGAAAACATATTAAATATATTTACAAATAAAAATAAAATAAAAGCAGACATACCTGGAGATATGCGAATTGGAGATATAATTAAATATGATCATAAGACAGGCGTAAAACCAGAGGACTTAAAAACAACCATAGGAAAAGGAACAGCAAGTATTCCTGGTTCAACATACGAACAAACATTTGATGCAAGTACAATAGATACAACGTGGCGTGTATTTAATATAGATAAAGACAATAAAGAAATAATGATTGTATCAGATAGTATATATCCAGAATTTAGAACAAAAGGTGCAATAGACTATATATGGTATGAACATAATATGCATAAGATAGCAAGTATATTTGGACATGGAAAAGGTGCTAAAAATAAAGCATTTACATATAAAGTAGGATCACAATTAGAAGATACTGGAGATACAGCAACATGGAAAACGGGTATAGATGGAATACCATTAACTACTCCAAATGGAATACCTGGAATTACAACTAAAGAAGGATTAAAAGATATAGCAGCACCATTATCTGGAGCAAGACCACTAAGAACTGAAGATATAGAAAAAGCGTTTGGATGGACAGAAAGTACAATAAAGACAGATTCAAAGTTTAGCAAAAATGGTAGTACAGGTTACGGAGGAATATATACAAAAAATATACATTTTCCTCAAAGAGACACAGGAAATAGTACTCAGCAATGGGCAGATAAGAACATAGCAAAAGCAACAAAACAAGATGTAAGAGGAAAAGATGGTTGGTACTATATAGAAAAATCCAATGTACCAGAAAACAATTATAAAAAAGTATTATGGGATTGGAATAATGCAGGAAGTAAAACTTATTATCAACTAGGGCAACTAGGCCTGGATGTTTATTCGATCGATGTTGGCTTCTTAAGGGGTATGGTCTATTCAGGCGGCTTCTATTCTGCGAACGATGCTTTCGTGGGTGCTAATGCTGATGGCTACTGGTATGAGTATGCTAGGACGATTCCTGGTCGTGTAGCAGCCTTCTTGTCGTCATCGGACATCGTATATCGTAAATCCAGCGCCTTTGGCGCCCACCAAGAACAAATCTGGGAAATTCAAGAAAAACAAACACTTCCAAAAGGAATGAAAATAGGGGATATAGTAAAATATGACCATAAAGAAACTGGAGTAAAGATAGAAGACAAAAGATTAGCAAATCTTGGAGATAACCAAGATTTGCTGAAAACGACAATAGAAAAAGGAACGGCAACAGTTCCAGGCTCAACATATAAGCAAGACTTTGATGCAAATAAAATAGATACAAATTGGCATGTATGGGGAGTAGATGAAGTAACAGGTGATGTTATAATAGCATCAGATAGTATATCTCCAAAATTTAAACAAAAAGGTGCAATCGACTATATATGGTATGAACATAATATGCATAAGATAGCAAGTATATTTGGACATGGAAAAGGTGCTAAAAAGAAAGAGTTTACATACAAAGTAGGATCACAATTAGAAGGTCCTGGAGATACAGCAACATGGAAAACAGGTATAGATGGAATACCATTAACTAGTCCAAAAGGAATACCTGGAATTACAACTAAAGAAGGATTAAAAGACATAGCAGTACCATTATCTGGAGCAAGACCACTAAGAACTGAAGATATAGAAAAAGCGTTTGGATGGACAGAAAGTACAATAAAGATAGATTCTAAGTTTAATAAAAACACTGGCACAGGATATGGTGGTATATATACACAAAATGTATATTTTCCACAAAGAGATACAGGAAATAGTACTCAACAATGGTCAGATAAGAACATAGCAAAAGCTGCAAAACAGGATGTAAAGGGTAAAGATAGAGGTTATGGTATAAATAAATCTGATGTACCAGAAAACAATTATAAAAAAGTATTATGGGATTTGGATAATGCAGGTGGTAAAAGCTCTTATGAACTAGGACAAACAGGTATGGTAGTTGTTGATTCTGGTGATGTTTATTTCGGAAGGGGTATGGTTAATTTAAATAATTTAGAATCATCTGACTGGGGATTTGTTTATGTTACAGCACCTGGAGATTGGTATGAATATGACGATACGTATTCGTACCGCGTTGTAGCTTTCTTATCGTCATCAGATATTACGTATCGTAAGATTAATGATGTTGGAGTTCATCAAGAACCAGTGTGGGATATAGAACTTATAAATAATCCAAGTAAGAATATAAAGTTTAATGTTATAAATGAATATGGAAAAGATATAACTGGAGCTAAGATCAATCTTAATATTGGAGATAGTAATACATCTTTAGTAAGTAAAGAAAATATTAGTGTAAATTCTGGCAAAGTTGGATTGGTTAATGTACCTGGTGTTGTTATGAAAGACAGCAAATACAAGATGGAAGTATTAGGACTTCCTATTGATGCAAATTACAAGATAATATCTAAATATAATGGCGATCATGAACTTGAACAAGATATTGTGTCATTTGGAAAAGAAGATTTAGAGTATGATATATTAATCTACCGTAAAGATGGAGATTATCCAGTATCTGTTACATATGATGAAGGTGCAGAAAATGATGAAGGATTTAGTCTTGATGGAAAGATTAAATTAATGGACGGAAAAAATCTTGTTGATACTTTGGATGTTACTTTGAAAAAAGGTAATACTGAATTTAAGTTTACTGATGTAAAATATTTTGTTGATGGTAAGTTTAAAAATTACACTATTAAGTATGAAGGTGAAGGTGAGGGTGATGTTAAAGTTGATGGAAATGCATTAAATGTAAAATATACTCCACCTAAGAAAAATTATACTATTAAAGCAGAGTTTATCTTTGATAAAACTTTAGATAGTGTGCCAGTAAAACTATTTGCTAATGGTAAACCTTTAAAAGATATTGAACTTTTAAAGAGTGCTGGTTATATAACTTCTGAAAATCTTCCTGAAAGAGATAAAACGGGTAATCCGATTACTTACACAATTCAAAAAGGAAATATTTCTTCAGGATATATTACAGAGATATCTGGACTTACAATAATTATACGTCCGGTTCTAACGCTTCCTATGAGCGGATCAGATAGTATAAAGATGCTTGGAATAACAGCTGGAATATGTACAATATTAGGTCTTGGAGTAAGAGCTAAGAACAAGTTAGCTGTATTCTTTAAAAAGTATGAGATTATGAAATAAATTGTTATATTAATATATTGTTGCTAATAAAACGCACTATTGGTTAATAATGTTTTATATACTATTTGTTTTATATATTATCTTTAAAAACAATCACTCTTTTCAATTTAGAAAAGAGTGATTGTTTCTTTTATAATTTTGTTTATAATTTTTTTGTTATTTCTTTTGTTACTTCTTATTTTTTGTTTGTTCTTTCTTTTTTTTATGCTTCTTTTTCTGTTATTTTATCTCATAATATTTGTTGTAAAATCTAAGCCACCAGGAGAGTTGTGTTTGTATCCTAGAGTATAGATATCTGTTGCAAGTATGTCTTTTTCTAGAAGTAGTTTTTTGTTTTTGTCTTTACTATTTTTTAGATAGTTTGCAGGTGAGATTATTATATCTGCGTGTTTGTTTTGTTTTGCTATTTCAGATATTAGCATTTTACCATTTTGATTACATGCAAGTACTCTAATATATGGTTTTGTTTTTTTAGCAAGTATTACATCATCTTTAGTTATATCTAAAAGCATTGCTGTAAGGATTCTAGTTATTTTAGATTCTGTGTATCTTTTTGTTTTTATGTTTTCAATAAATTCATTAAAGTTTGATGATTCAATTGCTGCTTTTTTTATTCTATTTTCTAGACCTTCAGTAACTCCTTGTATTTTAGCAAGGTTTTGCATTGGCATTGTTCTTGCTTTGTATAGTATTATGTTTGAGAAGTTGTTTATTCCATAAACAATATTTCCTTGTTTTTTGCATTCCATTACTGTTTCAAATGTTTCAAAAGGAACAGCTGTATGGAATTTTTGGTTTTCTTCTATAAGTGTTCTTATTGTTGAACCACTTGCAATACCGTTTATTATTTCTTTGTTTTCTGTATAGTATTCTGAATTTCTTCCTATGGTTAAAACAGTTGCTTTAAGATTATTTTTCTTCATAGCTTTTATATATTCTATGCCTAGAGTATTATTTGGAGACTCTAAGATAGATGCAAACTCTTCACCATTTGGAAAGTATTTTTTTGTTGTATTGTATAATGCTTTAGGATAAGAAATGCCTGTACTTAGTTCTGTTGTAAATAGTTGTTTGAAATCATGGGGCTCATTTAAAAGAAGATCTGCAAGTGTTTCTAGTTTGTTTATATCTCCACATTCACTTCCAAAAGATAAGAAGTTAATGATTCCTATTTCTTTTAAAACTTTAATACTTCCATCAGCAAAATCTTCTGCACTAGATATTGCATAAACTGTAGGAAGTTCTACAACCATGTCTATCCCTTGAGATACAGCAAGTTCTGCTCTTTTCCATTTATCTATTATGGAAGGTGTACCTCTTTGCATAAAATTACCACTTATAACAGCTATTACAAAATCTGGATGTACAATTTCTTTAGATTTTACTAAATGTAATAGATGTCCATTATGGAATGGATTATATTCTCCAACTATTCCTAAAACTTTCATTTGTTCTCCAATATATTTATTTATATAAAATATACCACAGATGTGGAAAATATAAAATGGTTAAAAGGAAAAATAAATATTATTAAATTTACTATTTAATAATATATTGTGGTATAATTAAAAATATTAAAATTAAGGGGACATGATGATAGATATTTTAGATTATGATTACGATTTACCAGAAAAATATATAGCTCAATCACCACTTGAAAAAAGGGATGAAGCAAAATTAATGATGCTTAATAAAAAAACTGGTGAGATAGAACATAAAGTTTTTAAAGACATATTAAATTATTTAAACGAAGGTGATGTACTTGTTTTAAACGATACAAAAGTAATACCAGCAAGACTTTATGGCAAAAAAACAACTGGAGCAAATGTAGAAGTAGTCCTTATTAAAGAACTAGATGAAAAAGATACATGGGAGGCTATGGCAAGACCAGGAAACAAATTAAAACCAGGAGCAACTATACTTGTTGGAGATAAATTAAAGATAGAGGTATTAGATATACTTCCAGATGGATTAAGAAAAATTAAATTAATATATGATGGAATACTAAATGAAATATTAGATGAAGTAGGGCTTATGCCGCTTCCACCATATATTACAAAAAGCTTAGAAGATCAAAACTTATATCAAACAATTTATGCAAAATATAATGGATCAGCTGCTGCACCTACAGCAGGACTACATTTTACAAAAGAGCTTTTAGATGAAATAAAAAGTAAAGGTGTAGAAATAGCATATGTAACTCTTCATGTTGGAATTGGAACATTTAGACCTGTTAAAGTAAGAGATGCATCAAAACATCATATGCATAAAGAACACTTTATTGTAACAAAAGAAGCTGCAGATAAAATAAATAATGCTAAGAAAAATGGAGGTAAAGTTATATCTGTCGGAACAACATCAACAAGAGTTTTAGAAAGTGCATCAGATGAAAACGGAATATTAAGAGAGTGTGAAGAAGATACAGGAATATATATTTATCCAGGATATAAATTTAAGATAGTAGATAGTTTAATAACAAACTTTCATTTACCAAAATCTACACTTTTAATGCTTGTATCTGCTTTATCTAAAAGAGAATATATTTTAAATGCATATGAAGAGGCTAAGAAAAATGACTATAGATTTTTTAGTTTTGGTGATGCAATGTATATATATTAAATATAAATAAAATTGAAAAAAGTAAGGAATAAAGGAAAAATATGGAAGAATTTAGATTTGAATTACTGCATGTATGTAAAGAAAGCGGAGCAAGAAGAGGAAGAATATATACACCACACGGAATAATTGAAACACCAACATTTATGCCTGTTGGAACAAGAGCAACTGTTAAAGGTGTATCTCCAAGAGTTTTAAAAGAAGTTGGAAGTCAAATTATACTTTCAAATACATACCATTTACATTTAAGACCAGGAAGTGAAATTGTAAAAGAAATGGGTGGACTTCATTCTTTTATGAACTGGGATAGACCAATACTTACAGATAGTGGAGGCTTTCAAGTTTTTAGTTTATCTAATATGAGAAAGATAACTGAAGAAGGTGTAAATTTTAGATCACATTTAGATGGTAAAGAAGAATTTTTATCTCCTGAAGTATCTATTAAAGCACAGGAAAATCTTGGGGCAGATATTATAATGTCATTTGATGAATGTATACCATATCCATCTAGTTATGAATATACAAAAAACTCAACATTAAGAACCATAAGATGGGCTAAAAGAGGTAAAGATGCACATACAAGAAAAGATCAAGCACTTTTCGGAATAGTACAAGGTGGTATGTATAAAGATTTAAGAAAAATGTGTGCAGATGAACTTGTAAAAATGGATTTTCCAGGGTATTCAATTGGAGGATTAAGTGTAGGTGAACCGCTTTCACTTATGTGTGAAATGCTTAAATATACTTGCTCTAATTTACCTATCGATAAACCAAGATATAATATGGGGGTCGGAACACCAGACTATATGATTGAGTCTGTGCTTTGCGGTATAGATATGTTTGACTGTGTACATCCAACTAGACTTGCAAGACATAATGGAGCAATTACAAGTCTTGGAACAATAAATATTGGTAAAAAAATGTATGAATTAGATAAAACTCCACTTGATCCAAATTGTGATTGCTATACATGTAAAAATTTTACAAAAGGATATTTAAGACATCTTGCAAAAACAAAAGAAATATTAGGTGTAGAACTTTTATCTTTACACAATATACATTTTTTAAACAATATGATGAAAGAGATAAGACAGGCAATTGAGGAAGATAGATTTTTAACATATAGAAAAGAATTTTATGAAAAATATGGAATAGATATAGATAAAGAATTAAGTAAAAAAGAAAATTAATATTTATTAATAAAAAAGAAACTTTTTGTTTCTTTTTTTATTTCCAATTGAAAGAGAGATATATACATGTTAAAATATATATATTATACAAAAGAGGGTTAAAATATGAATGAAAAAAAGCTTGAAAAATATAAAAAAGTAGCAAAGAAAGCGTTAATAGCAAATTCTATTATTTTAGTAATAGTTATACTTGCATATTTAGTATTATTTTTCATCAATTCACAAAGAGAAAAATTAATATTAGACAATGTTGAAATTAAAAATGGAGAAAAAACATTTGTAATAAAAAATAAAATTAAATATATGGATGTAAGTTTACTTTTTAATTCGCTTAATATGTTTAATATAAATAATGGTGTATATGGAGAAACATATGAAAGTAAAGATAGCTTTTATATAGAAACTCCATATGAGGTTATGCAGTTTACAAACAATACTAAAAAAATGTATAAAACAATAATTCCAGATTTTCAAGACAGATTAGTAGACAAAGTTACAGGAAAAGTAAAACTTACTGAAAGTGAAGAAAAAAGTGGAGAAAAGAAACCAAAACCTAGAGATAAAAAAGCAATAGATAATGCAATAATATCTGAAGAGGAATTTAATTTAAAAAATCCTGTTATTAAAGAAGGAGCTAGAGTTTTTATTTCTTTTGATGATTTAAAATATGTCCTTAATTCTAAGATAGTACAAAAAGGACCTGAATTAAGAATATACTCAATAGATGAGCTTGAAAAGAAAATAGCTAGATTCTTAAAAACTAATGATTTAAGTTTAAGCCCACTTTACCAAAACAGAAAAAGTATAATAGATAATTATTTTATTGCTTCAAAAAGTAATGATGCAGTAGGTGTATACAAAAGAGATGTTTCAACTAATATGATAGAAAACATAATTGGTATGCAATATGAAGAAATAAGATATATACAAGCAGAAGAAAACATATATTTTACAACACAAGATAAAAAACTTGGTCTTAAGAGTCTGAAAAATAATGAAGATATAATTAAAGCTGGAGATTATGATGCATTAGATATTTACTTTAAAGATGAAGGATTATATCTAGCACAAAAGAAAGGTAAATATGGCATTATAAATAATCAAGGTAAGGTAATAGTTCCTATTGAATATAATCAAATAGGTCTTATTGAAAATAAAGACAAAAAAAGAGAAGCTGTTAGAAAAGATGATAAAGAAGCAGAAAATAGATTAAACAAAGATAATAAAATTATAATGGATAAATTTATTCCTGTAATGCAAAACACAACATCAAAAGGTGAAGTGTGGAGATTAGTTTTAAAAGACGGATCTGCTCAAACAGATTTAAACTTTACTGGAATAGGATATAAAGTTCCAACATATGTAGAACCAAATGATTTGGGACAAATAGAAATTCCAAGTTCTAAAATGGAACTTGCAAGACAATTAAAAATAAATCAATCAAGATTAAAAATAACTGATGTAAGAAAAATAAAACAATTAGGAATTACAACAAATAAAAATAATATTATAGATGGTGCAGAAGACCTTTTATATATTCCAGATGGATACCAAGATGCAGGAGTTATAGTTGAAGTTTATGATCCTACAGAAAGAATAAATGTAGGAAGATATGGAATAATTCGTGCAGATTTTTCTAAAGATAATAGAACAGATGAATTTATATATCCTGCAGTTGCAGAGAGAATATATAAAAAAGAGACAGATGGAAATGTACAATATTTTGCTGAAGTAGGAAATTTACAAGAAGAGTTTGTAAAAACTTCTGAAGGTAGAATTAAAAGAACTGTTTCAAGAGAAAAAGTAGATATAATAGACTATGAAGAAGAAAAGAGAAAAGAAAGAGAAAAATTAAGAAAAGAGCAAGAAAAAGAAAGTAAAGAGCAAACAGAACAACCAGAAAACCATACTAATGAGAATATGGAAAAAGAATAAATTCTAAACAAAAGATAAAAATAAAATTAAATTAAATTAAGATCAAAAATTAAGAAGAGGATAAAATGGGAAGAAAAGAAAAGAAAAATTTAAATATAAAGAAAGTTATAAGGGTTGCACTAATAATACTTGCTATAGTATTTTTATGTGTTTTATCTTTTATAGGAATTTATAGAGAAAAAGATGGAAAGTCAGTAAATATAATTAGAGACTATAAATTTGCAAATGATTTTGATAAATATTATGAAATACAAATAGAACCTAATAGATCTGCAAGAGATGAATATGTATTTGTAGATAAAGATGGTAATTTAGTAAGAGAAGTACCAAGTTATGAGAAAAAGGATAAAAAGCTAGAGGTGGAAGCTAAAAAAGAACCTAATTTAGATGAAATCAAAGCTTTATCTGGAGATGATAAAGTAAATGAATACAAGATTGAAAAAAGAGCAGTAAGATATAATGAAGCAGATAAATTAAATGAAAATGAATTTAGAGCAACAAGAAATAAGATAGTTGCAATTTTAGCTGATCAAAGAATAACAAGCTATAATATAAGAGAAGATTTAAAAACAGGTAAATTCATATTTGAAGTTCCTCAAAATGCAGCTAAAGATATAAATATAATAAGAAGAGCACTTACACAAAATGGTAAGTTTGAAGTAGCGGATAGCCTAACAGATAGACCATATCTTACTAATAAAGATTTAAAAAACTTTAAATTAATAGAAGATCAAAGATTTGGTTTAGTTATACAACTTGAATTAAATAATGAAGGTAAAGAAAAGTTTAAACAAGTAACAACAAAATATTCAGATATGTATAAAAAAGTAAAAGAAGAAAATGAAAAACTAAAAAAGGAAAAAGGAAAAGACTTTAAAGAAAAGAAAGCACCAGAATTAGTTGTTAAAATATCTGGTGAAGTAATGCAAAAAGGACCAGTTGGTGCACCAATAGAAAATGGTTTAATACAAATGGCTGTTGGTAAAGTGGATAGAAATTCTGAAAATTATGAAAAATATATAAGCGAAATTGAAGGAATGAAATCATCACTAAAAGTAGCTGAAAAACCACTTGAATATGATATTTTATCTGAAAAATTAATTGAAGGAAGAGTAGATGTTAAAAAAGCTCAAGTTTTACTTATAGTAGTAGTTGGAGTATTTATAATTCTTGCAGCTTCACTAATTATATTCTTCGGTTTAAAAGGAGTTTTATCAGCACTAGCACTTGCAGGATATTTAGCAGTAATGCTTATAATCCTTAGATATTCAAATATAGATGTTACTATAGCATCAATTGTAGGAATAATACTTGTATATATTCTTGAATATATTTTCTTAGTTTTATTAAATGTAGAGCTTCAAGATAATGGAAAAGATAATGTAGATTTTGCAAAGGTATATATTAAACAATATAAGGAAATGATTTCTGTTATTATAATAGCTATAATACTTACATTTTCAGTACATATAGAACTTGCAAGTTTTGGTATGATTGTATCTTTAGGTATAATAACTAAATTAATATACAATTCATTAATTACTAAGAATTTAATTAGAGATTAAAGTTAGAAAAGGAAGATAAGATGAAAAATAAAAATATTAGAAGAATTATAGTTCAAATAGTTATTATTGTATCATTAATTGTTATGATGACTGTAATTAGAACTCAAATAGAAAAGAAATATACAAAAGAAGCTTTTGATGGAGTAAATATCTCAATTAATAAAAAAATGAAACCTAAAAAAGAAGGTGAAGCTCCAATGATAACACAAGGAGATATGGTTTCTTTCTCAAAAGATGAAATTATGTCTAAAATAAAAGGAATAATTCCAGAAGATAAAAATCCAGCTATAGAAGATTTAAATATATTTGGAAATGAATTTAGAGTAAAAGCGAAAGAAATTACTGAAAAAGAAAAAGATCAAATTAAAGAAAAACTAACAAATGAGTACAAAGATAAAGAACTTTTAGTAAATGTTCAAAATGTACAAAAATATCCAGAGATGGTTAAAAATGCTAATATGAAGCTATATGTAATTTACACAACTGTTATTGTTTTAATTACAGCAGGTTCAATGTATTTAATTAATCTTTCTGAAACAAAGAGAGAAAACTAAGGAGTGTAGTATATGATAGAAATAAAAAATGTTACAAAAAAATATGGAAACAAAACAGTAATTGAAAACATGAATTTAGAAATTAAAGATGGAGAAATCTTTGGCTTTATTGGTGCAAATGGTGCTGGTAAAACAACTACAATAAATATGATAACTGGTGCACTTGAAATGGATGAAGGAGATATATTAATTAATAATAAATCTATAAATAAAGAACCAGTAGAGTGTAAAAAAGAATTTGGTATAGTTCCTGATTCACCAGATATGTTTTTAAATTTTAAAGTTATAGAATTTTTTAATTTTATAGCAGATATATATGGTGTAGGACAAGAAAGAAAAGAAAAAATAGAGGAATTAGCAGAAACTTTTGGAATAACTAAATATTTAAAAGATGAAATAAATACGCTTTCACATGGTACAAGACAAAAAGTAATAGTTATAGCTGCACTTTTACATAATCCAAATGTGTGGATATTAGATGAGCCTATGACAGGTCTTGATCCAGAAGCATCATTTAAATTAAAAGAAATGATGAAAGAACATGTAAAAGATGGAAAAACTGTATTTTTCTCAAGCCATGTTCTTGAAGTTGTAGAAAAACTTTGTGATAGAATAGCAGTTATTAAAGATGGAAAAATTATATTCGTAGGAACTTTAAAAGAATTAAAAGCAAAATATAATAATGAAGATCTAGAAAAGATATTCTTAGAAGTTAACAAAGAGGTGTAGATGATGGATTATTTAAAGAGAATATATAATCTTGTAAAAGTAGATATAAAAACATCGAAACTAGGAACTAAAAGTAAAAAAGAAACTAAGTGGGCAAAAATAGGCAAATATTTCCTTATAATACTTTTAGTAGGATATTGTGCAGTAATTGGATACCAATTATCTGAAGGTTTTCTAGGTGAATTAGTAAAACTTGGAGAAATGGGATTTGAAAGATATTTTATAGGTATAATTGTTATGATTGCATATATATTTATAATACTTTCAGCAACAAGAGCTTTAATTACAACACAAGATAAAGATCATACAGAAAGCTATTTAGATAAACTACCAATAGAATCTAAGGATAGATATATATCTAAAAATATATCTAATATTATTTATTCATATTCAGGTATACTTATGTTTTTATTAATACCAATTATATATTTGGGTGTTAAACAAAATATGGGTATTGGATATTATCTAAGAACATTTTTTGCATTTTTATTAATGCCGGTTCTTCCAACATTAATATTTTTTGCAATTTTTAGTTTTATAAAAAAGGTTCTAGATATTATAACTAATAATAAATCTGAAAAGATTACAAATATTTTTAATATAGTTTTAGTATTTTATATATATTATTTAATTTACTATAAATTTAATGCAGAGGGTGGTAATGCCTCAGTAATTATTAATTTAATAGCAGCAAGTGAGTCTAAATGGTATATGTACTTACCAAATATTTTTATAAATATAATTATGGGAAATAATGTATTTATAAATATTTTAAAAGTACTAGGAATAAATATTTTTGTATTTTTTGTTTTAGTAAATACAATAGGAAGATTCTATGGTGCAAAATATAGAAATAAAATATTTATAACACCAAAAGAAAATAAAGTTAATGTAGAAGACGAAAATAAAAACAAAAATAGTTTAAATGAAAATAAAAAAATAAATGTAGAGTATAAAAATTTTAAAGTAAGAACAGCACAACAAGCATACATTAAAAGAGAGTTTTCAACACTTATGAGTAATATTATGCTTGCATTTAATACTCTATTAGTACCAGTATTTTTACCAATTTTTATGCTTGCAATTATGTGCTTTATGGGTGCTTCTGAAATGAAAATATTTAAAGACCAAAAAGATAAGATATATTTAATTTCTAATATAAATTTATCTCGGGTAGAATCATTAAAAGATGCAAAAGATGATAAAGAATTTAAAGAACAAATTGCAAATACTTTAAATTATAGATTTGTTACAAATAATGAGTTAGAGAAAAAAAGAAAAAGAAAAGCAAGTGATGATAAAGCTAAACTTAATATAGCTTTAGAAATGTTAAATAATAAAATCCAAAAAGCAGAGAATGAAGAAGAGAAAAAACAATTAGAAATAGCTAAAAAACAAATTGAAAGTCAAACTAAAGAAGATGCAGATGACTTTACAATAATAGGTGAATATTCTTTTGCTGATTTAGATAAAAATGAAGAAAAAATATTTAATGATTTAAAAGAAAAGCAAAAAGAAGGAAAAATAAATTATATTACTGAAGAAGAAAAAGCAGAACAATTAAAAGATGAAGATATTAAAAAATATGCAAAACACGAAATGCCATCAGGTTTATTAACTGCATACCAAGATACTAAAGATTTAATAGAGAGTGATAATATTTTTGAATTTGCAAAATTATTAATAATGAAAGCAAGAAAAAGTATAAACATTAAAGAAATGCCTAATTCAGTTAAATATTTTATGCCAATTGTTATAGGAGTATTTTTAATTTACTCAACATCAATATCTATATTTATGGTATCCAAAGATAAAAATGAAATACAATATTTAAAAACAATACCAGTAGATATTTCTAAACAAATAATGTATAAAGAAATTCCTGGAATATTAACAGTGTCTATAGCAACTTTAATATATATATTAATTCCAGATTTAATTTTAGGATTAGGATTATTTAAAGATATATATGTACTTTTAGGAATAATTACAACAATAGTATTTGCTATAGGAATTAATAATTTAGAAATCATTTTAGATTTATATAAACCTAATTTTGAGTGGAAAGATATTAATGGATTAGTAAAAGGTGGACCAAGAGTATTTTTTATGTTTATAGCTAAAATAATAATTATAGCTATAGGAATAATAGGAGCAGTAGTTCTTGTAGGAAAACATAAGATGAAAGCAGAACATTATGCATATATTTTAACAGCAGTAATATTTGCATTTACAGCTATTTCAACATATATTCTTAAGACAAAAGGATCAAGATTATTCAAAAAACTTTAAAAAACAGTATATATAAGGTATAATAGAGAAGTTAAAGGAGATGTTTTGAAAAAGAAAGTAAAATATTATTCCAGAAAAGCTATCAGATTTATACTGGTTATAGTATTTCCTGTAATGTTTATTAGTTTAGTAACATTAAGTAAATACAAACCCGTCTATTCGGTTAAGTTTAGAGGAGAGAGTATAGGTCTTGTTAGCAGTAAAAACGAGATAGACAGTAAAATTCAATCAATAATTGAATCACCTCAGGGAAATATAAAAGAAGCAACACTTAATGAAAAACCAGAATACAAATTAAAACTTGCAAATAGAGACAAAATAGAAACTGAGGAAAGATCTGTAATAAATAATATTCAAGATAGCATGGAGAAAACTTGTACAAGCTATGAAGTTTTTGTAAATAACAAAAAAATTGGTAGCATGTCAAATAAAAAAGAAGCAATCGAAATAATTGAATCATTAAAAAAAGAACTGGGATATAATGAAATAACATATAAAGAAGCTGAGTATAAGCAAGACAAGAAAAAAGGTGAAGATATCAAATATTCTTCTGAAAATGAAATAAAATTAGCAGTAGCAAATGAAGTAAATGCAGTTAAAGCAGCTAAATTAAAAGAAGAAGAGGAAAGACAAAAAAGATTACAAAGACTTGCATCTGAAAGAAGAAGAGCAAATGAAAGATATCAAGCTATGCTTGCAGCATCAGTAGGATCTGGAAATATAGGCTTAGTTAAAAGCCTAAACTTTAGACATCCACTAGATGCGGGAGTATATTATATTTCAGCAATTTATGGATATAGTGCAGCATATGGATCAGCATTCCATACAGGTGTAGACTTTGCAACAAGAGGTAAAACACCACCTATTTATGCATCAGCACCTGGTGTAGTAATAAGTGCAAGTTATAGACGTGGTTATGGTAATTTAGTTGTTGTAGATCACGGAAATGGTATAACAACATATTACGCACATATGAGTAAAATAGGTGCTTCAGTAGGTCAGACTGTATCTAAAGGACAATACATAGGTAGAGTAGGATCTACAGGTAATTCAACAGGTAACCACGTACACTTTGAAATAAGAATAAATGGAAAAACGATAAATCCATTACCTTATGTACCAGTTTATTAGGAGTAAAAATGGAAGAAAAAAACGAATCATTACTTCAAAAAGAAATAGAATATAAAAAAGAAAATCCATTAAATGAATGGAAAAGAGAACTGGATGATAAATCAATAAAAAGGCTGTCAATATTTGCTATAATTGGTTATATAATACTTATGTTATTATTTGTTATACCAATAATTGTAAACAAAAGTGAAATTAAGAAAAATATAGAAAAAAACATACAAAATGTTGAAAAAGAAAGAGCTAAACAAAACCAACTTATAGATAAGATAATAGAGAATAAATCAAAGATAGAAAAAGAAACAGCCAAATAAGAAACAGCTAAATAAGAAAAAGATAAATAGAAAAAAATAAATCTTTTATAGAGAAAGAATAATAAAAAAACAAAGTACTTTTGTACTTTGTTTTTTATTTATATATTAATCATTATTATTGTTATTATTATTGTTATTTTTATTTTCATTATTGTTATTATGGCCGCCGTTACTATTGTTTGGATTAAAAGAACTTGGTTTAGCTCCTATTTCTTTTATTTCATTTTGCTTTTTATATTTATATGTTCCTATAAGGTGTTTACCGGCAGATTTGTTGTTAATAAGTATTTCCTTATATACTTCTATTGTTTTTTGATTTTTTCCTTTTTGAACTATATTTGAATATCCTATATGGAAGGCAAAATTCTTTCTAGTTTCACTTTCAAATGGTATGTTTTCTTTTATTAAAGATGTAAGTTTTACATCTGTTTTAACACCTTTTTTTATCCCAAATATTTGAAATAGAGCGCCACTGTTATCTGGAATTATATTTATTTGTATTGGGCTATTTAAGTTATTTCTAAATGAAAAGTTTTTGCTAGTAACATCTACATCAAGACCGTTTTCTAGAAAATTTGGAAGTACTTCATGTTTATGCATTTCTAAAATATCTAAATTAAGAAGCATAGCACAGTTATATATTCCTGTAGCTATAAATGAGTCTACTTCAGATTTATTGTTTTGGTATTTATCATAGGAAAAGATTGTATTGTTTTTAACTATTATTCCTGAAATATTTTGAGCTTTTGCAGGTAGACTTGTATATATTTTAGGCGTTTTTAAATAATATTCAGAAAGTTTATCTGGAAAAATATTTTTATTTAAATCCTTTGATGTAAGTTTTGGAGCAGTTGTTTCTATAGGGATTATACATTTATCTGTAGATTCATTATATAGCTTTTGCGCTTCTTGTTTTGTAAGTTTAAGCTTATATCCTATAACTTCTTTAACTATCTGACCATTTTCATCTATATATGCATCTTTTGGATCTTTTTCAATATCTTTATATATTTTATCTAGATCTATAGATTTGTTTTTAGAAGATGTAAGTGGAATTTCTTCTACTTGTTTAAAGTTTGTGGATTTAAACTTTTTTAAAATTATATTTTTTAGTTCTTCTTTAGTTATTTTTAAAGGTGCATTACCTTTATATATTATTAAATTATTATCTTCTATTTTAATTAAATCTTCACGATTTGAATCATTTGGTATAAGTTTTAATATTTTATCTAAATAAAGATCCATAAGAGCTATATTATATGATGATTCAATAGGTATATTTAATGGTTCTTTAAATTTTTTAAATCTATTTTTTTTGCTTATATCATATGCTTTTTCGGCTGCATCTAATATATCTAGGTTATAGTCTAATTCTTCAGCATTTAATTTAAATTTTGTTTCAGCTATTTTGAATTCAGCATCATCTGTTTTTAAATATGCAAAAGAGGAGTTTAAAATATTTATTGCTTCATCTTTTGTTTTTCCAGAAACATTTATATTTTCAATACTAATGTTTTCAGATATTATTTCTTTTGGTTTAAACAAGTTTAAAGACAAAAGATATATTACAAAACATGCAAAAATGAACAAAATACTAAGTAGTACATACTTAAAGTTATTTTGCTTATACATATAGTTTGCATTATTGTTATTTGGTGTAACTCCTATTGCCATAATTACCTCAAATTCAATATAGCATAAAAGTAAACAAAAAAGGTAAAAAGTACTGGAAAATACTAAAATTTAAAGAAAAAAATATATTAATATGTTTATATTTTTAATTTCTCAAATCCATTAAATGTGATATACTTAAAACATGGAAAAAGAAAAGATTATAGAGTTAAATAATAAAATTAAAAAAAGTGGAAAAGGTGTTTTTAAAAGAAATGGAAGAAAAGTAGATTTTGAAGGTGAAAAAATTGCCATTGCTATTAAAAAAGCCTTTGAATCAATAAAGGATATGAATTATACAGCAGAGGATATAAATGCTGTATATGTAAAAGTATTAGAAAAAATATTAGAAACTGAAAAAGAAACAGTTAAAGTTGAAGAAATTCAAGATATTATTGAAAATGTATTAGAGAGTCTTAAATATATTAATGTAAAAGAATCTTTTTCAGACTATAGAGAAAAAAGAGCAATCTCTAGAGCTATGTATAATGAAAAGAGAAAAAAACATAAATTTGCCTCAGCATTTAATACAAGTATGACTAGAGAAATGCTTGAAGAAAATGGTGAGAATATATTAAATAAATTACCAGATAATATATTTAAAGATCTTGGGAAAAATATTTCAGAAAAATATGCAACAAGCTATATCCTAAAAAGAAAAATTACTGAAGGTGCTCAAAGTGGAGAAATATATATCAAGGATATGGAATATATTCCAATGGGAACAACTGAAGGTGTAATGCTTAATTTAGATAAAATTATGGAAGAAGGATTTTCTACTGGAATTGGAAAATACAGAAGACCAAAAAGCATAAGATCATATGCAGCACTTACATATACTTTAATAGAAAGATTAAAAAAAGAGCAAAGTGGTGGTACAGGTATTCCGTATTTTGATAAATATTTTGCAAAAATATTTGTAGAAGATTTTAAAGCACAGTTTTTAAATTATATTAATCTATTTTTAGAGTTTACAGATTACAAAAAGTTTGTAGCACTAAACTCAATAAATATGTATATAAACAAAATTGAAAGTATAAAAGTAGATCTTAACGAATTTAGACCACTTGTTAGAAACTCAGAAAAGGTTATGGAGATAATATCTGTATCATATATTAAAGCACTTCTTGATTCAGAAAAAGAACTATATAAAGGTATAGAGGCTTTAATACATAATTTAAATAACAATATATTAGATGAAGAAAAAGAAAAGAAAGTAAATACAGGAATAAATATTGGATCAGATAAAACACTAGAAGGTGTAATGGTAAGTAAAATCCTTTTAGATGTAATTAAAAAAGGAATAGGAAATAATATATCTCCACTTGAACCAGATATATTCATATTACTCGATGAAAAAGATCTAGATGGTGAATATAATATAAATGATGAATATGGATTCTTAGAAAAAGTAAAAGAAATAGAAGGATTAGATGAACAAATTTCTGAAGTAAATAAAATTTTAGAAAGTGTTCAGTATAAAGATGTAATACATTATGCAATAGAAATATCTAAAACTAGAGACAATATATCTTATGTTTTTAAAAATAAAAGTAAAGAAGATGAAGGTCTTAAATATTTAATGGGAGATATTGTAATACCTGAAAATTTAGTAGATACAAAAAAGAATTCACCAGAAGGAAGAGGTATTCTTTCTACAACATCTATTAATCTTCCAAGAATTGCAATAAAGACAAAAAATAAAAAAGATTTTTATACTGAGCTTGATCAAGTTTTAAAATTAGTTTTTTTACAACTTTTTGATAGATTTAATATTCAATGTGATTTCAATCCAAAATATTTTTCCACATTATATTTCGAACCAGTATGGCTTGAGTCTGAAAAAATAAAAGAGGGAGATAGACTTAGAAAAATATTAAAACATGGAAGTATGAATCTTGGAATAACAGGACTTTATGATGCCATAGAAATACTTATGTTAAAGGATAAAAGCGATAAAGATGTAGATAGTTTTGAACAAAAAGTTAAGCTTTCAGAAGACATATTAAAATATATTGAAAAAAGAATAATCGAATTTACAAAAGAGAAAAACATAAATTTAAATATTTATGCTGATGAAAATGCAGCAGAATATTTTACAAAGATGGATAAAGCACTTTATGGGATTACTTCTAAAGAAAGATATGAAAAAGGTACAACATATAGATTAGAAAAAAACATAAAAAAAGAAGATATTAAAAATAAAGAAAGTGATCTAAATAAAAAACTCTTTTACGAAGGAAAGATGCAAAAGTATACAAAAGGTGGTAATATAACAGAAATATATTTAGATAAAAATATAGGTACTAAAGAGTATATAGAAATATTAAAGCTTGCAAATGTAAATAAAATAAGACATATTAAAATATATATGGAAAAAGGAGAAGAAAATGAAAAAAGATAACAAAATAAAAGAAAAAGGAAAAGGCTTTTTAAATGAATTCAAAGAATTTGCTATGAAAGGAAATGTAGTAGACCTAGCTGTAGGTGTAATTATTGGTGGTGCTTTTGGAAAAATTGTAACATCTTTAGTTGAAGATATAATTATGCCAGTTATTTCATTATTAATAGGTAAAGTTAATTTTGAAAACTTAAAATTTCAAAAGACATTAGGTGAAATAGGGGTTTTAGAAATACCATATGGTAGATTTATACAAAACCTTGTTAATTTCATAATAATAGCATTTTCAATTTTCTTAATCGTTAAACTATTAAATAGCTTAAAGAAAAAAGAAGAGGTAAAAGAAGAAGTTAAAGTTCCTGAACCAACCAAAGAAGAAATGCTTTTAACTGAAATAAGAGATATTTTAAAAGAAAATAAATAGCTTAAAAACAAATTTAAAAATGCTAACTAGAAAAAGTATAAAAAGAAAGAGAATATTACTATAAAGTAATATTCTCTTTTATTGTTTTATCTTTTTCAATAAATCTTTTAATTTTGTGTGAACTTGTTTTTGTAAGTGGCATAGTACTTAAAACAATGCCTCTTATATATTTATATGAAGGAATAGTATCATTTATTTTTTTAACCTTTTCCCATAATATATCTTTTATTTGATCAATTGTTTTATCTTTAAATTCTTTATTATTTGGATCATAAACTAATTTTGCATATATTTTAATTTCTCCATTAGTTCCATATCCAATGTTTTCATCTGTTCCAAATACAAAACTTTCTTGAACTCCGTCTATTGAGTTAAGAAGATATTCTAATTCATCTGGAAAAGCTTTTTTACCATTTGGTAAAACTATCATATCTTTAATTCTACCTGTTATAAATAAAAAACCATCTTTATCAAAATATCCAATATCTCCGCTTCTAAACCAATTATCTTCTGTAAATGAATCTTTTGTTTTTTCTACATCATTATAATATCCCCTAAAAACAGATTTACCTTTTATTAAGATTTCACCTTCATTACTGTTTTTTACATCTTCTATTATTTTAAGATTTTTTGGATTGTTTAAATCTAAAGTTTCTTTATAATGATTAACTAAACTTTCATTATCTATTTTAACTTCAATATGCTCTACAGGTTTTCCTACTGAGTTTTTCTTATGGTATATATAGCTTTCAGCAGAAACAACAGGAGATGTTTCGCTTAAACCATATCCAGGGAATATATCTACGCCAATATCTTTAAAGAATGATGCCACTTCATCATTAATTGGAGCAGCTCCAGATATAACTGTATTTAAACATCCGCCTAGAGGCTTAAGAACTTGTGCAAAAAGTTTTTGTCTTTTATCTATTCCAAAGAATAAAAGGAAGTTAGATAATTTTCTTGCAAAATTTAATTTATTCCATTTCTTAGTTTTAATAGCTGTTTTTTTAATTCTGTCATAAATAGCCTCAAGTATTAGTGGAACACCTACGAACATAGAAATTTCATATTCAACAAAGTTATTACTTAATTGTTTTAAGCTATCTGGGTAAGTAGTAGCAATACCTGCATTTTTAACTACGTTAATACAGTTAAGACCAAAAATATGGTGTGATGGTATTAGTGCTATCTCAGTTAAATTTTCTTTAAAAGGAACATGTTCATTTATATCATATGTGTTAGTAAGAAGATTTTCTCTAGTAAGTATTACAAGTTTTGATGCACTTGTTGTACCAGATGTAAAAAGTAACACTTTTACATCTTCTAAAGAAGTAGAATCTTTAATGCAATCTTTAGGCTTATCTTTTATAGCTTCAAAACCATTTACCTTTTCATATTCTTTAAATTTTTCTTCAAGAATATTCATTTCTTTTATATATTTTTCTAATTCTTTTTCATAATTAAATTCTTTGTTTTCACTAAAGATATATTCTTTTATTTCATCAAAAGAATATATTTTAAGATTTGTTTTTTTATTTACTTCTAAAATATGTTCTTCAAATTTAGAATCATAAAAAATGATATCTACTTTAGCTCTTTCTAGACAGTTTATTGTTTCATGATATTGAAGCTCTTTATCTAATGGGACTAAAATATTATCTGTTACTTCAACAGTAGACATTATAAGTGTCCAAGGATATGAGTTTCTTCCAAAAAGGGCGATGTGTTTTTGGTCTATATTATTTTTTTCAAAAAACAATTTTAACTTTAAAATATCTTCAAAAAAATTTTTAAAACTTTTATCAATATATTTAGTATTTTGATTTAATTCTAAAATATGTTCTGGACGATATCTAAAAGCTAATTTATCGTTATATTTTTCTACATAATTATATATAAATTTATTAAAACTGTATGCGCGCATATAAACTCCTTATACAAGCTAAGAATATCAAAGAATAAAGATAGGTGTCAAATTGACATAAAGCCATAATATTGCTAAAATTTATGTATATTTAAAGGAAAATTTAATGGAAAATTGGCAAGATAGAACAGAAAAATTAATAGGAAAAGAAAATATAAATAAAATACAAAATAAAAATATAGCAGTATTTGGAGTAGGTGGAGTAGGTGGCTTTGTAGTTGAAGCACTTGTAAGATCAGGAGTACAAAATATTGCTATAGTTTGTATGGATGAGGTTTCTTTAAGTAATATAAATAGACAAATAATAGCAGATACAAAAACTTTAGGAAAATACAAAACAGATGTATTTAAAGAAAGAATTTTAAATATAAATAAAGAGGCAAATGTATATAATCTAAATATAAAAATAACTAAAGATAATTTAGAAGAAATAATAGAAAAGATAGAATTAAATATTGGAAAACTAGATTATATAGTTGATGCAATAGATGATGTAGACGCGAAAATTGCTACAATAATTTATGCTGCAAAACATCAAATTAAATGTATATCTTCAATGGGAGCAGGATTTAAATTAGATGTAGATAAAATAAAATCGGCAAATATTTTAAAAACAAAAGAATGCAAACTTGCTAAAAAAATAAGACAAAGATTAAACAAAGAAATAAAAGAAGGAAATATAAAAAAGGAAGAGTTAAAAAATATATTAGCCGTTTATTCAGAAGAGCAAATAGAAAAGAAGGAATCAGATGAGGTTGCTTCAATGATATTTGTTCCAGCAGTATTTGGATTAAAAATAGCTAATATAATAATAAAAGATATAATTGTGGGCATAGTTTAGTGGTAAAATATTGTGTGTCCGATCTCAAAGAGGAGGGTTCGATTCCCTTTGCCCACTCCATTGAGGAATCTGCTCGGAACTTTTCTGAGCTTGATATATAAATCTATCGAAAGATAGATTTTTTTGTGTTTATAAATCATCCATCCAAAAAGAAAGGATGGTGAAAATAATGAAACAATTTAATATCTATAAGTCTATGATGAAATATTTAACTGACAAAAACTTATCTTTAAATGCTAAAGGTTTATTAAGTATTGTTTTATTTCAAGATGAAATCATTGGAACTGAAATAGAAAAATTATGTACTGATGATAAAGAAACAATAAAAGGCGCCTTACTTGAATTAAGAATTAATAAATATGTTAGGTATGATTTTGAATTAAATAAACTACTAGCTGGTCCTATTCCTTATACAGAATGGGATAAAGATGACTATGAATTATAAGAAAGGATAAAGTTTTATGTTAAATATTACAACTCAAGAAGTACCTATTGCTGAAGAACTAAAAACAAAGATTCAATTTATATGTGATTTTTGTAATGTTAAAGCAACTTTTATCAATGGTTCTATTCGTAGAATTGAAAAAACAAATATTAATTATATAGAGCCAAATAAGATAATAATTAAAGGTACTACTTTTCTTGCATTTAATCATGTTCGAGATGTTTATGTAGAAAATCTACAAAAACATATTAATATTAGTGATTTGCAGGAATACATCAAAAGTTTATGAGCTATTGACATTATTTTCAAAAATGATATTATAAATAACTAAAGAAAGAGGTATTATCTAGAAAGAGAGGTACATCTATGATAAAATATATATGTAAACAAAAATTTTATAATATTGAAGATTTTGAGGAGTCAGTAGTATTTAGACTTTACTAGATACTATTGACTCCTCTTTTTTAGTAAAAGGAGTTGAATATATGGGAATATTAAACAATGATATTAAAGTTCGTGCTGGTCTTTATATGAGAGTTTCGACCGAAGATTAAGCTCGTGAAGGATTTAGTTTGCCTGAGCAAAAAGAACGATTAGAAGCCTATTGTAAGTTAAATGACTTTGAAATAATAGATTATTACGAAGATGCTGGAATAAGTGCTAAAAAAGGAAATTATAGACCTGAATGGGAAAGATTAAAAGAAGATATTGTAAATAAGAGAATAAATACAATGATTGCTCTAAAACAAGATAGGATAACAAGAAGTATTTATGACTGGGAAAATATTTTAAGTTTCCTAGAAGAAAATGAAGCGTATTTAGACTTTGTATATGATGATATTAATACCACTACTTCAAATGGTAGAATGATTTCTCGTATTATGATGAGTGTATCTCAAAACGAAATTGAAAGAACTTCAGAAAGAACAAAGGTTGGACTTGCCGGAGCAATTAAACAAGGTCACATTCCTCATCAAGCACCACTTGGTTATAAGCATGTAGATAAATCACTTATACCAGATGAATCTACTAAAGATATTGTAATTAGAATTTTTGATTTGTATCATAATGGACTATCATATCAAAAAATAGCTAATTTATTTAAAGAAGAAAAAGTCTTAGGCAAAGAAAATTGGAGAGATAATACAATCTTGCATATTATTGAAAATGAAATATATAAAGGAGACTTTGTTCATGGTAAAAGAACGAAAAATCCTACTTATTATGAAAATGTTGTTGAACCAATTATTAGTAAAGATTTATGGGAAGAATGCCAACAACAGAAAAGAAATAATTCAAGAGCATATTCAAGAACTTTGACTTATATCTTCTTACAAAAATGTTTATGTCCTAAATGTGGAAAGATTTTAGGTGGTAAAGCCTGTAAGAAAAAAGGTCATGAATATTTTTATTATTATTGTAGAGATTGTAAGTTAAATATAAAGGAAACGGAAATTGAAAGAGGTTTTAAGGAAGTCATAGATCAACTAACTGAATATGATTCAATTGTTAATCAATTCTTTGTCCCTATGGTAATTAAAAACTTTGATGAGCCAAGAGAAAAAATATATAAAGAAATTGATACTCAAAAGCAAAGATTAGAAAGAGCAAAACTTGCTTATGTAGATGGTGCATTTACTCTTGATGATTATAAAGCAAAAGCAAAAACTATTGAAGATACAATTAAATCATTAGAAGAAAAAATTAGTAATGCAGATAAATTTGAAGTATTTAATTATTCAGCAAAAGATATTTTAATATCTCGTGATGTTGCTTTCTTAAATAGTAAAATTCATCCAGAAGAATATCAAGAAAGAATTAAATCTTGGAATAAAAGAACTCGTGAAGAAAAAGCAACATTAGTTATGAATTATGTAGATACTATCGAACTTGAATTAGTTGAAACTGAATGTTTTGTTAAGAATATTAATTTTAGAGAATCAATAGCTAAACCATGTAACGAACTTTACGATAAAGGTTATATAGATAGACCAACTCCTGCTATATTTGGAAGTGTGGTTGGTGAACTGAGATTTAGTAATTACTTGCCTGAAGAAGAAGTTGGAGAAATTGTTATGAGACTTAAAAACTTCTACAATGTATCTTATACTGAAGCAACTTACTATGTAAAAAATCAAGTATTCTTCTTTAACTTTGTAGAAGATAATTCAGCTATTGTAAGAGTATTCCCATTAGAAGATTATTATAAGAAAGACCCTGATGTAAAAATGGAAGAATATAGATTTGGAATTATCTATATCACTGAAGAAAATATTGTTGTAACAAAAGATAAAGATGAGTTAGATAAATTATTTAATTACATTCCTACTGATACCTCTTATATGCCTTTTAGGGAACTAAAAGATGTGCCTAGTAAACCAATAAGAATGGAATTAATAAAGAAATAAAATACGTGGCACTTTTTGTTGAACTTGTTCAATGAAAGTGGCGATAGTATTTTATATCAATACTTTATGTAGTTTTATTTCATTACGAAGTTTTGAAATATTACGAAACAAAGAAAACGAATTCTAAGGTGTTAAACCTTAGCCCACTGGTATCTTGTTAGTATGACAAGATACCTAGGGGGTTATGTATTTTGTCAAAGCCAAATACTACTATAAAAAGGATGGTGATTATTATAAGTGAACTTGCATATTCACTACATTTAGGTAGTGATAAAAATAGAAAAAATAGTGTAAGAAATTCTGCTAAAAATAATGTTAGTGGTACTACTTCAATGAGTAATAATGCTATTCAAAATGCAAAACAATTAGCCAAAGTTGATAATCATAATTATAGAAAATATGATAATAAACAAGATGAAATAATTATCATAAGAGGTACTTCTTCTCTTTATAAAGATGTAGAAAATTTTTATAAAAATGAATTTGAAGAATCAAGACTTGAGTACAATAATAGACAAACTAGAGATGATAGAAAAATAGATAATTACTTTAAAAAAGTTAGTGATAACTCTAAAAGTGATTTAGCTTGTGAAATAATAATTGAACTGGGAGATAAGAAATTTTGGGATGCTAAAGACTTAAATTACAAGCACAAAATGACTAGTGTATATTCAAAACAAGTCGATGATTTAGAACTATTAGTTCATAACTTTAAAGTATGTAGTGCTATCATTCATTATGACGAAACTAGTCCGCATATGCACATTGTTGGAGTACCAATTAAATATAATTGTAAAACTTGTATGTCTATGCAAGTAGGAAAAACTGATGTATTTACTAGAACTTCTTTAAAAGAATTGCAAGATAAAATGCGAACCTTGTGTATTGAAGAATACAACAAAGAATACAATATGGAAGCTACTTTAAAACAAAAACTCAAAGGTAGAAACAGAGATATTCATGTATCTGAGATGACTAATTATCAGGAAACAAAAGAATTAATTGAAAAACATAAAAAAGAAATAGACACAATAAATAATAATTCTTTAGAACTAAAATCTAATTCTACTGATGTTAAAAATGAAATAAACCAGTTAAAAAAAGTTCCTTTAAGAGATGATTTATTCTTTATTACTAAAGAGCAAAAGGATAAATTAGAAAATTATATTGATAAAGTTGATAAAACAACTGACAAATATAGAGATGTAAAAGAATTATCCGCAAATCTAAATATTATTACTAAACAAGCTAGACAATATTCAAAAAAGATTAAAAATTTAAGAGAGAATAATGAAGCATTAGAATTAAGAGTTGATAACTTAACTTCAAAAGTAAATGAACAACAAGACAAAATTGATGAGTTAAGACAAGATAATTTTAATTTAAAATATAGACTTCAACAATTAGAACAATTCTTTAAAAATTTAATTAATCTATTTAAGAAGATGATAAATAGAAAAGACAAAGAAGAATCTTATATTGAAGTATTAGTGGATATGCATGAACATAAAATTATTAGTACAGAAACTTATGATAAAGTTTTAGATTATGGAAAACAAGTCAAAGAAAAAGATGATTATGGGTTATGACTTTAATTGTCTTTTTTCATCAAACGTTCTAAAATATTAAATAAATATGTTATAATAATTAATGAGGTGGTAATAATGAAAAAAACATTAGATATTGCAACTTTGATAGAAGAAGCTAATAATTTTTGTATTCAAGAAAATAATGTTGATTATCCTGAATTGCTAGGAATAACTGATGGCAAAGCTGTAGGCACATTTGTTGAACATAAATTTAAAGAATATTTATCTGACAAATATGAGTTTACAAAAGGAAATTCTGCATCTGGAATAGATTTGCCTGATGATTTTATAAATACAGATATAAAAGTTACTTCTATAAGATAACCACAATCTTCATGTCCCTATAAGGATTCAAAACAAAAAATATTTGGTTTAGGTTATAATTTATTAGTATTTGTATATGAAAAAAATGATGATGAAAACACTAGTAGATTAAATTTTTTAAGCGTAACCTTTGTAAAGGATGAAAGAACTGCAGATTATACTACTACAAAAAGATTAGTTGAAATGCTTGAAGATGGAGCAAACAAAGAAGACATCATTTCATATCTAAATGATAAAGCAATTCCTGGAGATGAAATAACATTAAATAATTTAGCGGAAATGATAATGAATAAAAGACCTTTACAAGGATATTTAACAATATCTAATGCATTGCAATGGAGATTACAATATGCTAGAGTAATATCTCTTAATAATAAAGTTGAAGGAGTTGTTAATATTGATTTCAACAAATAAATTAGAATTCGGAGACTATCAAACTCCATCCGACTTTTGTAATATTGTGGTAGATGTAATATACAATAAATATAAACCAAAATATGTTTTTGAGCCAACATTTGGATTAGGACATTTTATTGATTCATCGATAAAAAAATTTAAAAATGTAAACATTTTTTATGGAAATGAAATAAATCAAGAATATTATAATGATTATAAAAATAAAAAAAATAAAAATGTGGAATTATTTAATGAGAATATTTTCATATTTAATCACAAAAAAATAAAAGATGCAGTAAAAAATGAACCAATGTTAATAATTGGAAATCCACCATGGGTTACTAATTCTCAGTTAATGTCAGAGGAATTAAAAAATTTACCTAAAAAAAGTAATTTTAAGAATTTAAAAGGAATAGATTCAATAACAGGAGCAAGTAATTTTGATATATGCGAATATATTTTAATTGATCTATTAAGCAATTATGCTAAATCAAATGTTATGATTGCCATGTTATGTAAGACTAGTGTTGCAACTAGCATTATAAAAAATATAAAGAGTTATCCTTTTAATCTAAAAAATATTGAATTATATTTATTTGATGCAAAAAAAGTTTTCAATGTAGGATGTGAAGCTTGTTTATTTGTTGCTCAAATAGATGAAGTTGGTTCAGATACCGCTAAGGTTTATAATATTGATGAGCCAAGTAATCTATTATATGAGTTTGGATGGAAAAATGGAAAATTTCATTCACAATTTAAAGAATTAGATTATGATATTGATGGAATTTTTTATACTGAATGGAGGCAAGGAGTAAAACATGATTGTTCCAAAATAATGGAACTAGAAAAAAATGGAGATAATAATTATAAAAATAAACTCGATGAATGTTTTACGCTAGAAGATAAATACGTATATCCATTATTAAAAAGTAGTGACTTAAAAAACAATTACATAACAAAAAGTGATAAATACGTAATTGTTCCACAAAAATCTGTAAGAGAAAGTACAATGCATATCGAAAAAGATGCTCCTAAAACTTGGGAATATTTAAAAAAACACGAGGACTTATTCAACAATAGGAAGTCGGCTATTTATAAAAATCGCCCACCATTTTCAATTTTTGGAATAGGAGACTATTCTTTTAGCAAATATAAAGTTGCTATTTCAGGCTTTTATAAGGAACCAAATTTTGTTCTTCTTGATAATAATAAATCTATAATGTTAGATGACACATGTTATTTTATCAGTTTTGATAATTTAAAAGATGCTTATATTACAATGGTTTTATTAAATTCCAGTATTGTTAATAGTTTTTTATCTTCAATTGTTTTTTTAGATAAAAAAAGGCCTTATACAAAAGACATTCTTATGAGAATTGATATGAAAAAATTAATTTCTGATGTAAAATATAGCGATTTTTGTTCAATGTCTAATAATTATAATATAGAAATAGCCATTGACAATGAGGACTATAATAATTATATCAGTAAATTTAATTGTAGCGAACAATTATCATTACTATGATTATTTGATAATTTGTGATATAATCATTATAGTTTTATACTATTCTATTTGAATAGTATTTTTTATTGGAGGGATATAATGAAATTTATAAAATACTTTAAAAATATTTATAGGCAATATGGATTAATAAACATTTTACTATCAATAGTAATACTACTTTCTATAATCATAGTAACTGATTATTTGAATTTATTTACATTTATATATGATAAATTAAAACTACCTATAATTATCTGTATTTTAAGTTTCGTAGTAGTGAAGCTATTATCTCTAAAAATACATAGTCTTCTATTATTAAAATCCGTTAATTATATTGATTTTTATGGTATAATTATTTTGATTGCCATTGGTCTTTATAAAATTATTCTACGCCTATTTAAAGATATTCTTATAATTTATCCATATAAACACATATGCTCAAATATAATATTAATTGTAATTGGAGTTTTATTGATATTTAGGTATTTATATATTACTATAATAAATTTTAAAAATGATAACAAAAATAATGTTAATGTTTTTGATTTAAAACAGCTATATGATAATACAATTCCAGAAGAAACTGAATTTATTCTTATAGGAGATGAAGCGGTAAATTATGATTTACTAGAAAGAAGTAAAATTATTAATCAAATAACAAATACTATTATTAATTGTAATAATAATTCAAAATTTGTAATATCTCTAAAGGGAGATTGGGGATCTGGAAAAACGACAATCTTAAATAATGTTAGAGATAAATTAAAGAAAGAAAATTTAGTATTTATAGATAACTTTGAACCATGGGTATATGGTGATAATAAATCATTATTAGTTGCTTTCTTCGATATTATAATGAAAAACATTAATTGTGGATTTAGAATAAATGAAATAAATAAATTTACAAAAACATATCTCAAAACTATTACAACTAATATTGGATATTCAGCTGACGACTTATTTGAAAGTACAACAAACATTAATAGAATTAAAGAAATTATTAATGATTATTTAGAATCAAACAATAAAAAAATAGTTTTAGTCTTAGACAATTTAGAAAGATGCTCGAGTGAACATGTTCTACTTATTTTAAAAACAATTCATAATTTATTTGATTTTAAAAGAATCATATACATTTTATCATATGATGAAATAGCACTGAAAAATCATTTTGAATCTAAATTAGATATTGATTATTCATATCTGGAAAAGATAGTACAATTAGAGTTTTCTGTACCAAAATTAGATAAAAATGTACTTCAAAATGTAATAAGCACCTGCTTAAGTAATTATTTAAAGCATTCCAAATTCATTATAAATGAAAATGAACAGCAGAAAATAATTGAAATTATTATTGATGATATCAAAGATCTCCGTGATTTCAAAAGAATAATAAATTCAACGTTTAATGCAAGTTTTAATAATATGCAAGATCTTAATAGTATTGATATGTTGCTTATTGAAACTATAGCAATGAAGAATCCAGAATTATGGGATGAAATTAATATGCATAGCACTTATTATATTTCAGAAGATCGATATATATACAGTGATGAATATATGTATAGCACTGAGAAATATAATCTTGCCACAACAAAATATTTTGATAATTTGTTTGATAATAATAAATACAATATTAATAATTATAAAAAAATATTATGTTATTTATTTCCAAATATTAAAAAATATTTTGAAGAAAATGCTTATACGAAGAAAAATAAAATTGAATTTATTCCAGAATATCAAGGATATACAAATCAAAACGAGTATAGAGCATCAGTACTTGATAAAAGAATTTATAATAGTAAATATTTCAATTTATATTTTAATAAGACTGAAAATGAGTTTATTAAAATAAATGAAAAAATAAATAAATTTCTTTCATTTATAAATGATAATAATTTTAAACCAGAAGAATTATATGAAGAATATTTTAAAATGGAAAAAGTCTTTTCTGGATGGGTAGAAAAATATACTTTAGAAACATTCCAAATGTATTTAGATAAGATAAATAAGGATAAACTTCTAGCTTTGTTATTAGTTATGTATTTTTCTTATTACACAATAGATGATTCACCTTTATTTTTTCAGCTTAGTGCAAAACAAAGAACTCAAGTAATTATAGCGGATTTAATTTTAATGCTTTCCGATGATGATTTTAAAAAATTTATTGAAGAAATAAAAGAAGATTATCAAAATTTATATTTTATTAGAGATATATCCTATTGGCTAAATCCTGAACATAGACATAGTGAATTAGTCAACAATACAAGATATGAAGCTATTGATAATATTTATGAGGATATGTTAACAGATATTAAAATTAAAAAAATAAATATGTATAGTTCTCAATATTACAATAGATATAATATGGTACTTTTGTTTGATGATGAAGAGTATATGACATTTATCAAGAAAAAAATTAACAAATATAGTTTAATGTTATTTATTTTAGATTGTATTAGTATATCTACTGGTTCATATGGAATTGGATATAATTTTAATACTAAAAATCTAGATAAATTCTATGGATGGGAAAAAGTAAAAAAAGATATTAAAAAATGCCCTGATAGTGATTTAAAAGACTTTTTAATAAAAGCAATTGAAACGCCAAGTCCATATAAAAGCATAGATGAAAAAGATACTTATCATGTAGAGGAATGGATTGATTTAAATGATTTAGTTATAAAATATTTAAATCGATAGTTTAAAAAAATAGTTAAATATAGTATAATATAGCTATTGGATGATTTATATATCATCCTCAAGCGAGAAAAAGTTGTGTAATCACTCAACTATGGCTCCATCAATTAAAAGAAAAGTATATATTAAAAGAAAATTATAAATGTGAGTACATTTATAATTTTTTATTTAATGCAATAAATTATATAAAAAAATTAGCAGATACCACTTGACAAGTGCTAATAAGTGGTATATATTTATTTTAGCAATGTGAAGGGAGACCTGCTAAACTAAATATATGAAGGAAAAAAATAAAAAAGAAGAAATTAAGAAAAGACAAAAAGATATATTAAAAGCAATAGTTGAAGAATATGTAAATACAGCTCTTCCAGTTTCATCTGGTGAAATCCTTAGAAAATATGATATGGACATCTCAAGTGCAACTATAAGAAATGAGATGGTTGAACTTGAAAAAATAGGCCTTATAGAAAAGCCATATTTAAGTTCAGGTAGGGTTCCATCTGAAATGGGATATAGATATTATGTAGATAATTTAATAAAAGAAGAAAACTTATCTAAAGAAGAACTGGAATATATTAAAAAGGCTATGCAAAACAAGAAAAAGCAGCTTGAAAGTGTTTCAAAAACAGTTATGAAAACAATTTCAGAGCTTACACATTATACAACTGTTGCACTTGAACCGTCTGTAAAAGATGATGTGGTTTCAAATATACAGTTTGTGTATTTGAGAGAAAACTTGTTAATGGTAATTTTAATAACATCTTTTGGAATTATTAAAGAAAGTGTTATAGCTTTTGAACAAAATATTGACACAAATATTTTGAAAAATATTGAAGGTATATTTAGAAAAAGAATGCTTGGTGTAAGAATTAAAGATGTTGACGAAAAAATTACTGAAGAAATATTAAAGAGTATTAAAGAAGGAATAGATATAGCTGAAAAGATAATTGAAGCAATAAATTTAAGTTTAAAAAAGATACAACAAGTTAAAGTAACAGGTGCAAGTAAAACTTTTAAACTTCCAGAGTTTAGAGAAGGAAATACTGCAGAAAAGTTTTTAGATCTTTTAGACGATAAAGAAAAATTAATACAAATTATTAATGAGACAAATGATCCAAAAGGTGAACTTTTTGGTATTAAAAACATTGAAATTAAAATTGGTGAAGAAAATGAGGAAGAAGATTTAAAAGATTTTAGTGTTATTAAAATAGAAATTGGTGAAGAAAATAAACCAAAGGAAAAAATAGGAATAATCGGACCAAAGAGAATGAATTATAAAAAGGTTATAGAAATACTTAAATCTTTTGAAAATGTTTTCAAAAAAGGATCTGATAAAGAAAACAAAGAAAGTGAAGAAACATAGGTGGAGGCTAGTAATGAGTGAAAAGAAGAAAAAAGAAGAAAAGCTAGATGAAAATATAGAAAATAAAGACACAAAAGAAAAAAACGAAGTAACTGAGTTAAATAAAAAACTTGAGGATTTAGAAGATAAATATACTAGAAAAGTTGCTGAGTTTGAAAATTACAAAAAAAGAACCGAAAAGGAAAAACTAAAAGCATTTGATAGAGCAAAAATAGATTTAGTTGAAAAACTTTTGCCAGTTATAGACAGTATAGAAAGTGCAAAAGAAATTTCACAAGATGCAGAATATATAGAAGGATTAAACCAAATATATAAACAAATAGAAATGTTTTTAGAAAAAAATAATGTTACAGAAATTAAAACTGTAGGCGAATTCTTTGATCCAGAGTTTCATGATGCAATAAGTACACTTGAATCAGATAAGGATGAAGGAATAATATTAGAAGAATTTAGAAAAGGATATAAATTAGGAGACAATGTCATAAGACATTCTATGGTAATTGTTTCAAAATAGGAGGAAAAATATGGAAAAAATAATAGGAATAGATTTAGGAACAACAAATTCATGTGTTGCAGTTATAGAAGGTGGAGAACCAGTAGTTATACCAAATGAATCAGGAGATAGAACTACACCATCTGTAGTTGCATTTACAAAAAATGGAGAAAGATTAGTAGGTGAAATAGCAAAAAGACAAGCAGTTACTAATCCAGAAAATACAATATTATCTGTAAAAAGAGATATGGGATCAAATAAAAAGTTTAAAGCAAATGGTGAAGAATTTACAGCACCAGAAATTAGTGCAATGATACTTCAAAAACTTAAAAAAGATGCTGAAAACTATTTAGGACAACCTGTTAAAAAGGCGGTTATTACAGTACCTGCATATTTCAATGACTCACAAAGACAAGCTACAAAAGATGCTGGAAAGATAGCTGGACTTGAAGTTGAAAGAATTATAAACGAACCAACAGCAGCAGCACTTTCATATGGTCTTGAAAAAGAAACTGAAGATCAAGTTATAATGATATATGACTTAGGTGGAGGTACATTTGATGTTTCAATACTTGAAATAGGTGATGGAGTATTTGAAGTTTTAGCTACAAGTGGTAATAACAAATTAGGTGGAGATGACTTCGACCAAAAAATAATTGAATATTTAGTTTCAGAATTCAAAAAGACATCAGGTATAGATTTATCTGAAGATACAATGGCAATGCAAAGATTAAAAGAAGCGGCAGAAAATGCTAAAAAAGAATTATCTGGAGTAGGATCAACAAATATTAATTTACCATTTATAACTGCAGATAGTTCAGGACCAAAACACTTAGATATTACTCTTACAAGAGCAAAATTTGAGGAATTAATTAAACCATTAGTTGAAAAAACAATTGAACCAGTTAAGACTGCTTTAAATGATGCTAAACTTAAACCATCAGATTTACACCAAGTATTATTAGTTGGTGGATCAACAAGAGTACCTTTAGTACAAGAAGAAGTTAAGAAAATAACTGGAAAAGAACCAGATAAAGGTATAAACCCAGACGAGTGTGTAGCATTAGGTGCTGCAGTTCAAGGTGGAGTTCTTTCAGGAGATGTTCAAGATTTAGTTTTACTAGATGTTACACCATTATCTTTAGGTATTGAAACACTTGGTGGACAATTTACAAAACTAATTGAAAGAAATACAACTATACCTACTAAAAAATCTCAAATATTCTCAACAGCTGTTGATGGACAAACAAGTGTAGATATACATGTTCTTCAAGGCGAAAGAGAAATGGCATCAGGTAATAAAACATTAGGAAGATTCCAACTTACAGGAATACCAGCTGCACAAAGAGGCGTTCCACAAATAGAAGTAACATTTGATATAGATGCAAATGGTATTGTTAATGTTTCTGCTAAAGATATGGCAACAGGAAATGAACAAAAAATATCTATAACAGCTAGCTCAAATCTTTCTGATGAAGATATTGAAAAAGCAGTTAAAGATGCAGAAGCACATGCTGAAGAAGATAAAAAGAGAAAAGAAGAAGTTGAAGCTAGAAATACAGCAGAAAGCTTAATCTATAGCAGTGAAAAAACTCTTTCAGATTTAGGAGACAAGGTATCTGCAGAAGAAAAAGCAAATGTTGAAGCTGAAATTGCAAATCTTAAGAAGACACTAGAAGGAAAAGATCTAGAAAAGATTAAAGAAGATACAGAAAAATTAACTAAAGCATTTTACGGAATAGCAGAAAAATTATATCAAACAGCAGATGCACAAAAACAAAATGCAGGAAATGCTGAAAACGGTGAACAAACTGTATATGATGCAGAATATTCAGATAAAAAAGATGAAGAAAACAAAGATAAATAAGAATAAATAAAAACATAAACTAAATTAATTAAAATACTAAAGAGTAAAATCTTTAGTGTTTTAAAATTTAGGATTAGAAAAGGAAAAAGATGTCAAAACGAGACTATTATGAAGTACTAGGAGTTGAGAAAAATGCAAGCGATGCAGAAATTAAAAAAGCATATAGAAAGCTTGCAAAAAAATATCATCCAGATATAAATAAAGATAATGCAAAAGAGGCGGAAGAGAAATTTAAAGAAGTAACAGAAGCATATGAAGTATTATCTGATGAAAACAAAAGAAAAACATATGATATGTTTGGACACAGCGGACCAAGCTCTGAAGGTTATGGCGGTGGATATTATTCATATGGTCAAGGTTTTGATAACTTTGGAGGATTTGAAGGTTTTAGTGGCTTTGGAGGATTTGAAGATATCTTTGGAGATATATTTGGCGGTGCATTTAAAAGCGGATTTAATACAGGAAAAAGCAGTCAAAAAGAACGTGAAGATCTTACAGTTACATTAAATATTACATTTAAAGAAGCATATACAGGTAAAAAAGCTACAATAAAATATTCAAGATATGAAAAATGTAGTACTTGTAATGGAACAGGTGGAAAGCCTGGTACAAAAAGTCATAAATGTTCTAAATGTAATGGAACTGGAACAATAACAGAAATACGAAATAGTATATTTGGAAGAAGTAAATATACAAGAGTATGTGATGAATGCGGCGGTGAAGGTACAATATATGATGAAAAATGCGAAACTTGTGGTGGAAAGAAATTTGTAAAAACAAATAAGACACTTACAATAAATATTCCAGAAGGAGTATATCAAGGTGCACATCTTCTTGTTAAAAACGAAGGAAACCAAAATGAAGATGGAAGTTTTACAGATTTATATATAGCTATAAATATAAAAGAAGATAAAGATTATGAAAGAAAAGACAATGATATATACTGTGAAATACCAATAAGCTATACACAAGCGGCACTTGGAGGAAATGTTTCTGTTGAATTTGTAGATGGTACGAAAGATGAGTTTAAAATATCTGAAGGAACTCAAACTGGAACACTTTTCAAAGTAAAAGAAAAAGGGTTTAAAGATTTAAATACAGGAAAAAGAGGAGACTTTTATTTTAAAGTTAAAGTTGTTGTACCAAAGAGATTAAAGAAAGAAGAAAGAGAAAAACTAGAAGAACTTGCAAAAACAATGGGAGAACAACCACCTCAAAAGTCAAGAGGAATATTTGGTGGAATTTTTGATTAGTTAATTATACTAATATTAAAATACGTAACAAAATGCTATATAAAAAGATATTGGTATTTAAGAATTAAATGTTTGAATATATAATTTATTCATGAAAATTAAAAACAATAAGCAAGACAAAAAGAAAATATTATTAATAGATAAAGATAAAGAGATAAAAAACTATTCAAGAAAAAAAGAAAAACTTGAAAAGGAAAAATGTAAGTCTACAGATTTTGAAGTAGTAAGCATGAGTGGAGTAAGTTTTTCAGAGGTAGTTAAGAAACAAAAGAAAGAAGAAAAAAATGGTGGTAAGAAAAAGCTAAGAAATTTTTTTCTTATTTCTTTGCTTTTTATCTTTTTTTTAATTTTTGTTTTCATAATGCTTATAAGGTTTAAATATATAGATTTAGAATATTTTAAAGCAAATGTAGATACATCATTTTTATACAAAAATACAGAAGAGGAAATACTAAAAATTTTGTTTGAATACAAAAAAGAAAGTACTAGTCCATATATGGAAATAAATTATAGCTTTGATTCTAAAGATGAAGAAAATAAAAATAGAATTAAAAATGAAGATAAAAGATTAAAACAAATTGAAATTATACAAAAATATAAAGAAGTACTAGAACAAACAAAATTTGAAATAAAAAAAGAAGATTTAAACAATGCATCCAAAAGAGAAATAAATTTATGGGCATATAATGAACCAATTTCTCAAAATTCATTTACTTTAAATAATAATGAGCTAATATATGATTCTTTAAAACTTAATAAAAAAATAAAAATAGATCAAAATGAGTTTAGAAAATATGTAAAAAAACATTTTATATATGATCTAATAGATGAAATTAATGAAATAGATGAGAAAATATTAAGTAAAAATATATTAGAAAAAGCAGAAAAGATATCTGAGAAAGATAAAGATGTAAATCCTAAAATTAACTATAAAGAGTTAAGTTATGAAAGAGAAATTAATAGTTTGTATGAAATAATAACTGATTCTAAAATAAAAAAAGAATTATTAGATTTACTTGAAATTACAAGAGATGATGGAAAGATAGTAATATCTACAGATTTAAATAATAAGAATCTAGACAATTTCATTTCCAAGATATTTACTGAACTTAAAAATGAAAGTTTTAAAAAGAAGGTAGTAGATTATTTATACATTTATCTAAATAGAAGGCCAAAATATTTAGTAAAAGAATATAGCAGAAATGAAATAACTGAAAATATAAATAAATTAATAGAAAATGAAAAAAACATAATAGAATATTTAGAAAATATAAAATGTTTAGAAAAAATAGAAATAGTATTTTTAATAAACAACTATAACAGTGTAAATAAATCTAAAAATAAAATATCTAAAATAGAATATATCTTTAAAACCAAAGATTTTGTATTTAGTATTAATAAAAGCATATCTTACCAACAAGCAAAAGGAATAAAAGGCTCTACAAAGAAAATAGAGAGATATAAAAATGAATTAGAACTTTTTAAAGATTTGAATCAAATAATTAATTATGAAATTGTAAAAGATAGTAAAAATAAAAAGTTCTTTAAAAAAATACTTGAAGTAAAACAACATGAAAAACATTCAGAACAAAGTGAAGCAGTTAAAGATGCAAAAGACAAAAGAAATAGAAATATAATTACACCAGAATTAAATAGAATAAATAATATATTAAAATCCAGAGTAAAGGAAAATGCAGATTACAAAAGAATTAATGTGCAAGAAGAAGTAAAAAATATGCTTGAAAAAGAATATTTTTTAAGAACAAAAAAGAAAAATAAAATAACAGATTTAATTTTTAAATCAGATATAGATGAAAAATTAAATACTAATATAAACATTACATTTAATCTAGAAACAAATGAAGGAACATATAATATAAAAACAAAATTAACAGATAAAAATTTACTAGATATAAATGATTATAAATATATTCTTATTAGATAATTAAATATAAATAAAGATAGAAATAGATATTAAAGGTAAAAAATAATAGAACTAAAAAGTATTTAAAAAATAATTTAATGTAAAAAAACATGCACTTAAGTGCATGTTTTTTATTATTAACTTTTTTATTACTTACCTTTATGCATATTATGTACAAAATGAGCAATTTGATTAAAATTATATTTTGTATTAGGAACACCTTTACTTAATATTACAATTATATATGGCTCTTTATCATAAATGATTCCTACATCATGGAAGTATGAATCTAGTGCTCCGTATTTGTGAAGTGTTTGTGAATTGTTTATTTTTAAATAGTTATAAAAACTATTTGTAAAATAAGATTTTAATTCACTATTTTTATTTACAACAGGGTAAAGTCTTTTAAGTATTGCTAGTTGATCCATAACAGTTGTATCAGCATAAGAGTCTTCAGGTCCATTGTTCAAAAAATGTTTTGCTCCAATTTTATGTCCATAGTTTCTTAGATTATCAAAACCTATTATATTTCTAGCTAGTTCTTTATGTGCTGGATTATCACTAACAGATATAGCTTTTTTTATAAGTGGTCTTGTTTCGTCATTTATCATATTATGTTCTGCGAGATATAAAGCTTCAACTGTTTTTACAAGGCTTGCTCCATAATATAATTTATTCTCGTTATAAAGGAATTGTTTACCTGTTACTAAATTGTAGTAGCCAATAGCTATATCAAAATTTTTAAAGTTAAATGATTTATCATATGTTGATGTAGTAGCATTTTGAATTGGTGCAGTTTCTTGTGGATTTGGATTTACAACAACAGTTCTTGAGACAGAACTTGTTTTTCCAAAACTATCTTCTATCTTGTAATTTATTACATATTTTCCAGGTTTGTTTGTATCAACATTTCCTTCTATTACTATGGCAGGATTAAGATTATGTCCTTTTGCATCTTTTGCATTTGCACCCTCTTCAGTATATGGATCACCAGCTTTTATTGTAACTTCAGGATTTCCATTTAAAGCTATAGTTGGTGCTTCATCATTAATAACTTCTACAATTCTTTTAAGTACAACTTTTTTATTTAAAGGTAAGTTTAATGTGTATTTAATATCATAAATTCCGTCTTTGTTTTCTTTTATATTGTTTTTTATCTCTATTTTATCGTTTAAGTTTTTATTAAATATTTTTGCAGTTGCTTTTTCTTCTTTATATTTATCTTTTAAATTTAATTTAACATATTTTTCACCATTTAGATGAAAGTTTAATTTAGTTAAAGAAAAAATATAAACAAAATGAAGAATCAGAAGTAATAAAACAAAGATTATTGAAAATTTTAAAACTTTATTTGTTTTATTTTTCACTTAATACCTCCTATATATCTATACCTATTTTGTATAGTAAATATATTGATATGTCAAAGAATGTTATATATGTTAAATATAAATATATTATAAATAAAAGATTAAATTTAAGTGTTATTTTACACTTTAAATTTAAATTTATCTTTAAATGATATATCATTATATTGTAAAAAAACATAAAAAGGAGAAAACGTGAACGAAGAAATGAATGAAGATGTTAAAAAAGAAGAAATTAACACAGAGTCAGAACTAAATGGAATTAGCATTGAACCAAATAAAGAAAATGTAGTAGAACAAACAAATGTTGAAGCAGAAGAAGTTAAAAAAGAAATTCAAACTGATCCAGAAATAAATGTTGAGCCAAAATTTGATGCAAATTTTAAAAAGCCAAGAAAAAATCTAAAAGGATTTATAATACTTTTTGTTATATTAATATTAATTCTAGGCATACTTTTTGGTCTTATGAAAATGGGAGTATTAAAAAAGATAAATATTTTAGAGACAAATAACTATAAAATGCTTTCAAATGCTGTAAACAATGCAATTAAAGAAGATGCAAAAGCAACTACAATTAAAATGAATGTTAAATATGAAGGTCTTAAAGAAGAAGATGTACAAACAAAACAATATTTAGATATGATAGCAAAAGCTATTAATTCATTAAAAATAGAAGTAGTTGGAATTGAATCAAAAGAAAATATACTAGAAAAAACTGGCGTAAACATTAAATCATATAACGATAGTTTATTATCTCTTATATTTAATTTAAGTGGTGAAGATAAATATATAGGTGAAAAAGCTTTATTAGATTTAGGAGTAAAACTAGAAGAAGAACAAATAAAAGAAATATCTGAAAAATATAAAAAATATTCAGAAAGCTCTAAAGTTGCAGCTAAAAATATGAATGAGTTAATAAATGAGTCAAAAGAAATTAAAAAACACTTAAATGAAATTCTAGAAGTAAAGAAAAACGGTGAAGAAATAGAAATAAAATTTAAAGAAGATGTAAACTCAGAAAAATTAGAAAATGCATTTAAAGAAATAGTTAAAGAAATAGAATCAAAAGATGAATTATTAGAAAAACTAACAAATATATTAAATGCTACTAAAAAAGCAAATAATGAAAAAACCTTAAGCAAAGAAGATGTTAAAAAAGAACTTAAATTATATGAAGAAGTAAAAACAGATAAAAAAGAAGTAGAACAAAATTTAGACATGCTTAAAAAACAAAAATTAGTTTTAACAGTAAGTGATAACTTAATTAAAAAATTAGTTATTAAATTAAAAATGGAAGATTTTGCTGTAAAAGATCTTAAAGGATCTGTAGATATAATAATAGATTTTAAATACAAAAAAGAAGAAGCTGAAAAAATGCTTTCTATAATAGATAAAAAGAATATTGTAAAAGAAGAAGAAATTAAAGAAGGAAATTTCCTTAACGAAAAAGTTGATCTAGAAAAAATAAAAGATAAAATTTTAGGATTAAAACTATTAAAAGAATTATCTATAGATGAAAATACTTTAAATGAAGGTTTTAAAGAAATACTAGGAAAACTTACTCCATTTGTAGATTTAGGTGAAATGTTTGAAAAAGATGAAAAATATAATAATGAAATAAAAGAAGATGAAGATCAAGATGAATCTTTTAAAAACTTTACAAATAGAGAAAGTAGAGATGATTCAGATATAAATATAGATGATTTTGAAAATACATTTACTAGATAAATGGAAAACGAAATGTAAATAGCATTTTTAAAAAAGTTCTTATTTTTATAAAAAAATGAGAACTTTTTATTTTTTTTATTTTTAAATAATTTTTAAAGCCTTATAAATTAAGAGACAAATGAATTTTTAAAATTGCTAAAAAATATGTTAAAATTTTCCAGAAAAAAGAAATATAAAAAAGACTAAAAACTCTTGAAGTTTTTTTCAACTATGATAAAATTATTTTATAACAATTAAGAACTAATAAATAAAAATATATTTAGAGGGGTAGAGATGGAATTAAATTACGAAACATTTTTAAATAAAAACGATCTTATTGAACTTAATGGTAATTTAGTAGATAAAAAAACTAATACAACAATTGCTACAAAAGATGAATTTCTACCATGTTTTTCTAAATATGGATGTATTTAATAATATAGAATAAACACAAAATAATTGTAAAAAAATAATAAAAAAAAGAAGTATAAAAAAATATAAAAAAATTATGTTTTTTGATATAAAAAAATTGACATAAACCCGAAAAAATAGTACTATAGTTACATATTATTAGTTTTTGGGGTGTTTATGTGGTTAAAAAAGGAAAATAGTAAATAAATATTAAGGTATTCCAGTTTTGGGCTACCTTTTTATTTACTATTTTTTGCATGTTAAGACTAAAAAACTAATGGGATGAAAAGAAGAACGATAAAAAGAAGAAAATGAGCTTTAAAAATATATAATAGGCGATATATTTTTAAGTTTAGAACCTCTTTTTGTAGGAAGAACTTTTAATTCTGTAAGCCTAAAAAAATAAAATGGAGGGAAAGATTGGATAGACTAAAATCTAAAGCAGAATGTGAAAGAGTGCTAAAGAAAGCACAAGTTATTAAACAAACAAATGATGGTTCTAGTTTAAGATATAGTTTTTCAAGAATAGGTGATTCTATAGAAATCCCAGAACTTCTAAAAATTCAACAAGATTCATATGACAGATTTGTTGAAAAAGGGATTAAAGAAGTTTTAGCAGAAATTTCACCTATTATGGATCATACAGGAAATTTAATACTTGAAATTTTCGATTACTATATTGAACCAGAAACAAAATATTCTATTGAAGAATGTATAGCAAGAAAGTCTAGTTATACAAAAAGACTTATTGTTAAAACAAGACTAATAAACAGAGAAAGCGGAGAAATTAAAGAACAAGAAATATTCTTAGGAGATATGCCTGTTATGACAGAGTTTGGTAGCTTTGTTATAAATGGTGTTGAAAGAGTTGTAATTACTCAGCTTTTAAGATCACCTGGAGTATACTTTACGCTTGGAGATCAAACAAACCAATTTAGAGCTAAAAAATTATATAATGGTCAAATAATGCCGGAACGTGGTTCTTGGATAGAGTTTGAATCAGATAATAATGATGTTGTTTATACAAGAGTAGATAGAACAAGAAAAATACCTGTTACAGTTTTAATTAAAGCTTTAGGTATTGAAAAAAATGATGATATATTAAAAATATTTGCTGATGATGCAAAAATTATTAATACATTAGAAAAAGACACAACAGAAACTAAAGAAGAAGCTATGATCGAAATATATAAAAAATTGAGACCAGGTGAGCTTCAAACTTATGATGCTGCAAAAACATATTTTGAACAATTATTCTTTGAACCAAGAAGATATGATTTATCTGAGGTTGGAAGATATAAATATAATAAAAAATTAGACCTTGCAACAAGACTTAAAGGTAAAAAAGTAGCAGCACCAGTTATAAACCCAGAAACAGGTGAAATACTTGCTGAAGAAGGTGAAGTACTTACACTTGAAAAAGCAAATGAAATACAAAATACAGGAATTAATATGGTTCTTGTTAAAGGTAATTCAAGAAATGTAAATATAATTGGTAATGGAACAGTAGATTTAAGAGCTTTCGTTTCAGAAAAAATATGTGCTAATTTAGGATTAGATGAAACTGAAAAAGTAAATTATATAGCTCTTAAAGATATACTTGAAAAATCTAGTAAAAAAGATTTAGAGAAAAATCTAAAAGATTCTTTAGAAGATTTAGTACCACTTATAGTTACAAAAGAAGATATATTTGCATCAATAAGCTATTTCCTAGGATTAGATGCAGGTATAGGACTTTTAGATAATATTGATCATTTAGGAAACAGAAGAGTAAGAACAGTTGGAGAACTTCTTAAAAACCAATTTAGAATTGGTATGGTAAGACTAGAAAAAATAGTAAGAGAAAGAATGACAACACAAGATACAGATACTGTAACATCACAAAGCTTAATAAACACAAGACCTGTTACATCTGCAATAAGAGAATTCTTTGGAGGTTCACAATTATCTCAACTTGTTGAAAATACAAATGCACTTTCATCTGTATCTTCAAAAAGAAAAATTTCTGCATTAGGACCTGGTGGTCTTACAAAAGAAAGAGCAGGATTTGAAGTAAGAGACGTTCACTCATCACACTATGGAAGAATCTGTCCAATAGAGACACCAGAAGGATCAAGTATCGGACTTATTCTAAACCAATCACTATTTGCAAGAATAAATAAATATGGATTTATTGAAACACCATATAGAGTAATAGACACAAAAACTAAAAAACTTACAGACAAAATAGTATATATGACAGCAGATGAAGAAGAAAATTATGTAATTGCTCAAATAACTGAAAAATTAGATAAAAATGGAAAATTCATAAACGATAAAGTTAAAGTAAGAAAAGCTGGAGAAATAGTTACTGTTTCAAAAGATGAAGTAGAATTAATTGACGTTTCACCAAAACAAATGTTTGCAGCAGGACCATCACTTATACCATTCTTGGAAAATGATGATGCTAACCGTGCTTTAATGGGTGCGAACATGCAACGTCAAGGTGTGCCTTTAATTAAACAAGACTCACCAATGGTAGGAACTGGAATGGAGCATAAAGTAGCTGTTGATTCAAAACATGCACTTGTTGCTAAAAATCCAGGAACAGTAGAAAAAGTAACTGGTGATGAAATAGTTATTAAAACAAAAGACGGAAAAGATGTATACACATTAACTAAATTCCAAGGAACTAAGGAAAAAACATGTAATAACCAAAAACCAATAGTTAAAGAAGGTGAAAAGGTTAAAAAAGGCAAAGTTATAGCTGATGGTATGACAGTAGCTAATGGAGAACTTGCACTTGGTAAAAATGTAATAGTAGCATTTATGCCATGGGAAGGATATAACTACGAAGACTCAATTTTAATTAATGAAAATTTAGTAAGAGAAGATGTATATACTTCAATACACATAATTAAAAATGAGTGTGAAGCAAGAGATACACAACAAGGACCAGAAGAAATAACAAGAGATGTTCCAAATCTTGGTGAAGATGCACTTAAAGAATTAGATGAAAATGGAATTATAAGAGTTGGAGCTAAAGTAAAACCTGGAGATATCTTAGTAGGAAAAATTACACCAAAAGGAGATACAGAACCAAGAGCTGAAGAAAAACTTTTAAGAGCAATCTTTGGTGAAAAAGCTAAAGAAACTAAAGATTCATCACTTAGAGTAAATAACGGTGAATATGGAACAGTTATTGGAGTTAGAAAGTTTAGTAAAGCAAATGGAGATTCAGATTTAAAACCAGGTGTAAATGAAGTTGTAAGAGTATATATTGCACAAAAAAGAAAAATCTCTGTTGGAGATAAAATGGCAGGACGTCACGGAAACAAAGGTGTTGTATCTAGAATACTTCCAGTTGAAGATATGCCATATCTAGAAGATGGTACTCCAGTAGATATAGTTCTTAATCCATTAGGAGTTCCTTCAAGAATGAACCTTGGACAAGTTTTAGAGCTTCATTTAGGTGAAGTTGCAAGACAATTAGGTGTTAAATTTGCAACACCAATATTTGATGGAGCATCAGACGTAGAAATCCAAGATTTATTAGAAGAATTAGGATTAGATAGATCAGGTAAGAAAAAAGTTATTGACGGTAGAACTGGTCGTCCATTTGAAAATGAAGTAAGTGTTGGAATAATGTATATGTTAAAACTTCACCACTTAGTTGATGAAAAAATTCACGCAAGATCTACAGGATCATATTCTTTAGTAACTCAACAACCACTTGGAGGTAAAGCAAGCTTTGGTGGACAAAGACTTGGAGAGATGGAGGTTTGGGCACTACAAGCTTATGGAGCATCATATAACTTAAGAGAAATGCTTACAATTAAATCTGATGATGTTGTACAAAGAACTAAAGCATATGAATCAATAGTTAAGGGACAAAACATACCAGATCCAAGCGTACCAGAAAGCTTTAAAGTTTTCGTTAAAGAAGTTGAATCTTTAGGATTAAAATTAGATTTTCTAGATGAAGATGGAAGTGTTATAGATATGAATAAAGAAGATATCTTAGCAGATATAAAATCTAGAGAAGAAATACCTACAAGAAAAAGACATAGAAACGCTAAACTTACTGAAGAAGAAAAAGAAATCGAAAGAGAAAGAATGCTAAGAGAAGCAGAAGAATCATTTGATTATGATGACTATGATGAAGATGAAGATGACGAAGATTTAGATGATTTAGTTATATATGAAGAAGTAGATGAAGACGAAGAAGACGAGGAATAAATTAAGAAGAAGGAGCAGAGTTAATGAAAGACTTTGATAAAATTAGAATAAGTATTGCATCAGATGACGATATTAGAAGTTGGTCTCATGGTGAAGTTAAAAAACCAGAAACTATTAATTACAGAACTCTAAAACCAGAAAAAGATGGACTATTTTGTGAAAAAATATTTGGTCCATCAAAAGACTGGGAATGTCATTGTGGTAAATACAAAAAAGTAAGATACAAAGGTATCATTTGCGATAGATGTGGTGTTGAAATAACAAAATCTAGCGTAAGAAGAGAAAGAATGGGACATATTGAACTTGCATGTCCAGTTGCACATATTTGGTTTTTCAAAGGTGTGCCAAACAAGATGGCTCTTTTATTAGGAGTTTCTCCTAAAGCACTTGAAAGAGTAATATATTATGCAGCATATATTGTTACTGAATCAGATATTCCTCAAATCAAGAAAAGAGATATATTAAATGAAGCAGAATATTTAGAAGCAGTTAATGAATATGGTACAAATGCTTTTAAAGCAATGTCTGGAGCAGAAGGTGTAGAAGTACTTTTAAAAGAAATGGATCTAGACAAAGAGTTTAAAGAAATAAATAAAGAATTAAAAAATGCAACAGTTGGTAGAAAAGCAAAACTAGTAAAAAGATTAGATGTTGTTGAATCATTTATAGAATCTGAAAACAAACCAGAATGGATGATTAAAAATGTACTTCCAGTTATTCCACCAGATTTAAGACCAATGGTTCCAATAGATGGCGGTAGATTTGCAACAGCAGATTTAAACGATTTATACAGAAGAGTTATAAATAGAAACAACAGACTTAAAAAACTTCTTGAAATCGGAGCACCAGATATAATTGTTAAAAATGAAAAGAGAATGCTTCAAGAATCTGTTGATGCCCTATTTGATAACAGCAAGAAAAACAAACCAGTAAAAGGTGCTGGAAATAGAGATTTAAAATCACTTGCAGATTCATTAAAAGGTAAACAAGGTAGATTCAGACAAAACCTTTTAGGTAAACGTGTTGACTACTCAGGAAGATCTGTTATCGTTGTAGGTCCAGAACTTAAAATGAATCAATGCGGACTTCCAAAAGAAATGGCAATCGAATTATTTAAGCCATATATAATGAAGGAATTAATAAAAAGAGGACATTACTCAAATATTAAAGCAGCTAAAAAAGCGGTTGAAAGACAAAAACCAGAAATTTGGGATATATTAGATGAGGTAATAAAGAGTTACCCTGTAATGCTAAACAGAGCACCAACACTTCACAGACTTGGTATTCAAGCATTTGAAATTGTGCTAGTTGAAGGAAGAGCTATTAAACTTCATCCACTTGCATGTGCTGCATTTAACGCAGACTTTGATGGTGACCAAATGGCAGTACACCTTCCAATAACACCAGAAGCACAAGCTGAAGCAAAATATTTAATGCTTTCAACAAACAATCTTTTAAACCCAAGATCAGGACAACCTATAGCTGTACCATCACAAGATATGGTACTTGGAGTATTCTATCTTACTCTTATGAGAGATGGAGAAAAAGGCGAAGGCTTAGTATTTTCAAGTAAAGATGAAGCTTTAATGGCATATGCTAATGGTAAAGTTTCACTTCAAGCAAAGGTAAGAGTAAAACTTGGTGATAAAGAAGGATATGGAATAGTTGAGACAACTGTAGGAAGAATAATATATAATGAGGGAATACCACAAGATTTAGGATTTGTAGATAGAAGTAAAGAAGAAAACAAATATGAACTTGAAATTAATTTCCCAGTTATTAAAAAGAATTTACAAAAAATAGTTGCAAGAGTTGTTGAAATACATGGAACAGATAAAGCAACAGAAGTTTTAGACTTTATAAAATCTACAGGTTACCATTATGCAATGGTAGGATCAATAACAATGTCTGTTGGAGACGTTAAAGTTCCTGAAAAGAAAATAGAAATATTAGAAGAAGCAGATAAAAAAGTAAATGAAATAGAAGAACAATATAACTATGGACTTTTATCTCAAGAAGACAGAAAAAATGCAGTAATTAGCATTTGGTCAAAAGCAAAAGATGATGTTCAAGAAGCGATGCTAGAAAACTTTGGCGAATATAACCCAATATATATGATGGTATATTCAGGAGCTAGAGGTAGTGTTAACTCACTTAGCCAAATGGCTGGTATGCGTGGACTTATGTCAGATACTCAAGGTAAAGTTATTGAAACACCAGTTAAAGCATCATTCAAAGAAGGACTTGATCCACTTGAATATTTCACATCATCACACGGTGCTAGAAAAGGTCTTACAGATACAGCTTTAAGAACAGCTTCATCTGGTTACCTTACAAGAAGACTTGTAGATACAACACAAGATCTTGTTGTTGTAGAACATGATTGTGGTAATGATGAAGGACAAATGATTGAAGCAATTATGGATGGAAATAGACCAATTGAAACACTTGCACAAAGAATAGTAGGAAGATATACAATAGATGATGTATTAGATCCAAAAACAGGTGAAGTAATTGTTAAAGGAGATACACTTCTAAGTCAAAAACAAGCTGAAGCAATAGAAAAAGCTGGAGTAAAAGCAGTACATATTAGAACAATAACTACATGTTCATCACTTCATGGTGTATGTCAAAAATGTTATGGTAGATCACTTTCAGATGCTGAAGGTAGCCTAATTAATATAGGTGCATGTGTTGGTATAGTAGCGGCACAAGCAATCGGTGAACCAGGTACACAGCTTACAATGAGAACATTCCATACAGGTGGTGTTGCATCAGGTGCAGATATCACTAAAGGTCTTCCAAGAATCGAAGAATTATTTGAAGCAAGAAACCCTAAAGGTGTTGCTACATTTACAGAAATCGATGGTGAAGCTGAATATGTTCCAGGTGATGAAAAAGACAAGAAAAAAGGTCCAAAAATTATTGTTAGAAATAAAGATGAAGAAAGAGTATATCCAATAACTCAAGAAGCACATGAATGGATTAAAAGACCAGATAAAGATGAAAAAGGAAAAACAATACTTCCACATGTACATGCAGGAGATCCATTAACTGAAGGTTCAATAGATCCTAAAGATTTAATGAAAATTGTAGGTTATGATAAAACTGCAAGATACATATTAGAAGAAATACAAAAAGTTTTCATAGATCAAGGTATAGATATACAAGATAAACATATAGAACTTGTTTTAAAACAAATGTTAAGAGACGGAGTTATAACAGATTCTGGAGATTCACATTTTGTTGTAGGCAGTCTATTAGATATAGCTTTAATAAAAGAAGAAAACAAGAAACTAGAAGCAGAAGGTAAAAAACCAGCTAAGTATGAAAGACAAATCCAAGGTATAACAAGATCATCATTAAGTACAACAAGCTTCTTATCTGCAGCATCATTCCAAGAAACAACAAGAGTTTTATCTGATGCAGCAATAAGATCTAAAGTAGATGAACTAAGAGGATTTAAAGAAAATACAATGCTTGGTAGATTAATACCAGCAGGTACTGGAATGAAAAAATACAAAAAATTAACAACAAATACTTCTTTACAAGATGAAGCTTTAAAAAGACTTGAAAGAGAAAAAGAAGAACAATATAGAAAGATACAAGGAATTTAAGTGGCAATTAGAAATTTAAGATATGATACTGACCCAATACTTAGAAAAAAATCTAGAGAGGTTGAGGTAGTAGACGATAGAATAAGAAAAATAGTGGAAGATATGTTTGACACCATGTATAAATATGATGGTGTCGGACTTTCTGCGCCACAAATAGGTATTTTAAGAAGAATTATTGTTATAGATACATATGAAGAAGGTGAAAAGTTAGCAATAATAAATCCTGAGATTGTAAAAGTTGAAGGTAAAAAAGAATATCTAGAAGGTTGTCTTAGTTTTCCAGATGTATATGGTAAAGTAGATAGACCATATAAAGCGGTAATAAAAGGACTAGATGAAAATGGAAAGAAAATAGAAATACATGCAGAAGATATATTAGCAGAAGCAATACTTCATGAAATAGATCACTTAAATGGAATACTATTTGTAGATATGGTTAAAAAAGGAACTCTTGTAAAAGAGTTAAGTGATGGTTCGAATCAAAAACTTGACGATAATACATATAGTAATATATAATTTATGCAGATTGTTAAGCATTCTAGCTAAACGATCTGATTATTCTTATTGAGAAAATGGCGGGATTATTCCTGCTATTTTCTTTTTTATTTATTTCATTTACTTTTTTATTATCTCTTTTTTATTTTTCTCAAATTATTTTTTAATAATTTTAATATTATTTTTTTTAGTTACATTATTTTATGTAAATTAATAAAAACAAAAAGCTTAATTTAATAACAAAAATTTAGATTTCGTACAAATAATTATTTTTATTTTTATATTTTATAAAAAATAATTATTTCAAATTGTAAAAAATATTAAAAAAAGTTTTAAATTTATAAAAGCTTATACTTAAAATGAAATTTCAGGTTTACATATTATCTAATTATTTTAACAAGCTAAAAATCCTTTAGAATCAATGAAAAAACAAAAGAAAAAATGTAACACTTTTAAAATTTCTGTTTGACATTAAATTTTTAAAAATGTAGTATGGGGGTATAAAGATCTTTGAGATAAAATTTTAATTTTTTAAGATTTTTTAAAAAAGATTTTTACAAAAAGTAAAAAATATAAAAAAATATAAAGGGTGAGAAAATGAAGGTTATTAAAAGAGACAGCACAAAAAGAGATTATGATGCTAAAAAAATTGAGATAGCAATAAGTAAAGCTAATACATCAGTAAATGATGAGGAAAAAGTAAATATTGAAGGAATAAGAAAAATTTCTGATGAAATAACTAAAGAATTTAAAGCAGCAAAAATGAAAGAAATAAATATTGAAACAATACAAGATATAGTTGAAAAGAAACTAATGGAAATGGGAAAATTAGAACTTGCTAAAAACTATATATTATATAGAGAAAAACAAAGCTTAAAAAGAAAAATGAATACAACAGATGAATCAATACTTGATCTTGTAAGAAATAAAAATGATGAAGTTGCAAAAGAAAACAGTAATAAAAACTCAGTTCTTCTTTCAACACAAAGAGATCTTATAGCAGGTGAGGTATCTAAAGACGTTGCAGATAGAATACTTCTTCCAGAAAGAATTGCAGAAGCACATAGAGAAGGAATACTTCACTTCCATGATAAAGATTACTTTATACAACCTATGTTTAACTGCTGTTTAATAAATATAAAAGATATGTTGGATAATGGTACTGTAATGAATGGAAAAATGGTTGAAACACCAAAAAGTTTCCAAGTTGCATGTACAGTAATGACACAAGCTATAGCTTCAATTGCCTCTAATCAATATGGAGGACAATCTGTAAATATTGCACATTTAGGAAAGTATTTAAGATATACAGAAGAAAAATTCTATAAAAGATATAAAGAAATATATTTAGCAGACGGTGAAAGTGAAGAAGAAGCAGAAAGACTTGCAAAGAAATTTGCAAGAATTAGAAGAGATGAAGATTTAGCATCTGGTATTCAAACAATGCATTACCAAATAAATACCTTAATGACCACAAATGGACAAAGCCCTTTTGTAACAATATTTATGTATGTTCAAGATGATGATCCATATAAAGATGAAGTAGCAGATATAATAGAGGAAATATTAAAACAAAGAATTAAAGGAATAAAAAACGAAGTAGGAGTATATATAACACCAGCTTTCCCTAAACTTGTTTATGTATTAGATGAAAATAATATCCTAAAAGGCGGAAAATATGATTATCTTACAAAACTTGCTGTAAAATGTTCAGCAAAAAGATTTTATCCAGACTATATATCTGCTAAGAAGATGAAAGAAAATTATGAAGGAAATGTTTTTGCACCAATGGGATGTAGAGCATTTTTATCACCTTGGAAAGATGAAAATGGAAACTATAAATTTGAAGGAAGATTTAATCAAGGTGTAGTAAGTTTGAACCTTCCACAAATAGCAATAATTGCTGATGGAGATGAAAAAGAATTCAAAAAACTATTAGATGAAAGATTAAAACTTTGCTTTGATGCTTTAATGATAAAACATAATTCATTAAAAGGTGCACTTTCAGATTTCTCACCAATTCACTGGCAACATGGAGCAATAGCTAGACTTAAAAAGGGTGAAAAGATAGATAAATATCTTTATGGAGGATATTCAACAATCTCTTTAGGATATATTGGATTATATGAAACAAGTATGCTAATGACTGGCGAAAGCCATACACATGGAAAAGGAAAAGACTTTTCTATGAAGCTTATGAAATATTTAAGAGAAACAGTAGATAGATGGAAAAAAGAAACAAATATTGGGTTTGCACTTTATGGAACACCAGCAGAAAGCTTATGTTATAGATTTGCATCAATAGATAAATCTAAATTTGGAGATATAAAAAATATAACAGATAAAGGATATTACACAAACTCATATCATGTTGATGTAAGAGAACAAATAGATGCATTTTCAAAATTAAAATTTGAAAGTGATTTCCAAGTAATATCTTCAGGTGGAGCTATATCATATGTAGAAATACCTAATTTAACTAAAAATGAAGAAGTTTTAGAAGAACTAGTTAAATTCATATATGACAATATTCAATACGCAGAATTTAATACTAAATCAGATTATTGCCAAGTTTGTGGATTTGATGGAGAGATAATAATAAACGAAAATAATGAATGGGAATGTCCACATTGCCATAATAAAGATCATACAAAGATGAATGTTACAAGAAGAACTTGTGGATATTTAGGCGAGAATTTTTGGAATAAAGGTAAAACTAAAGAAATTAAAAATAGAGTATTACATCTATAAAAGGGAGAATGTATGAATTACGCAGGATTAAAGAAAACAGATGTTGCAAATGGTACAGGAATAAGAGTTACACTTTTTGTAAGTGGATGTACACATGCATGTAAAAATTGTTTTAATGAAGAAGCATGGGACTTTAACTATGGAGACAAATATACTAAAGAAATAGAAGATGAAGTTATAACTGCATTAGACAAACCATATATAAAAGGTTTAACACTTCTAGGCGGTGAACCAATGCACCCAGCAAATCAAGAAGAGGTAGCAAAATTAGTAGAAAGAGTTAAAAAAGAATTTCCAGAAAAAGATATATGGCTTTTTACAGGCTTTGATTTTAATAAAGATATATTAAATAAAATGTATAAATTTATACCATCAAGTAAAAGAATAATAGATAATATTGATGTACTTGTAGATGGAAAATTTGTAGATGAGCTAAAAAATATAAAACAATATTTTAGAGGATCTGAAAACCAAAGAATAATAGATGTAAAAAAATCTTTAGAAAATATGGAAGTTACACTTTATGATAAATATATAGAAGATATGAAATGGAAATATATACCAGTAGACAATTTAAATTTAGAAAATATTCCAGAAGAAGGTAAAGAAATAATCCTAAAAAGAAAATTCATACAAGATGAAACAAAAGCTCAAAATGAAATTATAAAAGAAAGGGTTAGTTAATATATAAAGTAAAAAATAAAAAAATATAAATTAGAAAGAATATAAATTATTTAATGTTTTCAAAAAGGTGCTCCCCGCACCTTTTTTATTATTACCTAAATTTAATCTTGAAAACTAAAAACATATTGATATATACTTTTAAAAAAGGAGAGCATATGAAATTATTAGATGCATTAAAAGATTGCGATGTGGAAATATTAGGTGAAGAATTAATTGAGGTTAAAGGAGTTCAAAATGATTCTAGAAAAATAGAAGCAGGAGATGTTTTTGTTTGCATAGATGGAGCAAATACAAAAGGTATTAATTTTCTAAAAGGTGCTATTGAAAAAAATGCAGTATCAGCAGTTTTAGATTCTAAATATTATTTAGATGTATTAGATAAAATGAAAGAAGATGAAATATATAAAAGAGTTACATATATATTTTCAAAAGATGTACTTAAAGATATGGCAAGAATTTCTAAAAATGTTTATGGAGATTGCTCTAAAGATTTAATTTTAGTAGGTATAACTGGTACAAAAGGAAAAACAACTACTTCAACAATTATAAAAGAAATATTAAGAACAGTAGGAGAAAATGTACTTTTAATAGGAACAAACGGGGCGTATATAAATGAAGAAGAAATATATAATACTGGAAGAACTACACTTGAATCTTTTGAAAATGAAAGATTATTTAAACTAGCAAAAGAAAGAAATGTAAAATATGCTGTACTTGAAGTTTCTTCTCAAGCTATGATAAAACAAAGACTTTTTAAAACTGTATTTGATGAAATGACATTTACAAACTTTTCAGAGGAGCATATTAGTAAAAATGAACATCCAAATATTGAAAGTTATTTTGATGCAAAAATAATGGCTATGGATTTATCAAATACTAATATAATAAATATAGATGATGAATGGGTTAAAAAGACATTAGATATACACAAAGATAAAAAACATATAACTTTTGGAAAAAGCGAAAAAGCGAATATACAGTTTAATGAATACAGTATAAGAAAAGATGGTAAATGGGAAATAGATATAGAAATTAAAAAAGGCATATATGATGATAAATATATTGGAAAATATAAATTAATAAATAATATTCCTGGAACATATTCAATATATAATTCATTAGCAGTTATAGCTAATTTAATAAACTTAAATATACCAATGGATAAAATATTAAAAGGTTTAGAAAATGAGTTTGTTGAAGGAAGATTTGAAGAACAAAAAAATCCATTAAATTTAAAAATATATATAGATTTTGCACATAATGAAGAAAGCTATAAAAAAATACTTGAAGCAGGAAGAGAAATAACAAAAGGAAGATTAATTACAGTTTGGGGTGCAGATGGCGGAAGAGATAGAACTAAAAGAGCGCCAATGGGAAGAGTTGTAGATAAAATTGCAGACATTAATTTAATGTGTCCATGTGAATCTTATGATGATGAACCATTTGAAAACGTACTTAAAGATATGCTTGAAGGAATTGAAAATCCAAAAGATGAGAAGAATAAAACTTTTGATGATAGAGAAGATGCAATAAGATACGGTATAGAAATAATGGAACCTGGAGATACACTTTTTATTCTAGGAAAAGATAAAAAGAATACAATAGTAAAAAAAGGTAAAGAAGTGTATTTTAATGAAAGAGAAATTGTTCAAGATGCTGTAAAGCAAAAAATGGAAAAAAAATAAATATAGATGTATAATCTCTTTGTTAATTAAACAAAGGGATTATTTAATTAAAATATGTTCATTATATAATTATATAAGGAGGGGCTATGGAATATTTAAAAAAATTTTTAAGAATTCGAAAATACAATTTACCAAAGATTAAAAAGGAAGTTGTACTTTCAGAAAGAGGAGACACATATCTAAAAAAAGAGAAGAACAAGGAAACAGAAAACAAAAAACATCTTTCTAAACTTTCATATATTAATGATCTTGAAAAATATATGGATAATGAAAATACTATTAAGTATGATTTAAAAAATTTAAGATTAGAAATTGAAATGGAAATTAGAAAAGAAACAGAAGGAAAAACAAAAGAAAAAGTAGATCTTATTGAAAAAGAACGGAAAAAAGTACAAGAGATAAGAAATGAAAGAAAAAAGGAATTAGACGAAATAGAAGAGATATTAAAAAACTTAGATAAAGATAAGGAAAAAACATTAGATATCTTAAAGTTAGCGGCAGAAAAAATAAAAAGAGTTGAACAAATGCAGGATGAAAATATATTAAGTGCAAAATATATTTTAGAATTAGTAAAAGACAATTAGAAATAATTTGTCTTTTATTTTTTATTTTAATCTTTATATATCTTCCATTTTGTTTTTCAAAATATATGTAATATACTAATTTTAAGGAGGACGTGGTGGCAAAAATAAAAAGCTTAGATGAATTAAGAAGAGAAATAGAAAACGAGAAAAAAGAAAAGAAAGAAATAAAAGAAGTTAAAAAAACAAAAGATGTAAATGAGAAAAAAGAAATAAAAAAGGAAGATATAGAGAAGACTTTTTCAAATGAATTAAAAGATGAAATAGCTAAAAAAGTTTCTAGTGATACTGAAATATCTTTAAAAGCAGTAAAAGTTGTAATGAAACTTTTAGAAGAAGGAAATACAATTCCATTTATTGCAAGATATAGAAAAGAAATGACTGGATCACTAGATGATGTAAGCTTAAGAAATCTTGAAGAGAGTTTAAAAAAGATAACAAATTTATATACAAGAAAAGAAGAGGTTTTAAGATTAATAGAAGAATCTGGAAATCTTACAGATGAAATTGAAAAAGAAATACATATGGCAGATACTCTGGCAAGAGTAGAAGATATATATAGACCATTTAAAAGTAAAAGAAAAACAAGAGGAAGTGAAGCTAAAAGAAAAGGATTGGAAGGTCTTTCAAAATATATTTTTAAACAAGATAAAACAATTTCAGAAATTGAAAAAGAAGCTAATAAATATTTAAATGAAGAAGTTGAAAGTATAGAAGATGCAATATCTGGAGCTTCAGATATTATTGCAGAAGATATTTCTAATGATATAAATATACGTGAAAAATTAAGAAAATTTTATTGGAAAAATGGAGTTATTAAATCTACTAAAAAAGATAAAGCAGAAGATGAATCAGAATTATATAAAAACTATTATGAATTTAGTGAAAATATTTTAAATATACCAAGTCATAGAATACTTGCGATACTTAGAGGTGAAAGAGAAAATATATTAAATGTTAAAATAGAAGTAGATAATGCTTTAGATATTTTAATAAGATCAGTGATTATTAAAGAAAGTAAAATTAAAGAACTATTAACAAATATATTAAAAGATAGTTTAGATAGATTAATACATCCAAGTCTTGAAAGAGAAATTAAAACAGATTTAAAAGAAAAAGCAGATAAGGTAGCAATAGATGTATTTAAAGAAAATTTAAAATCTCTTTTAATAACACCTCCATTTAAAAATGTAAGAATACTTGGAATGGATCCAGGCTTTAGGACTGGTTGTAAACTTGCAGTAATAGATGAAAGCGGAAAAGTTTTAGATTATGGAGTAATTTATCCAGTACCACCTAAAATGAAACTCGAAGAATCTAAAAAAATTCTTTTAGGTTTAATAGATAAATGGAATGTAGATATAATATCTATAGGAAATGGTACAGCTTCAAGAGAAACAGAAAGCTTTGTTGTAGATACAATAAAAGGAAAAAATGTTAAATATATAATAACTAGTGAAGCAGGAGCTTCAGTTTATTCAGCATCAAAAGTTGGAGAAGAAGAATTCCCAGACTTAGATGTAACAATAAGAGGAGCAATATCTATTGCAAGAAGAATAGGTGATCCTATGGCAGAATTTGTTAAGATTGATCCAAAATCAATTGGTGTTGGTCAGTACCAACATGATGTAGATCAAAAAATGTTAGGAGAGAGTTTGGAAAATGCTGTAGAAGATATAGTAAATAAAGTTGGAGTGGATGTAAATACTGCAACATATTCACTTCTTACATATATATCTGGTCTTACTAAAAAAACAGCAAAAAATATTGTAAAATTTAGAGAAGAAAATGGAAAGTTTAAAAAAAGAGAAGAATTAAAGAAAGTATCTGGTATAGGTGATGTATCATATAATCAAAGTATAGGTTTTTTAAGAATATATGAAGGAAAAGACATATTAGATTCAACTGGAATACATCCTGAAAGCTATAATATATTAAACAATCTTTTGGAAAAATACAGTCTTAAAAAAGAAGATATAAAAGATGAAAAATTAAGAAATGAATTTATAGAAAAAATAGAAAAGAATAAAAAAGAAATAGTTGATGAATATAAAGTAGGACTTCCTACAATCGAAGATATAATAATAGAACTTAAAAAACCAGGAAGAGATATAAGAGATGAAGCACCAAAACCAATTTTAAGAGAAGATATATTGAGCTTTGAAGACATACAAATAGGACAAAAACTAAAAGGTACAGTAAGAAATGTTACAGCATTTGGAGCATTTGTAGATATAGGAATTAAAAATGATGGACTAGTACATATTTCAGAACTTAGTAATAAATTCATAAAAGATCCAAATGATGTAGTTAAAGTTGGTGATGTTGTTGATGTTAAAGTTATAGATAAAAACGATAAAACACAAAAAGTATCTTTGAGTATGAAAAAGGATTAATAAAAGGGTTCATTTATGGAAGAAGTATCTGAGGAAAATATTATTAAATGGTCAGAAGGAAATAAGCTTTTAGAAAAAGCAATAAGAAGTGCATATAAAAATGGTTTTAAAACTTTTTCTGCTTGTGGAGGACATATTGAAAAAAATAAAAGACCTAGCCTTACATATATTATTGATTTAGAAAATGTTGAACAAATAGATAAGATGATTAATATTTATGCCAAAATATATAAATACAAAGGTGTAGCTTGTTCGGTAGGAATTAAGAAAGATGAAGATAACGAGAAGTTTTTAATGATTGGTTTTGACTCAGATTTTGATGATGCAGATAAGATGTTTAATATATTAGAAGTAGAGGCTTCTAAGGGAAATGATGAAATAAATTTAAATGAAAAAGTTAAAGATATTGTAGATGTATTTAAATATCTTTTAAAAAAATATGCTGATTACAGAATTACAATTAGAATCGAGAAAAATCCGGAGAATGAAGATGTACTTTTTAAGATATTTTTACATGAAAAAAGCAAAGATGTAGAAAATATGTTAATTAGCTTAGGTTTTGAAAAAAACGGAGAATTTGAAATTAAAGAACATGGAATATATCAAGCAAAATTTTATATAGAAGGAAATAAATTATTAGAAAAATTAAAGAGAGAAAATAGCTAGTTTTTTAGCTATTTTCTTTTGTTATATATTTAATATATGCCTTGAAAAAACAAGATAGAGAAAATATAATTAATTAGAAGAATTATATTTAAAATACAAAAGAGAAAGAGTAATATGGAAAGTTTAAAATTAAAACCAAAAGATTTAAAGAAGAATATTAATAATTTGAAAATAGATTATGATCCATCTTTAATAGTTAAAAATACAAATGAATTAATATATGGCCAAGAAAGAAGTATTAAAGCTTTTGAATTTGGTTTAGAAATGGATATTAAAGGATACAATATATTTTTTGAAGGACCAACAGGTGTTGGTAAAAATTATTATGTAGAAAAACTACTTAAAAAAGTAGCGCGTGAAAAAGAAGTGCCTTCAGACTTTGTATATGTATATAATTTCAATAGACCAAATAGTCCAAAACTTATTGAACTTAAAAGTGGCTCAGCAAGAGAATTTAAATTAGATATGGAAAAATATGTAGGATATGTATTATCTGCTATTAAGAAAACTTTTGCTGCTGATGAAATTGAAAAAGAGAAAAAAGATATTAAAGATGATCTTGAAAAAACTAAAGATGAAGAGATTAGAAAATTAAATAAAGAAGTAGAAAATTTGGGATTTGAAGTACAAAAATCTTCTGATGGAGTTTTTATGCTTCCAAAATTAAATGGTAAAGTTTTAAACAAAGAAGAATATATGGCGCTTCCAGATAATATAAAAGCTAATCTTCAAAAAAATGCACCAGAGATACAAGAAAAAATATATAAATTATTAACAAATATTAGAGAACATGAAATAGAAACAGATAAAAAAATAGTCTTATGGCAAGAAAAAGTAGGAAATATTACTCTAAAACAAATTACAGATAAACTTTTAAATAAATACAAAGATAATAAAGATATAACCAAATATCTAGAAGATGTGCAAAAAGATATAGCTAAAAACATAGATGAAATATTAAAGCCTGAAGAAAAAACGGGAAATATGATACCACAAAAAATAAAGAAACCTTGGGATAATTACAAAGTAAATATATTTGTAGATAATTATGGCAAAGAAGGTGCTCCTGTTTTAATGGATGTAGACTATTCTTTTGAGAATATATTTGGAAAAATAGAATATGAAAATGCATTTGGAACAATAACTACAGATTATACTAAAATAAGAAGCGGTATACTTCATGAAGCAAATGGAGGATATATTGTATTTGAAGCAAGAGAACTTTTAGAATCTCCAAGAGCATATGAAGTTTTAAAAAATGTATTAAAAAGAGAACAAATTGGTATTGAAACATTATATGATCAAAGAAACATATATTCACTAAATTCAATAAAACCAGAAGCAATGAAGATAAATGTAAAAGTAGTACTTATTGGTCATAGCAGTATATATAATTTACTTATGTATAAAGATCCAGATTTTCCAAAACTATTTAAAGTTAAATCTGAATTTGATAGTTATGCAGATTTTACAGATAATAATATTAAACAAATATCTAAATTTACATCTAGCTATATAAACCAAAAAGGACTTTTAGAATTAGATGAAAGTGGACTTAAAAAAATTGTAGAATATGCTTTAGGACTTACTGGAGAAAAAGATAAACTTACTACAGACTTTGCAGAACTAGGACGTATGCTTTCAGAAGCAAATATATGGGCTAAAAAAAGAAATAGTAAATATATAACAGAAGAAGATATAAAAACAGCCACAGATGAAAGATATAATAGAATTAAAAAATATGATAACAGATATAATGAAATGCTTTTAAAAGATAGAATATTAATATCTACACAAGGTGAAAAAATAGGTGAAATAAATGGACTTGCAGTAATAAGTATAGGAGACTTTAGTTTTGGTAAACCTACAAAAATTACAGCAAATACATTTAAAGGCGGAAAAGGTATAATAAATATTGAAAGAGAAGCAAAACAGTCAGGAAACATCCATGATAAAGGTGTAGCAATAATTGGCGGATATTTTGGAGAAAAATATGCACAAGAATTTCCACTTTCAATGACAGCATCAATCTGTTTTGAACAAACATATAATGGAGTAGATGGAGATAGTGCATCATCTACAGAAATCTATGTAATTTTATCTAGCCTTGCAGAAATCCCTATAAAACAAAATATAGCTGTAACAGGTTCAGTAAACCAAAAAGGAGAGATTCAACCAATTGGTGGAGTAAATGAAAAGATAAAAGGTTTTTATGATGTATGTAAGCTAAAAGGACTTAAAGGAAATGAGGGAGTAATAATTCCAAAACAAAATGTTTCAAATCTTCATTTAGATGACGAAATAATAGAAGCTGTAAGAAATGGCAAGTTTAGTATATGGGCTGTTTCTAATGTGGAAGAAGGAATTGAAATATTAACAGGCATACCTGCAGGAAAGAAAAATAAAAACGGAACATATTCAAAAGGTAGTATTAATTATTTAGTTTATGAAAAATTAAAAAAATATGACGATACAATGAAAAAATCAAAAGATAAAAAAGAAAAAGAAGAATAATGGAGAAAAATGAAAAATAAAAAGAGTGTTAAAACAAACAAAAAAGTTGGAAAGAGCAAAGAAATAAAAAAAGAGGCGAAAAAAGAAGAGAAAAAAGTAGCTAATCCAAAAAGATTTTCTATGAAACAATATATAATTTCAGGTGAAGAAAAAAGAAGTATTAAAGAGTTTTTAGAGTATGAAAATAGATTTGGACTTAACTTTTTATTATCTTCATTTGAAGACAATTTAATCTTAGCCTCAGAAGATAAAACATTAGTAGACATCTACAGAGATGCATCAATGTATACAAATCTTGCAAAATCTTTATATGGATGTATATATAAGCAAATGATAGATGAAAAGCAAGATATAGATAAAATATATATACCAGTATCTGTTAAAGAATATAATTTACTAAAAAATAGTAAAAAAATTAATGGATATTTATTAGGAACTCTTCAAAAATTTGCAGCCGAAGCAAAATCTTTTCCAGAGATAGATGATTTAATAATAATAGAAGCAGAGCTTAAAAATGTAAGTATATTTAAATTAGATCAAAGCTTTGAAGATTCATCTTTAGTTATAGTGGGACCTTTTTTCAAACTTGTTGAAAAAAATGAAAAATATGATATAGATGAAAATATATATAAAGATAATGAAGAAATTCAAAGCAGAATATTTAAAAAATGTGTTTTAGAATATGTTAAAAATGTTAAAACAGATATTAAAGAAGTAGATCTAGAAAAAGTTTCTGCAGATGGTGGTAATAAAGCTAAAGATCTAGTAAATTATTTTGAAATATTAGATTATACTAAAAAATTAGAAGAAGCTCTTAAAAATAAAGATGGAAAAGCTTTAGAAATGTTAGGAATTGATGCAAAAGAAATTGAAGAACCTAAAAATGAAGCTGAAAAAATTAAAAGAGAAATTGAAGAAAAAGCAGAAGATATTAAAAAGAGAATAAATGTTTTAGTAGATAAATCTAGTTATACAGCAGATGGAAAACCAGGTGAGGAAATTAAAGAACTTAAAAAAGAAATCTTAAAAGAAAACGAAAAAGAAGGAACTGTTGATTTCAAAAAATATGAAAAAAATGCTAAAGCACAAATCGATTTAAATTATCTAGAATTGCATGATATAATTAAGGACATAAAAGACTGGAAAGAAGAAATAGTATGTGGACTTAATAGTGATTATACAAAAGTTATAACTGCTACAGAATATGAAAAAAATGAAAATATAAGAAAAGCAAATTTCACGCAAGAAGAAAAAGAAATGTATAAAAACATTTTTGAAAATATGAAATATAATATAGATATGGTTGAAGAGGTTTTAGAAAAAACAGAGGAATTAATAAAATCTCAACAAAAATTTGCAAAGATAGCGGCAGAAACAAATGCTAAATATTCAGCAGTTATTGATGGATTTGGAATAAGAAATGAAGCTTTCAAATTAAAAGAAGTATTAGTAAAAGAATATACAGATTTTGAAGAAAAATATTTTAGTAGAATAAAAGATGGTGAAGAAAAAAGAATATCTACATCAGAATTAAATACAATCTATGATACATCAAAACAAATAACAATCTTTTTAAATATGTTATTTAATCCAAAAATGGCAAAACCAAATACAAAAATTAAAAGATTTGATGAATTAATACTAATAGAGGAAAATGAATTAAAAAGACAAATATTTTCATATGCTAAATATTTAATAAACGAAGGTAATTTAGATATATTAGAGAAAAAAATAGATAGTATTGAGAACAAACCTGTAATTAAAAAAATTATAAGCTTTTTAACAGGAAATGCCAAAGTAAATAATTACTATTTAGAAAGACTAGAAGAAACAATAGATAGAATACTAGAAATTTCAGAAAAAGAACCAAAGATAGATAAAAACTATAGAATTTATGATATAGTAGCAGAAATAATGCTTTTTGAATCAGAAAATATGAATGATGAAACAGTAGAAGATACAATAAAAGATCTTCTTTCTCTAGAAGCTGCAATTTCAAGAAACTTTGAAATAAATTCAGATAAAGTACTAAAGATAATAGAACAAAAAAATGATATATCACTTCCTCCAACATCAAGATTAACTAAAATGGATGAAATAGATATTGAAATTGAAAAATTAATTAAGAAATATGAATATGATGAAAATGCTTTTGTTGAAAAAGTAGAATACCAAGATACAACTAAAAGCGAGATAAGCAAAATAGTAGACTATTTAAAAGTAGCTAAAAGTTAGGAGATATAATGATAAGACCCATTGTAAGTTTAGATGAACTAACAATAAATCAAATAGCAGCAGGTGAAGTTATAGAAAGACCTGCATCTGTAGTTAAAGAACTTGTAGAAAACTCTATAGATGCAGGTTCTACTAGAATAACAGTAGAAATAAATAATAATAAAGATTATATAAAAATTGTAGATAATGGAACTGGAATACCTAAAGAAGATATGAAAAATGCATTTGAAAGACATGCAACAAGTAAGCTAAGAAATTCTGAAGATTTAAATCACATAAATACAATGGGATTCCGTGGAGAGGCTCTTCCTAGTATTGCAGCAGTTTCAGTTGTTGAAATGCTTTCAAAAATAGAAGATGAACCTGGAAACAAATTAGTTATAGCAGGAGATAAGGTATATGAATTTGTACCTGCAGGTGTTTCTAGAGGAACAAGTATCACTGTATCAAATCTTTTTTCTAATGTACCTGCAAGAAAAAAATTCTTAAAATCAGATACAACAGAAAATAGATATATTTATGAAATGATTTCAAAACTTGCATTAATAAATAATAATATATCATTTACACTAATTGTAAATGGTGAAAAGAAATTAAGCACAAGAGGACAAGGTATTCTTAAAGATGCAGTGTATGATGTATTTGCAGGAAGTGCAGATGCATTAGATTTCAAAAAAGAAATGGAAGAATCTTTATTAGATGTAGAATATGCAACAGAAAATTTAAAGATAACTGGTCTTGTTGGAAAACCAGAACTTTCAAGATCAAATAGAAAAAATCAAATATTCTATGTTAATGGAAGAAATATAGTAGATAAAAATATAATAGCAGCAGTGGATGCAGCATTTAAAGGAAGATTAATGCCTGGACGCCATGCATTTGTAATACTTGAAATAGAACTTGATCCATCACTTGTTGATGTTAATGTACATCCAGCAAAATTGGAAGTAAGATTTAAAAATGAAAAAGAAGTTTTTAGTGGTGTTAAAAGTGCACTTGAAAAAGCACTTTCAACAGAAAGCAGAGTTGGAAAAGAATTAGAAAAATTAGCATTTAGTGTAGAAAATAATATGGGTGAAGAATATTTAGATAAATTAGAAGAAACAAGAATAGAAAAAAGTCCTAAACAGTTAAGAAAAGAAGCACTTGAAAAATTAGCTACAAAAAGAGAAGACTTAAATCTAATAGATCAATCAGAAACAAATGAACAAAAAGAACTATTTGATGAAATCCTAGAAAGAAGACAAAAATATGGAGCAGGATATGCTACAAAAGAAGCTAGGGAAAGATATAAAGAAGAAATAAGAAAAAAATACGAAAAAGCAAGACAAGAAATCAAAAATGAAAGTAAAGATATAAATACTAAAGGATTAAAACTTGTTTCAGATGTAATAGATGAACATGAAGAATTAAAAGAAGAAGATAAAGATATAGTAAAAGAAATATTAGAAATAGGTAAAGTAGAAGAAGTTAAAGATAAATATAAATCTGATGTAGAAGAAGCAAATAATAGACTTAAAGAAATTCAAAATATGTCAGATACTGAAAGACAAGAATATATTAAACAAAAAATTAATAAATATAGAAACAAAAAAGGCGTAAGTTTAAAAGAAGATAAATTAAAAAATGTACAAGACGAAAATGCTCAAAATGAAACTTCTAGCCTTTATGATAATATAAATAATGAAAAAGAAGTGGATCTTTCAAAACTTGATTCTAATGAAGGCGAAATTGAAGAAGATATTAAAGATATTGAAGAAAAATTAAATGTTGTTAAAAAATATTTAGAAAAAGAAATAGAAAACAATAATCTAGATGTAGACAATATTGATGATGTTTCAGAAGAAAAAATTATAGATACAATAGAAAAATTAGAATTAAACGAAGATAAAGAAGAATACATAACAGAAAATATTAAAAAATTAGATGAATTAGAAGAAAAAGAAATAAAAGAGGCAGATGAAGCTTTTGAAAAATTAGAAGGTGAACTTAAAAAAGATAAAAGCTCTAATACAGATTTTAGTGAAATGTATAAAAAAGCTTTTGGTGAAGAAGTATTTGAAGTAAGACAAGAAAGACAAGAAGAACAAAATCTTTTAGAACAAAAAATAGATGGAACAGAAGAATTAAGTAAAGCAAATAATGTATCATTTTTTGGAAATCAAAAAATACAATATAAAATAGTTGGTGTAGCATTTGGAACATATATATTAATAGAAATAGGTGAAGATTTATATATGATAGATCAACATGCAGCACATGAAAGAGTTTTGTATGAAGAAATAAAAGCAAGATACAATAATGATGAAGTAGTTGAAACACAAATGCTACTTTTACCAGATATAATTACACTTTCACATTTAGAAATGGAAATAGTAAAAGAAAATCTAGATGTATTTAAAAAGATGGGATTTGTACTAGAAGTTTTTGGAATAAATAGTATAAAACTTACAGGTGTTCCACTTAAATTTGAGACATATAATACAAAAGAACTTTTCCTAGATATATTAGATGAAATATCTGGTGAAGAAAATACAAGTAAAAAGGAAGTAGAAGATAATTTCTTAGCAACAATTGCTTGTAAAGCTGCAATAAAAGCAAATATGAATATGACAAATAAGGAAATATCTGTACTTATAGATAAAATGTTAACACTTGAAAATCCATTTTCATGTCCGCATGGAAGACCAAGTGCAATAAAATTAAATAAAGATAAAATTGAAAGAAAATTTAATAGAAAACTTTAAAAAATAAGTAGATGAAGGAATAAATAAGTGTATATACCAATAATAGCAGGAGCAACAGGAACAGGTAAAACCAAAATATCTATAGAACTTGCAAAGAAGATAAATGGAGAAATAATATCTGCTGACTCTATGCAGATATATAAAGATATGAATATAGGAACAGCAAAGGTAACATATGATGAGATGCAAGGCATATCTCATCATATGATTTCTATAATTTCACCAAAAGAAAAATATTCAGTAAGTGAATATGTGGATAAAGTAGAAGAGTTAATATCTGAAATAATTAAAAGAGATAAAACTCCAATAATTGTAGGTGGAACAGGACTTTATATAAATACTTTAATAAATGGAATTAAGCATGGAGACAAGCTAGACAAAGATTTAAGAGAAAAATTAAACAAAGATGCTGAAGATGAAGAAAAATATACTTTAATGTATGAAAAAGCAAAAAAAATAGATCCAATTGCTATGGAAAAAATACCATATATGGATAAAAAAAGAACCATAAGAGTTATTGAAATATATATGCTTACTGGAAAAACTAAAACAGAAGTAGAAGAAGAAAATAGAACATATCTAAAAAATAGAAAATATAAATTCAAAATATTTGCTCTATCAATGCCAAGAGAAATTCAATATGAAGTAATAAACAAAAGAGTAGATAAAATGGTAAATGAGGGGCTAATAGAGGAAAATATAAATATATTTAATAAATATTTTAATACAGAATTTAATGAAATTAAAAATATTAAAGGAAAAAATGAATTAGAACAAAAAGAAGAATATATTGAAAAACTAATTAGAAAATATACATCACTTCAAGCAATAGGATATAAAGAAATATTAAAATATTTATTATATATGGAATCAGAAGAAGAGGCGATAGAAAAATTAAAACAGGGTACAAGGAGATACGCAAAAAGACAATATACTTGGTTTAGAAAAAATAGTCCATTTTGGATAGATGTTTTAGATTTGCATAGTGACAATGAAAATATACAAAAAGATTGTATTGATAGAATTTTAAAAACAATATGTGATGAAATAAATAAAGAGTAAAAGAAAAATATGGAGAATAAAAAGACTAAAGGAAAATTAAATAAAAAAAAGCTGGCTATAGTTGGTATAGTCTTTTTAGTTTTTATATTAATATATTTTATTCAAGAATTAAGAGGCACAAACATTTCTTTTACAGTTAAAAGAGGAAGATTTGCAGAAGAAGAAACAGTAAGAGCAATTTGCATAAGAAGAGAAGAAGTTTTAGGTGAAGATAAAAATAAAAGACTTGAAAAGATTGCAAGTGAAGGTACAAGAGTTGCAAAAGGTGATGATATATTTAGATATTATTCAAATGATGAAGCAAATATTATTAAAAAAATTGATGAAATAAATAATGAAATAAATAAGTATTTAAATACACAAAAAATAAATTTAAATTCAAGAGAAAATCAAGTAATAAATGAACAAATAAGAAAAATAATAGATGAAAGCCTAAAAGAAAGTTCACAAGAAAAAATAAAAAATAATTTAAATAATATTAATTTAAAATTAAAAGAAAAAGCAAAAGATGGTGAAATTTTTAAAAATGATGAAAATATTAAAAAATTAAATTCGGAAAAAACAAGATTAGAAGAAGGACTTACTAAAAATACAAAAAAAATTAAAGCACCTTTTGCAGGTATTGTTTCATATAAAGTAGATGGATATGAAAGTAAATTAAGTTCAGAAAAAATAGATGCTTTAAGTTCAAACGATATTAAAGATATAGATGTAAAACCTGGAATACAAATTGCAACATCTGAGACAAATGGTAAGATAGTAGATAATTTTATAATGTATCTAGCTGTAGAAAGTACTAATAAAGAAATGAAAGGTAAAAAAGCTGGAGATAAAATAGGTGTAAGAATTTTTGAAAATATTGTAAGAGCTGAAATAGTAAAGGTTCCAAATAAAAATATTAAAAATGATAAAACAATGGTTCTTAAAATTACAGACAATGTGGAAAGATTAATTGATACAAGATGCTTAGATGTGGATCTAATATGGTGGGAAAGTGAAGGCCTTATGATATCTAATAAGGCTATTGAAAAAGAAAATGGATTTTCATTTGTTGAAAAAAACAAATGGACATACAAAGAAAGAGTAATGATAAAAATAGTAAGGGAATCTGATGAGATGTCTTTAGTTGAAAATTATACTTCGGATGAACTTAAAGAAATGGGATTAGACATAAGTGGTAAAAGACCTGGAATACAAGAAGATGATGAAATAATAATTAGCAAAAAGAAGAAAAAGGCTTCAGAACAAGAAAAAATCAAAGAACCAAAAGACAAAATAAAAGAAAAAGAAGAACAAAAAAAACAAAACAAATAAAAAAATATAAAAATATATAAAAATAAAGAAATAAATTATGTCATTTATTTAACATATTTGTAAAAACTAAAGAATAGACTAGATTTTACTATCATAGTAAATGTATATTGTAAGTATATTAAGTATGATATATTTATGTATAAGTAAATATATGTTGAAAACATTAAATAAAATAAAAATAAAAAAAGGGATTAAAGTAATTTAATTATAGGGGGCACTAATGCAAGAAAATATATTTAAAAAAATAGGTAATAAAGTATCAGATTTTTTCGTTAAGCTATCAGGAAGAGAAGACGATATACCTGAGGAAGAAATAATTGAATATGACGGTGATGGATATGTTGAAGATGACGGATATGTTGAAGATGATATAAGAGAAGAAATTTATACTCCAAGAATGAATACAATCCAAAAAGCACCATCAGCATACAGAATGCAAATTGTTAAACCAAGAGATGAAAGATCAGCAGAAGAAATTCTTAATTTACTTAAGAAAAAATATGCTGTTGTTATTAATGTTGAGTATTTAGACAAACAAACTGCACAATATATTATGCACTATATATCAGGTGGTGTGTATGCTTTAGATGGAACAGTACAAAAAGTTAATAATGCAATATTCTTAGCAGCTCCTTTTGGAATTGAAATAGCTACTTATGATAGATCACAAAAAACTTCATATGATATGGCAAAAAAACCTTGGGAAAAAGTTGATTAGGAGGATGCATGTTAACACCTATAGATATAGACAACAAAGAATTTGCAAGACAAATTAAAGGCTACAATGTTGACGAAGTAGATATATTTTTAGACCAGATCTCTGATGATCTGGAAATTTTAATGAAAGAAAAAATGGAACTTGAAGAGAAATTAGAAAAGCTTGAAAAATCTGTAGAACAATATAAAGCAGTTGAAACAACTCTTCAAGATACTTTAATCATTGCTCAAAAAACAGCTGAAGATGTGAAAAATGTTGCAAAAAAAGAAGCGGAACAAATAATTACATCAGCACAAGAATTAGCTCAAAAAGCAATAGAAGAAATGGAATTAAATCTAGATAAAGAAAAAGAAAAATTTGATAAAATAAAACAAGATCAAAAAGTATATAAAGCAAAAATGGAATCACTTTTAATTTCACAACTTGAACTTTTAAGTGAATTAGATGAAGATCAAGAATTTAAAAAAATAAGCGAAGTTGAAGTAAAAGATAATGTAAATAAAGAAGTAGAAGATTCAAAAACAGAGCTTGAAAAAAAGCTTAAGGAATTAGAAGAAGCTAAAGAAGAAGTAGGACTATATGATGAAGAGGCATAAGCCTCTTTTTTTATGCAAAAATTTGTTAATAATCTACACTTGTGTTAACATAACTATATATGTATTACTTTGTAATATCATAAATATAATTTGGGTTTAATTAAACTTGAAAGGGGAAAATTGTATGCAAAAAATTTATTACATCAAAAGGGAAATTTTGGAGATTCCAAATACACTCTTAAAGAAGAAAAAAGAAAAAGATTTACTAGATAAAATGAATGCTAGTAAAAAAGAACTAGAAAGCAAAATGCAAGAAGTAACAAATATGTCGGAAAAGGGTGAATGGATATGCAATTATTCTGAATACTATTCAAATCTGTGGAGAGTGATTAAAGGCTTAAGAGAAATTGAAAGTCTGTGGAGCGAAAGAGTAAAAGATAAAGATGAAAGACTAAAAGATTTTAGTGAACTTATAGATAAAATAATTGATGCTACAGAATTCGGAGCACAAATAGAATTTCATATAGATTGTGAAAATATATGAAAAGCAAGAACGTTTTATCTAAAAATACAGAGACTAAAAAGAATTTGGAGGCTTGAATGTATTTAGAAAATAATTTAGATTTAGAATTAGATGAATTTAGAGACATTTTGAATCAAATTGAGGTACATCAAAGTGCTATTAAAAAGCTAAGAGAAAATTTAAATGAAATTAAAAATGATCCTAAAAAAAGAAATTTATACAAAGAAAGACAAACTATATACAAACATGAATTTGTTGTTTTAAAAGAATTGTTTGAAAATCTTTCAAGAAGATCAGATTTAAAAATATTTGAATTAAAAGGAATCTTGATATTAGAAAAAGAGCTTTAATAAGCTCTTTTCTTTTATTTTCATATGAGATGTGATATATTTGAATAAATAAATTAAAGGAGAACTAATGGAAGAAAAACTAGATATGGAAACAATTGTAAACTTTGCAAAATCAAGAGGATTTATATACCAAGGGTCTGAAATTTATGGAGGACTTTCTAATACTTGGGATTATGGTCCACTTGGAATAAATATGAAAAATAATATAAAGAATTTATGGATTAAAAAGTTTGTAACAGAAACAAGAGAAAATGTTTTAATTGATGCAGCAATACTTATGAATCCTAAAGTTTGGAAAGCATCTGGACATATTGATGGATTTTCTGATCCATTAATAGATTGTAAAAAGTGTAAGACAAGACATCGTGCAGATAAATTAATTGAAAACTGGATGAAAGAACACGATATAGATGGTGTTGCAGATGGTTGGTCTAATGAAAAAACAATGAAATATATTAAGGACAATAATATTGTATGTCCTAATTGTGGTGCTTTAGATTATACAGATATAAGACAATTTAACCTTATGTTTAAGACATATCAAGGCGTAACAGTAGATAATACATCAGAGATCTTTTTAAGACCTGAAACTGCACAAGGTATTTTTGTAAACTTTAAGGAAGTCTTAAGAACTACAAGAAGAAATTTACCTATGGGTATTGCACAAATTGGTAAATCATTTAGGAATGAAATAACTCCAGGTAATTTCATATTCAGAACAAGAGAATTTGAACAAATGGAACTAGAGTTTTTTACAAATCCTAAAGATGATGATAAATGGTTTAAACATTGGAAAAATGAGTGTGATAAATTTGTAAAAGAAGTACTTGGAATAAAAGAAAAAAATCTAAGATTTAGACAACATACAAAAGAAGAACTTTCACACTATAGTAAAGAAACAGTAGATATAGAATACCTATATCCATTTGGCTGGGGAGAAGTTTGGGGAATTGCAAATAGAACAAATTTTGATTTAACTAAACATACAGAATTTTCAAATCAAAATATGGAATATTTAGATCCTAAAACAAATGAAAAATATATGCCATATTGTATTGAACCATCTGTAGGTGTAGATAGATTATTTTTAGCAGCGCTTTGTGATGCATATACTGTTGAAAAATTAGAAGATGGTGAAAGAATAGTGCTTAAATTAGATAGTAAAATAGCACCATATAAAGTTGCAGTTTTACCACTTTCTAAAAAACTTTCAGATGATGCATACAATGTTTATGATATCTTAGCAAAAGAATTTGCTACAGTATTTGATGATTCACAAAGTATAGGTAAAAGATATAGAAGACAAGATGAGATAGGAACACCATTTGTAGTAACTTATGATTTTGATTCAGTTGAAGATAAAAAAGTTACAGTAAGAAACAGAGATACAATGGAACAAGTAAGAATTGAAATAGATGAACTTACTAAATATTTAAATGAAAAGTTAAAGTAAATGAAGGGAATAATATGAAAAAAAGAGTATTAAGCGGAATACAAAGTACAGGCAAGTTAACACTTGGAAATTATCTAGGAAGTATTAAAAACTGGACTAAAATGATTGATGAAAAAGATTGCTATTTTATGATAGCGGATCTTCATACATTAACAGTAAGAAGAGATGCAAAGCAATTAAAAGAAGATAAGAAAAGCTTAGTGGCTCTTTATCTTGCATGTGGACTTGATCCTGAAAAAGTAAATATATTTATGCAATCTGATGTTCCAGCACATACAGAGCTTTCTTGGATACTATCTTGTTATACATATATGGGTGAGCTTTCTAGAATGACTCAATTTAAAGAAAAATCTGAGAAAAACAGTGATAATATTAATGCTGGATTATTTACATATCCGGTACTTATGGCAGCAGATATTTTATTATATGATTCAGATGAAGTACCAGTTGGAGAAGACCAAGTTCAACATTTAGAAATTGCAAGAGATATTGCAAGAAGATTTAATCAAATATATGGAGATACATTTAAAATACCAGCTGGAAATAAACAAGAAATGGTGAGAATAATGGGACTTCAAAATCCAGATAAAAAGATGAGCAAATCTTCAGATAATCCAAATGATATAATTTATGTTTTAGATTCAGAAGAAGAAATAAGAAATAAAATTAAAAGGGCTGTAACAGACTCAGATGCTAAAGTATATTTAGATAAAGAGAAAAAAGCAGGTATATATAATCTTTTAAATATATATTCATTAATTAAAAATATAAATATTAAAGAAGCAGAAGAACATTTTAGTGAATATTCATATAAAGATTTAAAAGAAGAAATAGCAGATACAATAATAGATGAACTTAAACCTATTAAGGAAAGATATCTAAAAATATATGCTAATACAGAATATATTTATGAAGTGTTAAATAAAGGAAAAGAAGCTGCACTTAAAATAGCTAATAAAAAAATTGAAGAAGTATATGATAAAATAGGATTAACTATATAAATAAAAAACAAAAAGAAAAATGAAGAGGAAAAATGTTTAAAGATTACATACAAATAAGATTAAAAGCAGGAAATGGTGGAGACGGAGTTGTAAGTTTTAGAAGAGAAAAATATATTCCAGATGGTGGACCAGATGGAGGAGATGGCGGAAAAGGTGGAGATATTATATTTAAAGCTACAACAGATATGAACACACTTGCATCATATGATTATAATAAACTATATAAAGCAGAAGATGGAGAAAACGGAGCAGGAGCTAAAATGAAGGGTAAAAGTGGACAAGACTTATATCTTAATGTTCCTGTAGGAACAGTTGTATATATTGACGCTAAACCTGTAGCAGATCTATATAAAGAAAATATGGAAGTAAAACTTTTAAAAGGTGGAAGAGGTGGATTTGGAAATACAAGATTTAAAACCTCTACAAAACAAGCTCCAAATTTTGCAATAAAGGGAGATAAAACTAAAGAAGTAACTGTAGTTTTAGAACTTAAAATGCTTGCAGATGTAGGACTTGTAGGATTTCCTAATGCAGGAAAATCTACATTTTTAGCATCTGTAACAAATGCTAAACCTAAGATTGCAAATTATCCATTTACAACACTATCTCCAAATTTAGGTGTTGTTACAGGATATAAAGATACATTTTTAATAGCAGATATACCAGGAATTATAGAAGGAGCTAGTGAAGGTGTAGGACTTGGACATAAGTTTTTAAAACATATTGAAAGAACAAGACTTCTTTTAATATTTGTAGATATATCTGGATTTTCATATACTGCTAAATACCAAGTAGAAAATTTAGAAAAGGAACTAAATAAGTATAGCGATAAATTAAAGAAAAAAGAAAGAATAATTGTAGGAACCAAACTAGATATAAAAAATGAAGAAGAAGCAAAATATTTAAAAGAATATGCAGATAAAAACAAATTAAAATATTTTGAAATATCTTCTGTTCAAACTAAAGGTGTAAAAGATCTTTTAGGATATATTGCAAAGAGATTAGATGAAATACCTAAAGATAAGGTTGAAGTTGAAGATCTTGAAAAAGTATATGTATTAGAAGATGAAGAAGAAGGATTTGAAATAAGTGTTCAAAATGTAGAAGAAGTTAAAAAAGGAATTCTTAAAGGTGCATATGTAGACGATGATTTAAAATATAAAGTGTTTAAAGTAACAGGACCTGCAATTGAAAGATTAATGCAAAGAATAAATATTGGGGATTATGAGTCATTAAACTATATGCAACTAATGCTTGAGAGAATGGAAGTATTTAAAGAGTTAAAGAAAAAAGGTGTTCAAAATGGTGATACAATAGATATTTTAGGTTACCAATTTGAATGGTTTGAAGATTAAAATTTAGGAGTTAATATGGCTTGGAAAGATGTATATAGTGAATCTTTTACAAATAGAGAAATATTATTGCTTGAAATTATTGAAAAATATGTATTAGAAAATAGAGGACAAATGCCAAATATTTCTGAACTTGTAAATCTTTCAAATTTAAATACATATCAAGTTACAGAAGGTTTAAATGCACTTATAGAAAAACAAGCTATATTAAATATAAATGAAGATGGAAAAGAAAAACGAATACTTAAAGGAAGTAGACTTTTAGGAAAATCTGAGGGAATATACAAAAAAGTACCAGGTGTATTTAAAGGAAAGCTTCAAATAAAAACAGCACTTATACCACACATAAAAACAGTAAAAAATATAGAAGATATTTTTGCAAAAGAAAATATTAGAGAATATGTAGCGGTACCAGTAGATTTTAACCGAGAAGAAAATTTATTTGCTTTTAATATTCCAAAAAAAGGATTGCATTCAGCACTAAATTCACTTAATATTGGAAATATTGGAATTGTAGATACAAAATCTGAATATCTTTCTGGGGATTATGTAGCAAAAATAGATTATGAAGATAAAATAATATATATTGATGAATATTATATATATAAAGAAAGAACAAATGAAAATAAAGATAAGTACAAGATACTTGGAAAAGTTATTGGTGCATATAAGATCTTTAGTAATATTTTTTAAAATCAAAAGTAATATAGATTATGTCTATATTACTTTTTACATATTATATGTATAAAATTTTTTCTAAAAAATCTTGAAAGTATTAATATATATTAAAAAAATACAAAAAGTTGATGAAAAAAATTTTAAAATAATATATAATGAAATTAATATAAAATAAATAGGTGGGGAAAGTGGAAAAAGAGTTAGAAAATTTAAAAAATGAATACAAAAAATATGTAGAAAACAAAAAAGGTGAATATATAGAAAGTGATGTAGATGAGATTTTTAATATAGTTAAAAAGTTAAATATAGATTTTGATCTTATTAAAAACAATATTTTTTTTCTTGGGGTAAAACCAAGTAAATTCGAGAATATTTTTAATACTTTTGATGAACTTAAATTAGATAGAAAAATACTATATTATAATCCAAATATAATTAATGAAACTAATAATACTAGATTAAGAGAAAATGTAAATCTTTTAAAAAGAAACAAAATTAATCTAGAAATTTTAAAATTTTTCCCCGAAATATTAGCTACAGCTAAAGCAAGTGATATGGCTAAAGTTATTAAATATATAAATGAATCAGATATTTTAAAAATAGAACCAGATTTTATAATAAAAAATGGTGATGTTTTAGCATATGGTAAAAATACTGAAATTAAAAATATAATTAATATAGCAAAAGAAAATAATATATTTGAAGACATAATATTAAAACACCCAGCTGTATTATATAAAAACCCTTCAAATGTAGTAGCAGATATCTTAAAAGTATTCAAAACATCTGAATATTTAGATGAAAATGTTTTGAAAAATAATTTAGATTTACTTGCTGAAACAACTGAGGTAAGAATTACAGCAGTTATAAATGCATTATTAAGACTTGGAATTAATCCAAAGGTTATAAACAAAAATCCAAAAATACTTTATCATGAAAGAGCAAAAGACTTAGAAGATGCTGTAAAAGAACTTAAAGATTTTGGATTTGAAAATGAAGTAATTGAAGAATTTGAAAAATACCTTGGAATTAGAAAAGTAGACAAAAGAAAAGAAATATTAGAACATTTAGCATTTTTAAAAAATACATCAGAGATACTAAAAAGCAATGTATATAAAAAGCCAAATCTAATACTTTCTTTAGATATAGATAAGATTTGTAATTTCCAAGAAGCAGTAATAAATGAAGATATATCTGAAGAAGCATTAATAAAATGTCCAGAAATTATTAAAGAAAAAGAAGTAGAAGATATTAAAAAAGTAAATGAAGCACTGCATTTAATAAAACAAGATAAACTAAAAGAAAAATTCCCAGAAATATATTTAATATCTAATCCAGAAAATATATTAGAAATAAATAAAATATTGGAAGAAGAAAAAGTAGATAAAAATACATACTTTAATTCAGCAGATGTATTTTTGAAATTTACTCCAAAAGAATTATTAAAAGAAATATTAAATGAAAAAGGAAATGAAACTCTTCCAGAAGAAATTAAGCAAGAAATAGAAGAAAAAGTTGAAACAAAAGTAGAAGAAAAAGTTGAAACAAAAGCAGAAGTAAAAGAAGAGAAAAAAGCACCTAAGAAAAATGAAAAAGTAGAAGTTAAAAAAGAAGAAACAAAAGAAGAATTACAAGAAGCAACAAAAGAAACAAATATAAATATGCCAAAAGAACTTAAAGAAAAATTAGAAGGAATAGGCATAAACGAAGAAGAGTTTGTTGAAAAATTAAATATTAATTCAAGTGAAATGAATCTTGAGTATTTAGAAAATATTATAGATATTTTTGAATATTTTGAAGATATTGGAATTTCAAAAGAATTAAAAAATGCATATGGTGTTTTAAGCTTAGATATATCTAAAATAAAAGAAAATATGGATATATTAATAGAAAATGGACTGTTTGCAAAAATAATGTCTAATCTAAATGTACTTAAATTAGAAAAAGAAGATTTAGAAAAAAGAATTAATATATTAAAAGATAAGAACAATTTAAATAGTAAAGATTTATTACTTACAAAAGAAGAGTTTTTAAATAAATATAAAATAGATGAAGATAAATTTAATAACACTAGACTAGAAGATTATGCACAATTTAATATATCTAATAAATTTAAGAAATATTTAAAGATTGTTCCAAGACAAATGTATGTTGATGAAAGCAAAGTATATGAAAAAATATATATAGAATTATTAGAACTTGGTAATGTAAATAATAATTTAGAATATATTAAATGCGGAGAAAAATTTAGTATACTTAAAATAGAAGATAATCTATATAAAATAATAATTGGAATTAGTGAATATGAAGATATAGATTTATTTGATCTTTCAGACTTTGATAAAAACGAAATCATTATACTTACAATTTTAGGAAATAAGAGATTAAATAAAGCTAAAACTGAACAAATTGAAAATAGCATATTAAAAGGCGAAAAAGAATCTGATTGGGAAAAGGAAAATGCTATTAAGATAAAACCTGAAAATTCAGAAGAGAAAAAGACAAGTATAAAATTAAATGTTAATCTAAACAATAATGTAGATAAAGAAAATGTAGTTAAAAGTATGCAAGAAATATATGAAGGAAGTACACTTAAATTAGATAAGGCTAAAATTTTAGAAAATGAATTAGTAGTTCCAGAGTATGAAGAAGCATTAAGACAACAAGAAATATTTGAAAAAGAAGAAAAATTAAAACAACTTGAAACAAGTATAAGAAATCATCTAGAAACACTTGAAGAAGAAGAGATTAAAACAAATACTACAAATGCTAATAATATAATAACAAGTATTCAAAATTATATAATCGACGACTCTAAAACAAATGATGGAGATTTAATCCTACTTAATAATTTTGCTAAAAAAGAAGAATCAGATATGGTGTTAAAACCAAATGCATATAGTTTAGAAAATAAAGAATTTGAGCTTGGAAGAAAACTTTCAAAAGAATTAGAAAATACACCTAAAAAACCAATAGACTTCAGTAATATAAAATTAAATAAAATAGTAGTAGAAAATAATAACCAAGAAAGTATAAACTTAGACAATATGGATCCAAATTTAAACGATAATCTAATTAAATTAGAACAAGAAATAATGAATGAATTAAAAATGCAAAATATTCCAAATGGAAATGATGTAACTCTTGAAGATTTAACAGGGGATATAAATAGCATAACTGTAGAAAAGAAATTAGATAAAACTACAGATAATAAAGATAACGAAATATTAAAAATGTTAGATGCAGAAAGAGAAGCAAGATCAAAACTTGAAAGTGAAATAGAATCACTTAAAAAGATGCAAGAAGAATTTTTAATGTCATTAAGTAAACAAGAAAAAGAAAAACAAGAACAAATTGAAAAACAAAATTTAAATTTAAATGCAAATATAGAAGAAAAGAAACAAGAACTAGTTGAAATTAAACTTGAAGAACCAGATATTGAAACAGATATGCAAAAAGGTGCACTTTTAGGTTATGAAGATTTCCAAAAAATGCTATCTACTCCTAAATTAGATGCTGAACAATTAATAAGAGCTAAATTTGAGGAAAATGATCCTGTATTAAATGCTTTAGATAAAAAAGAGGAAGAAGATAAAAATAAACAAGCAATATATATGATGGAAAACAATCTTAGAGATATGAAAGAAAATCTTAAGATGTTTGAAGATGAATCTGAAATAAGAAGAGCAAACTTTGAAGCTCGTAAGAGAAAAAAGGTTCAAGAAATATTAGATAGAAGAGCAAGAAATAAAACAATTGAAGAAGCAAATAAATTAGAGGAAACTGCTAGAAAATTAAAAGAACAAGCAGAAGCTCTTGAAAAAGAAAGATTAAAATTAAAAGAAGAAAAAGAAGCTGAACTTGAAAGAATAAAACTGGAAAAAGAAGCAAAAGAGCAAGCTGAAGAAGAAGCAAAAAGAAAAGAATCTGAAAGATTAAAAGAACTTGAAATTGAATTTAAAAGAAAAGAAGAAGAAAGAAAGAAAGAACTAGAAGCTATAAAACAAGAACAAGAAGAAGCAACAAGAATATTAAAAGAAGAAATGGAAAAGCTAGAGCTTGAAAGAAAAGCAAAAGAAGATGAGGAAGAAAAGATAGCTAAACTAGTTAAAGAAGAAGCACAAAAAATTATTCAAAAACAAGGACTTCTAGATGTTAAAGAGGAGTATGAAAAACTTAAAAAAGATCTTGAAATAGAAAAGATGTATAAACAAACAGAAACACCTCTTAAAGAAGAACCAAAAGAAGAAGTAGAGCTTGAAGAAATTAAAGAAGATACATATCCAGAAAATATTAGTGATTTTGAAAATCTAACAAATAACAATAAAGCATTAAACTTAAATATGTTTAATGAAGAAGAAACTCCTAATACTGTTAATGAAAAAGATTTCTTTGATTTAGACGATTACAGCTATTTAGCTCAAATGGTAGATACAAAAGAAGCTGAAAGATTAAAAGCTAGTATGAATATGCTTTTTAAAGAAAAAAGAAAAGATTATGCTAAGGATAATTAGAAAATAATGGAAATAAGTCAAAAGGAAAATAAAAAATCAGATAGAGACAAGAGAATAAAAGAAATTTTAAATACACTCCCTAAAAAAAACGGAGTGTATTTAATGAGGAATAATAAACAAAAAATAATATATATAGGTAAAGCTAAAAATTTAAAAAATAGAGTTTCACAATATTTCACAAATTCTGCAAAAATTAAAAGAACAGAAAAGATGGTAGAGAATGTAGATAATATAGAATATATTGTAACATCTAATGAAACTGAAGCATTTTTACTTGAGGCAAATTTAATAAAAAAATATAAGCCTAAATATAATGTACTTTTAAAAGACGATAAAGCATACCCATATCTTCAAATAACTGATGAAGATTTTCCAACACTTATTGTAGTTAGAAAAAAGAAGAAAGATAAAGCAAAATATTTTGGACCATATCCATATCCAAGTGTTCCAAGAGATTTAATTAAGATAGTACAAAGAAAATTTAAAATACGTACAAAAAAGCCTTTTAAATATAGAAAAAGGCCTTGCTTAAATTATGAAATGAATCTTTGTGATGCACCATGTATTAAAAATATTTCTAAAGAAGAATATAGTAAAAAGATAGTAGAAGTGAACAAATTTCTTTCTGGAGATTTTAAAGAAATTCAAAAAGAATTAGAACAAGAAATGCTTAATTACGCTAAAGAAGAAAGATTTGAAAAAGCTGCAGAGCTAAGAGATATGATTTCTAAATTTAAAAGAGTAGGAAATGATCAAAAAATTTCTAATTATTCTTTTAATTCAATTGATGCAGTTGGTATGAAAAGAGATGGAATTAATGTTTCAATTGAAATTTTTGAAATACGTAATAGTAAAATGAATGAAAGAAAGAGATTTAAATTTAAAGATCCAGAACATTTAAGAGATGATGAAGTACTTGCTTCTTTTCTTAAACAATATTATATCCAAAATCTAGATATACCAAATAAAATAATTGTAAGAGAAGAATTTGAAGAAAGAGAAGAACTAGAAAATGTTTTAAAAGAAGAGGCAGGATATAAAGTAGAAATTAATGTACCTAAAAAGGGAAAGAAAAATAAGTTTTTGGAACTAGCAGAAGAGAACGCACAAATATATTTAAACGAAAATATGAATCAAAAAGAAAGTCTCGAAGAATTAAAACAAATATTAGGATTACAAAATCTTCCTTTAAGAATAGAAATGTATGATGTTTCAAATATATCTGGTACATCTACAGTATCTGCAATGGTTGTTATGGAAAATGGTGAGATTAATAAAAAGCTTACAAGAAGGTTTAAATTTACTAATATTAATATGCAAAACGACTATTTAGTAACAAAAGAAACAATATTAAAAAGAATGATGCATAGCATTAAAGGTAAAACAGGTCTTGGAGATTTTCCAGATTTAATAATTGCAGATGGTGGAATAAACCAAATAAATGCAATTAAAGAAGCTTTAGAAATACTGGATTTAAATATTCCTGTATTTGGTCTTGTTAAAAATGAAAAACACAAAACACGTGCTTTAATAGATGAAAATAAATATGAATACATATTAAGTGATGAGACAATGCTTAAACTTTCGAATATGCAAGAAGAGGTACATAATTCAGCTATTAAATACCATAGAAGCTTAAGAGATAAAAATATGCTAAAGTCTGAAATAGATAATATAAATGGAATAGGTGAAGTACTTAAATCTAATTTACTTAAAAAATTTAAAAGTTTAGAAAATATAAAAAAGGCTAGTGTAGAGGAACTATCTAGCATTAAAGGTATATCTAATAAAAAGGCAGAAGAAATATTAAAAAGTTTAAATGAATAAATAAGGAAAATAAATGGAAAAAGAAAAATATAGTGTAGTAATAGATAATACAAGTAAATATATAAAAGAAAATATAGATATAATATATGAAGATAATCATCTACTTGTTGTAGTAAAGCCTAAGAATTTACTTTCACAAGGTGATGATACAAAAGATCCTAATATATTAGATATATTAAAAGAATATATTAGAGTAAAATATAATAAAAAAGGTGAAGCATATTTAGGACTAGTTCAAAGACTGGATAGACCAACAGCTGGTATTATGGTTTTTGCCAAAACTTCTAAATCTGCAAGTAGAATTTCTGAAGAAATTAGAAATAAAAAGCTGAAAAAAAGATATCTTGCAGTTACTGATGGAGTAATGGATGGAAAATTAAAAGATATTAAAAAGATTGAAAATCATATAATTAAAGACAGTAAAAATAATAAATCTATAGTTGTAGATAAAACAGATGCAAAAGATGCTAAAAAGAGTGTAATGGAATATAGAATAATTGAAAAAGGAGAAGATTCAACTCTTTTAGATATAAATCTTATTACAGGAAGATCACACCAAATAAGAACAAGTTTAAGTAATATAGATCATCCAATAGTAGGTGATGTTAAATATGCTAAATATTTTAAATTTGGTAAAAAAACAAAAGATTTAGGACTTTTTGCATATTACTTAGGATTTAAACATCCAACAAAAGATCTATTTTTAGAGTTTGTAATTCCACCATTTGAATATAATGATGTTTTTACAAACTATAAAGACAGTATATTAGAATTAATATATTATTAATTATTACAAAAAAACATATATTTTTTAAAACAAATGTTTTTTTAAAATTGGTATGTTAAAATTTTAAAAGAAAATAAAGAAAAGGTATGAGTATGGACGAAAAGACATATAATATTTTGCTTACAATAATTTTAGTTATTATAGGCACTACACTCCTAATAGGAGGCGGTATAGTAATATCTATGCATTTTAAAAACAAAGATATTGAAGAAAATAGTAATCATATGGTAGAGGCTGTTAAAAAGATAGCAACAGAAAATAAAAAAACAGCACCAAAAGAAAATAATCAAAATACATCAGATCTTGAAGGTGGTTCAGGACCATCAAGTATAACTGATGGAAATTTTGAGAAAAAAACATCTCAAGGTAGTAAAGTACCTGGTATTAGAATGGAAGACTATAATGTAGTAGGTGTTTTAAAAATACCTAAAATAAAAGTTGAATACCCTATACTTGAAAGAGTAACAAAAAGAAGTCTTGAAATAGCAGTTGCACAATTAGATACACAAAGAGGAATAAACAATCCAGGTAATACAACTATATTAGGACATAACTATAGAAATAATTTATTCTTTGCAAAATTACATCTTCTAACAAATGGAGATAAAATAATGGTAACAGATATGACAGGAAGAGTTATAACATATGAGGTTTATGAGGTTGCAACTAGAAAACCAAGTGATACATCATATGTATCTAGAGATACAGATGGAAATGTAGAAATATCTTTATCTACATGTAATGATGATTCAACATTAAGACATGTTGTGCTTGCAAGAGAAGTTAAATAAAAACAAATAAAAACAAATAAAAACAAATAAACAATAAAAATATAAAGCATATTAGTTAAATTACTAATATGTTTTTTTATGAAAAAAATAGGATAAAAATAAGCAATAAAGCAAAATAAAAATAAATATAAATATAAATAAAAGAAAGAATAAGAAAGAACAAAAAAGAATAAGAAAAAATAATAAATAAGAAAGAAAAGAAGATAAAGTTTCCTTTATCTTCTTTGAATTTAATTTTATATATTTTATCTTTTGTGTGTTTAGTTATTTTATCTTTTGTAAAGTTATAGTATTGTGTTTTATCTTTTGTGAAGTTACTCAGATACATTTGATGGATTAAGATCTTCTGTAATGATGTTAATAAGCTTTTTGAAGCTTTCAACAACTGATGTGAAGTATTTTTTAATTGTTCCAACAAATGAATTATCATATGCTTCGATTGGATTAAATGCTTTTACTAAAGCAAATTCTTCGTTTTCATTTCTTGATGCTTGAGCTAGAACCCATTTTCTATTTGCTTCCATTCTCATAACTTCAATTAGTTTAACATTTGAAGTATATCTTACAGGTTCTATTTGGTTTTGTCTTATTTCCATTAAAGCTTCAGCTTTTGCTTGTTTGAATAAGCTTACATAAGGTATATCTGAAGTAAATTTTAATGGTACTAAAACATATTCATCTTCATTAACTTCTTTTATTTCTTCTTCTTTTTTATCTTCATTTTCTAAACTGCCAAATAGTTTTGCAAATTTAGCTTCTATAGATTTGTCTAATTCGTCTTTTGTATGGTCAAAAGATATAGAGTCTAATTCTTTATCTGTAAGTCCTTTTGCATTTGTATCTATTTCAGGTTCATTTTCATCTAAATTTGTGTCATCAAATGAAACATCTTCAGTGTATTTTAAAAGAAAATCGTTAGCGAAATATTTAAGTTCAGATTTTACATCAAATTCAAAATTATTTCCTTCATTGTTGTCCCAATATAGATTTTCATTTCTAAAAGCAAAGTTAAATTTGTTTGCGTCTCTTGGTATACTAATTTTAGCTTCATAACCATTAGGTGTTTTTTGCATTTCAACTTCACTTACATTTTGCCAATCATTTGTACCATAATGAACAAAAACTTTTTTTGAATCTTTTAATTCATCTCTATTATAATTAAGTGTTATTTCTTGTGATCCATAAACATCTTTTTCTTTTATACTTAAACCGTTATATTCCATATTTTTCTCCTGTTTTAATTATTATTATTATATAATATTCAAACAAAAAATGAATAAAATAATCAGAAAAGTGTATGAAATTTAAAATATTGTAACAATTGAAGAGGTGAAATAAATTTGCTAATATAAATTATGAAAAGGAAAATGAATGAAAAATAAAAAAATAAAAATAAATAAAGAAAATACAATTAAAATAAGTGAAAAATTGAGCGGTAATATCATACTTGCAAGCCTAATAGATCAAATGGGAGTAGAGTATGAAAAATTAGATGAATATATTAATCCAAAATATGAAGATTTAATTGATCCATATTTATTTAACGATATGGGAAAAAGTGTAGATAGAATATTAAAGGCAATGGAAAAAAATGAAAACATTTTAATATTTGGAGATTATGATGCAGATGGAAATACAGCTATTTCTGTTATTTTTAATTTCTTTAAATATATTGGGTATAAAAATGTAAAATACATTTTACCAAATAGACTTATAGACGGCTATGGAATGAATAAGGAAAAAGTTAATGAAATTAAGAAAAATAATGTAGATTTAGTTATAACAGTTGACTGTGGAATAAAAAACAATGAAGAAATTGAAGAGTTAAATAAATCTAAAATAGATACAATAGTAACAGACCATCATGAACAAGGTGATGTGCTTCCAAATTCATATAGCATCATAAATCCAAAAGTAAAAGGAGAAAAATATCCATATAAAGATTTATCTGGTTCGGGAGTTGCATTTAAATTAATTACAGCAATAAATGAAAAATTAGAAGATGAAAAGAAAATAAGTAAAGATAAAATTTATGAGCTTATGTTTATTGCAATTATTGGAACAATTGGAGATGTTATGCCACTTAATGGTGAAAACAGAGATATGATAAAACTTGCAATAAAAAATATAAATAAAGAAAATATTCTTCCAGGACTTAAGGTGTTAATAAATAATTTTGATAATTTAAATGAACAAGACATAGCATATTATATCGTACCTAAAATAAACTCTAGTGGAAGGATGGGAGAAGATATAGCTCTTAGCCTTTTAATAGAAGAAGACGAATTAGAGGCAAGAAAAAAAGGTGAAGAACTTGAAAAGTTAAATTACAAAAGAAAAGAAGAAACTGAAAAGGCTTTTAATGAAATTGAAGAAATAATTAAAAAAGATAAACTTAATGAATATGAATTTATTTTAGCAGGAAAAGAGAATTTACATGAAGGAATAATTGGGATAGTTGCTGCAAGGGTTTCAGAAAAATACAAAAAACCTGCATTAATATATACAAATAAAAATGATGATGAATTTGTAGGATCATCAAGATGTGTAGAGCAAGATGTAAATATATATAATGTTTTGGAAAATATAAGTAATAATTTTACAGCTTTTGGTGGGCATGATTTTGCAGCAGGACTTAGTTTCGAAAAAGCAAAAGAGAATAAAATGCATGATATATTTAAAAAATTAGAAATAGAAAAATTAGATAAAATAAATGAATACAACAATGAATTAAATTTAAATGAAGCAAGTATAGAACTTTTAAAAAGTATGGAAATATTAAGACCATATGGAAACAAAAATAAAGAACCAAAATTTTTATTTAGAAATTTAAAAGTTAAAAACATAATGGAAAGGCCTAATTTTACAAAAATAACTTTTTCACAAGTTGTAGGATATGGAATAAATAAAATAACAAATAAAAAAGAAGCAATTGAAAAAGAGATAGATTGTATTAGTTTTAAAACACTAGGTAAACTTAATATAAAGAAAGATGATTTGAACAATATATTTGCAACACTAAATCTAAATACATTTAGAGGAAATGAAACTCTGCAGTTAATGATTTAAATTGACTAAAGGTACAATTATAATAAAAGCATAATCTAGCATTAGAATTTAGAATCATGTATAAAGTATATAATTTATGCAACATAAACACTAACTATATTTTTAAAAAATATGGTTAGTGTTATATTTGTATATAATGTAAAAACATATTAAAAAAGAAAACTGCAAGAGAGTTTTCGAGAGGTTAGTGGTAAAAACGGATTATTTTTGAATATTATATAAATGGGTGTAATTAAGTAGGTTATTTTATAGATTAATCGAAGATAAATTAGGAAAAATAAGCAAGAAAATTCCAAAGAATTTTTTAATGACAATGATATTGATATACCTATTTATATTGGACAAAAATTAAATATATGATAACATGTTTTCGTAATTACAATACTAAAAAAGGAAGGTTGATGTATGTTGCCAAAAATTAAATTGTGGTTTTTTAATAATAAGAATTTTTTAAGAATGTCAAGGTTTATAATTTTAGCAGTGTCGCTTCTTTTGGTTACCTGGATTTTTGATCATAAATATATTGCAATTAAATCTTATATTCCCAAACAATTATTGCTGTCGGTTGAAGTGTCGGTAAATTTCCTTTCTAATATATCTGGAATATTTTTGACTATAAGTATTTTTTGCTTTACAACTATTGTCACTGTACTTAATAAATATAGCAGTAGCATATCACCTAGACTCCTTCAGAGTTTCATAGATAGGACAGGAGTTCTTGGTTTATATGGTATATTTGTAAGTGGTTTTTTCTATTCAGTGATCAGTATCCTTTTATTGCAAGATCTTGGTCCAGACCAACATGTTGTAGCTGGAAGTTTTGGAATTGCCTATGCCATAGTTGCAATGCTTAGTTTTATAACTTTCTCAAGACAGGTTCTTGATAATATAAAAATATCAAATATTATAGAATATATTTTTAATAACTGTGAAAAACTTATTGATAAAGAGGTAGAGCTAAGAGAAAAATCTGAGCATTATGAAGAAGTCGGTGAATCTACAAAGTTATCAATTGTAGCTGATAGTACAGGTTATTTATTTGAAATAAAAGCAGATGAGATTTTTAAAGAGCTTAATGGGATGAGAGCAGAACTGTCTATAAACAAGAGATTTGGTGAATACACAACCAAAGGAGAAAACTTAGGAGAATTAAAGATATTCCAATGTGATTTAGATGATAATGATAAAAAAGAATTAAAAGAAAAATTAAGTTCATTGTTTTTAATAAATATTTACAATAATAGAGAAGAAGATTATCACCGTGGAATTGTAAACTTAACTGAAATCGCAAATATGGCCCTAAGCCCTGGAACAAATGATCCAAATACTGCAATAATTTGTATAAATAAAATGTCATCATTGTTTGGAAAACTTTTATCTACAGACAATAATTTTATAATCCTGAAAGAGAACGAAGATGTAAAAATAATTTATCAAACTTATTCTGTGGAGGATGAACTATATCTTGGGTTCAGCCAGATAATTTCCTATTCAGCAGGTGATCCATTGGTTACCAAAGCGATTTTACAAGGGCTTTATATCATATATACAATGGCAGATATAGGTGCTAAAAAAAGCGTAAAAAAATTTTTTTATGATAGCTATGAAATTTTAATAGAAAATTTTACTCACGAAATTCATTTGGAAAC
>CAMPYH010000002.1 GCA_946998225.1 uncultured Clostridiaceae bacterium | reverse complement strand
CTTACAAGCAGGGGGTCATAGGTTCGAGCCCTATAGCGACCACCAAAATGGTCCGATAGTTCAGTTGGTTAGAATGCCAGCCTGTCACGCTGGAGGTCGTGGGTTCGAGTCCCATTCGGATCGCCAACTAGGATTAATATAGATATTAGTTAGAAAATATGATTGATATCATATTTTTATTTTAAGAAAGAGAGGAAGATTATGGCAAGAAGATGTGAAATTTGCGGCAAAGGTACAACAAACGGAAATAGAATTAGCATCGAAAGATCTCAAGTAAGTAGAAGAGCAAAAATTAAAGTAAAAGCAAATATTAAAAAAGTAAGAATTAAAGATGAGCATGGAAATACAAAAACTGTTAAAGCATGTACAAAATGTATAGCAAATAACAAAGTAAAATAGTTAATATATAAAACAAGCTATGCTTGTTTTTTTTATTTATTTTTCAATTCAAATTTTAGTTTCATCTTTATATTCTGTTAACATAATAATTCAAAATAAATATTTAATTTAAAGGCTTTTTAAGCACATTTGTATTAAACCATATTTCTGTGTAATATGTAGTTAGACTAAAGAAAAACTTTTAAATACATAAAAAAATATAAATACATTTATAATTAAAATCATTATTAAATATCAATTTCAATTTTCCCTAATATTATTTATTTAGTTCAATCCCAAAATCATGTATTTAAAAGTTTCTTAAGTCTAATTTTAAAAAAGGCTTTTAGGTATGAGGAAATTTAAAAAAGCAAAATTCTTTTTATTCAAATATTCATATATTATATTTTTAATTCTATTAATAGTATTTAATGTTAAACTCAAAACATATTTATTTAAAACTTATCCAAATTCAAAAGAACGAAAATCTAAAATACAAAAAATGAATGAAGATTTAAATAAAAAAGAATTTATCTACAGAGAAAAAATAGATTATTTTAATATAAATAAACTACATTTATCTGATGATTGGTTTTTAGAAATTCCAAATATTTTAGAAAAAGCAAAAATAAAGGAAGGGACGGAGAATAAAATTATTGACAACTATATAGGACATTTCCTGGATACAGCTAAAATTGATGGAAATGTTGCCTTAGCTGCGCACAATAGAGGGTTTAGAAAAAACTATTTTGAAAATTTAAAAGATATTAATATAGAAGATAAAATAATATACATTGTTGGCGGTCAAAAGTATGAATATATTGTATATAAAAAATATATTGTAGATGAAACAGATGTTAGCTGTTTAAATGATTCAGAAAAAAGAGAAATAACATTAATTACTTGCGTAATGAATAAACCATCTAAAAGACTTGTAGTTAAAGGATATATAGTTGAATAATTAAAAGGTGAAAAATGAAAAATAACAAAAAAATTAAAAACAGATTAAGTTTTAAAATATTGTCTTTAATACTTTTATTTATGACAATATTAAATGTAGTACCAGTATTTGCAAATAATGATATTGGACAAATCAATATTTTAAGAGAAAGCTATGATCCTTATGTACTAAAAAGAGGGGCAAAAGATCAAGGTTGTCCGAATGTCATAGCTAAAAAAGATGGAGAATTTTTTCCAGCATATTGTATAAATATGGAAAGACCTGGAGTAGGAAGTGTTGGAATACACTCACAAGTAGTAACTTTGCAAAATAGACATATAGAAGATCCTGTATATAGAGCGGTAATAAACGGCTATCCATATAAAACAATAGAAGAGCTTGGTGTTCAAAATGCAAAAGAAGCATATTATGCTACAAAATTTGCTGTATGGGCAATGCAACATAATTTAGGATTAGATTATTATACTTCAAATGGATCAGCAAAAAGCAATAGAATACATAATGCATATAAACAAATAATAACTGATGCAAGAAAAGATACAAGAACTTTTAATAATGTTGCAGTTAAAATAGAAGGTGTTAGTAAAGACTGGACTGTTTTAAATAATAGAACTCTTGAAAGAAAATATATTATACAAGGAACCAGAGAAGGAAAAGTTGACTTAAAAGTATCTGGAGTTAAGAGTGCTAAGATTGTAGATATTTATGGAAGAAACAAAAAAACTTTCAAAGTAGGAGATGAATTTTATTTAAAAGTAGATATAAAAGATCTTAAAAAGGTAAATAAGATTAATATAGAAGGTAAAGCAAGCATGAAAACATATCCAGTATTATATGGAAAAACACATGATGAAAAGTTGCAAAACTATGTGTATACAGGACGCATAATAAATGCAGATATTCAAATTAAACATGAAATTACTTTAACAAATGAAACTAAAATAAAGGTAGTAAAACTTGATGGTGAGATAAACAAACCTTTAGAAGGTGTTAAGTTTAGAATATCTTCTAAAGAACATGGATATAGTAAAGTTTTCAAAACTAATGCTAAAGGTGAAATAGTTATAGATAAAATATTACCAGGAAAATATTCTGTAAAAGAAGAAAAGACGCTAGAAGGTTATGCAAAATTAGAAGAAGATATAAATATAGATCTTAAATTTAATGAAACAACTACTTTAGTAGTAAGAAATAATATGATTAGCTTTGAAAAGAATAAAACTTCTCAAAAAGTAATAGGAAAAGAAAGTTTTAGACCTAGCACAAATGATATAGATTACAAAATAACTGAAGAGATAAAACATGAAGAAGCTCCAACTAAAGAATATAGATTAATAGTAAATGGAGAAAAAAGAAAAGCTAAAAAAGAAATTAAGAAAGTTAAATATAAAGTTCTTCCAAAAACAGGTTATTAGTATTAAGAAGCATTTAAAATCTTAAATGCTTCTTTTATTGTATTTTAGTTAAAAATTGTATAATATCTAAAAAAAGAAAGGGAATAAATGAAACTAGAAAACATTAGAAATTTTAGCATTATTGCACATATAGATCATGGTAAATCTACACTTGCAGATAGACTTATAGAAATGACAGGTTCACTTGAAAAAAGAGAGATGACTAAACAAGTTTTAGATAATATGGATATAGAAAAAGAAAGAGGAATAACTGTTAAGTCTCAAGCTGTTAGAATGGAGTATGTAAAAGATGGTAAAAAATATATTTTAAATCTAATAGATACACCAGGACATGTGGATTTTAATTATGAGGTAAGTAGAAGTCTTGCAGCATGCGAAGGGGCAATTTTAGTTGTAGATGCATCACAAGGAATAGAAGCTCAAACACTTGCGAATCTTTATTTAGCACTAGATAATGACTTAGAAATTTTACCTGTTATTAACAAAATAGATCTACCTAATGCAAGAACTGAAGAAGTAAAAAAAGAGGTAGCAGATCTTTTAGGTGTAAATGAAGAAGATATACCATGTGTATCTGCCAAAACTGGTGAAAACATGGAAATGGTTTTAGATAAAATAGTAGATATTATACCTGCACCAGAAGGAGATGTAAATGCTCCTTTAAAGGCTTTAGTTTTTGATTCCAAATATGATAACTATCTAGGTGTTGTAACATATATTAGAGTTATGGATGGAAAACTTAAAAAGGATGAAGAGATTAGATTTATTCAAGGCGGAAAAGTTTTTGAAATAAATGAAATTGGAACATTTAGAGCAGGAAGCTTAAATGAAGGAACTGAACTTAAAGCTGGTGAAGTAGGATATTTTGCAGCAAGTATTAAAGAAGCAAAAGATGTACAAGTAGGAGATACTGTAACACATAAAGAAAACATAAATATAGTACCACTTCCAGGATATAAGCCAAGTATATCAATGGTATATTGTGGAATGTATCCAATAGATGGTGAAGACTACAATGCTTTAAAAGAGGCAAATGAGAAATTAAAATTAAATGATGCGGCATTTGAATTTGAACCAGAAACATCAAAAGCTTTAGGATTTGGATTTAGGTGTGGATTTTTAGGTTTACTTCATTTAGAGATAACCATAGAAAGAATTGAAAGAGAATTTAATATACCAATTATTACAACAGCACCATCAGTTATATACAAGGTATATACTAAAAAAGGAGATGTTTTAAATCTATATAATCCAGCAGATTTACCAGATCCTGTTGAAATAGAAAAAATAGAAGAACCACTTATGAATGTTGAAATAATAATTCCAACAGAATATATAGGTAATGTTATGAAAGTATGCCAAGATAGAAGAGGAATATATAAATCTATGACATATCTTGATGAAACTAGAGTTAATGTGGAGTATGAGATGCCACTTAATGAAATAATCTATGATTTCTTTGATTTTATTAAATCACAAACAAGAGGTTATGCATCAGTAAACTATACTTTTGGAAGATATGTAGAGTCAGATCTTGTAAAATTAGATATACACATAAATGGAGAAGTTGTTGATGCTTTATCTTTTATAGTACATAAGGAAAGTGCATATGCAAGAGGAAGAAAAATTGCAGAAAAATTAAAAGATGAAATTCCAAGACAATTATTTGAAGTTCCAATACAAGCAGTTATTGGAGGAAAGATAATTGCAAGAGAAACAGTAAGAGCTGTAAGAAAAGACGTGCTTGCTAAATGTTATGGCGGTGATATATCTAGAAAGAAAAAACTTCTTGAAAAACAAAAAAAGGGTAAAAAGAGAATGAAACAAGTAGGTAATGTTGAAGTACCACAAGAAGCGTTTTTATCTGTTTTAAAATTTGGAGATGATTAAAAAATATGTTGTAGAAAAAATATATAATTATATATAGACTATAAATATATGTATAAGGAAGGAATAAAATATGGGAAAACATGGTAAGAAAAATGTATTTAAAAAGTTGTTTATATTATTTACTACATTAATAATTATTTCTCTAGGTACTTTTTATGGAATAACTTTATACAAAGAAGGAAAAAATAAAAGATTAGAAAGCTTAAAACAAAAACAAGCTCAAGAGGAAAAGGTAAGAAAAGCTGAAGAAGAACGAAAGAAAAAAGAGGAAGAAGAAAATAGAGAAAAGAAAATTAGCTTAATAGCAGGTGGAGACTGCTTAATACATAATAGTGTATATGAAGCGGCAAGAGTTAAAGGTGGATTTGATTTTAAACCAATGCTAGAAAATATTAAACCAATAGTACAAAAACATGACTTAGCATATTATAATCAAGAAACAATACTTGCAGGTGATGAACTTCCACTTTCAAATTATCCAATGTTCTGTTCACCAACACAAGTAGGTGATGCATTTATAGATGCAGGTTTTAATATAGTATCACTTGCAAACAATCATACATTAGACAAAGGATCTAAAGGTGTAGATGCTTCAATGAGATATTGGAATAAGAAGAAAGATCAAGTAATGTTTCATGGTAGTGCATCATCAGAAGAAGAAGCAAATAAAATAGATATAAGAGAAAAAAACGGAATTAAATATACAATGCTTTCATATAGAGAAGAAGCACTTTCAAATGGGCTATATCCAAAACGTCCATATGAGGTAAATATTTATTCTAAAGAAAGAGCTAAAAAGCAAATTGAAAGAGTAAGAGATAAGGTAGACGTAGTAATTGTAGCAATACATTGGGGATGGGAAAACAGAAGTGATATATCTCCAAATCAAAAGAAGATTGCAAAAGAACTTTCAGAAATGGGTGTAGATATAATTTTAGGAAATCACTCACATATTATTCAACCAATAGAGAGAATAAATAAAACTGTTGTAGTTTATTCTATGGGAAATTTCATAAGTTCACAATTTCCAACAGATAATTTAATAGGTGGACTTACATCAATGGATATTAAACTTAAAAAAGGAGAACTTACAGTAGATAATATAGAGACTAAACTTATGTTTACTAAAAAATCTAATAAGTTTAAACTTATACCTTTTGATAAGTTAACAAATAATGATTTACCAGGCAAAGATGTATATTTTAATAAATATTCAAAGATATTAACAAGTCTTTTAAGTGATGTAAAGGTGGTAAAATAGAAAAAGTGTGCTTTACTATTTGACAAAAAAACTAAAAGAATGTAAAATTATTATGAATTAACAGGCACACATTGATGTGCTTATATATTTTAAAATTGTAAATTAAGAAGAGGGAGATAAAATGGCAGTACCAAAAAGAAGACAATCAAAAAGAAGATCAGCTTTAAGAAGAAATTCAGCATGGACAATAGATTCAAAAAACTTAGTTAAATGTCCACATTGCGGAGAACTAATGGTTCAACATAGAATGTGTGATAGTTGTGGATATTATGATAATAAAGAAGTTAAAGAAATGAAAAAATAAAATAAAGCTCGTAAGAGCTTTATTTCAAATATGGGGACGTTTTGGTTTCGACAAAAGTGTTTTAGAGATTAGAAAAGCGAGTAGTGGGGTGAGGCCACTTTAAAAATACACAAAGCATATAAATGCAGAACAAAATGAATTTGCTTACGCAGCTTAATTTGTAAGTCGTAAGAAAGATTTTAAAACGTGTCTTCTTTCGTTTTATTATCTTGAACCTAAAAGAAGACTAATTAAAGAGAAACTTATATCTTTAATTTAGTAAATATAAGTTAGAATTTATTCATTTTGTATATTTTAAGAATAAATTTGAAATTTCAAAATATACTGCACTCGGAGAAAGCTAATGTCTTTACTTTTGGACAGGAGTTCGAGTCTCCTCGTCTCCACCATTAAAATCAATCGATATGATTGGTTTTTTATTTATTATTTTTATATATTCAAGTAGGAGAAATATATGGAAAAAAGTTTAGAAAATATTAATAAAATGAGAGATATGTTTAAAGATAAAACGAAAATATTAGTTTTAAGCGGAGCAGGTCTTTCAAAAGAAGCGGGCATACCAGACTTTAGATCAAAAGATGGTTTATATTCTAAAAACTTTTATAATCTAGATCCAGAATATATTCTTTCACATGATTTTTTAATGAAAAATCCTGAATTGTTTTATGAATATATTAGGGAGAATATGAACTACAAAGAAGCTTTTCCTACGGATGTATATAATAAAATTGCGAATCTTGAAAAAGAAGGCGGGGTTTTAGGAGTAATTACACAAAACATAGACGGCCTTCATAAAAAAGCTGGAAGTAAAAATGTGGTGGAAGCACACGGAAATTTAATAGATTTTTATTGCACTAAATGTAATAAAAAATATGATATGAACGAAATGCTTGAAGATAGAGAAATATTTTGTACTTGTGGTGGTCTTATTAGACCTGATGTTGTTTTATATGGTGAAGAGCTTAAAGATATGAAAAAAATACAAGAACTTATAGATGATGCAGATAGTCTTTTAGTACTTGGTTCATCACTTTTAGTTTATCCTATAGCATATATACCAAATATGTTTTTAGCAAAAGGAAAACCTGTTGGAATAATTAATTTAGATAAAGTATCTATAGGAAAGAATGAAAATTTAATAGAAATTAATGAGAAAATAAGTGATGTATTTTTTAAAATATTAGATAATAGCTTGTAATAAATGGATTGACAAAGAAAGTATAAAATGCTAATATAAAAGCAGTCTGGAGAGTTACCCAAGAGGCTGAAGGGGCGGGTTTGCTAAACCTGTAGGGTGGAGTTTTTCCGCCGCGAGGGTTCGAATCCCTCACTCTCCGCCAAAAATACCTATTATGTCATCTGCGACGTAATAGGTATTTATAATATAATATAAAGGATACTAATGGATAAGAAGATAGAAGAGTTAGAAGTTTTAAAAAATGAATTAAAGGAGTTACTTTGATCCTTTAGTTTTAGAAAAGAATATTAAAGATATTAATAGTATGATGCTTTTAGAAAATTTTTGGTCAAGAGATGATGCAAGAGATATAAGTGTTAAACTTGCTAAATATAAAGAAAGCTTAGATGAATTTAAAAGTATTACTGAAGAAATAGATAAAAATATTCTAGATTTAAAATATTTAAAAGATCTAAAATATAAAATAAAAGATGATGAATTAAATGAAATGGTTTTAAGCATAGATGAAGAAATATTTAGGCTGAAAGAAAAGATAGATGAGATTAAAATATCTAAAATATTTAAAGATAAATATTCGCACAATAATGCAATTGTAAATATTTTTCAAGGTGCAGGCGGAACTGAAAGCAATGACTGGACCGAAATGCTATTTAATATGTATATTAAATGGGCCGATGGAAAAGGATTTAAAGTAGATGTTTTAGATTTTCAAAAAGGCGATGAGGTAGGACTTAAAAGTGTAAGCTTTTTAGTTAAAGGTGAAAACGCATATGGATATTTAAAAAGCGAGCATGGAACACATAGATTAGTTAGAATATCTCCATTCGATGCAAATAAAAGAAGACATACTACATTTGCAGGTGTTGAGGTTATACCAGAGATAAATTTAGAAAATGATGTAGATATAGATTTAAATGATCTTAAAATAGATACATATAGATCTGGAGGAAAAGGCGGACAAAATGTAAATAAGGTCGAAACAGCTGTAAGAATAACACATTTGCCTACAAATATTAGTGTAAGCTGTGAAGCTGAAAGATCACAAAGTAAAAATAAAGAAATAGCTATGAAGATATTAAAATCAAAATTGCTTTTTAAGAAGGAAGAAGAAAATAAAGAAAAAATTAAAGAGCTAAAAGGAGAAACAATACATTCAAGCTGGGCTAATCAAATAAGATCATATGTTATGCAACCATATAGTTTGGTAAAAGATCATAGAACAAATTATGAGGAAGGAAATGTTGAATCTGTTTTAAATGGAAATTTAGATGGATTTATTAAAACATATTTAGAAAAAGAGGTGAAAAATAATGGATAAAAAATATTATGTAACAACACCAATATATTACCCAAGTGGAAGATTCCATATAGGTACTGCATATACAACAATACTTGCAGATACAATTAAAAGATATAAAAAACAAAGAGGATTTGAAACATATTTATTAACAGGACTTGATGAACACGGACAAAAGATAGAAGAGAAAGCATTAGAAGCAAATGTGAAACCACAAGAATATGTAGATGATATGGCTGAATATGCAAAAGAATTATGGAAGAAACTAGATATTAATTATGATATATTTATGCGTACTACAAATGATTTTCATGTTGAAGCTGTACAAAAAATATTTTCATATTTTTTAAAAAATGGTGATGTATATTTAGGAAAATATAAAGGCAAATACTGTGTATCTTGTGAAACATATGTTACAGATACTAAAGCAAAAGAACATGACAACAAATGTCCTGACTGCGGAAAAGAATTAACAGATATGGAAGAAGAAGCATATTTTTTCAATATGGAAAAATATAGAGAAAGACTTATAAAACATTATGAGGAAAATCCAAATTTTGTAATTCCAGAATCTAGAAAAAATGAAATAATGAATTCATTTTTGAAAGAAGGAATAAATGATTTATCTGTTACAAGAACATCATTTAAATGGGGAATACCTGTTAAAGAAAATGAAAAGCACATATTATATGTATGGCTTGATGCCCTTACAAACTATATTACAGCACTTGGATATCTTCCTGGTGAAAAATCTGAAATGATCGATAAGTGGTGGCCAGCTGATGTACATATAGTTGGAAAAGATATAATTAGATTTCATGCAATTTATTGGCCAATCTTTTTAATGGCATTAGATTTACCTCTTCCAAAAACAATTTTTGCACATAATTGGTTTGTTGTAGAAAATGAAAAGATGAGTAAATCTAAGGGAAATACAATATATCCAGATGATCTTGCTAAAAAGTATGGAATTGATGCTTTAAAGCAATATCTATTAAAAGAGATTCCATATGATAAAGATGGAAATTTCTCAATAAGATCTTTTGTAGAAAACTATAACTATAATTTAGCAAATGATTTGGGAAATTTAATTTCTAGAACAGCAGGAATGCTTAATTCATATAAAAATGGAATTTTAACTGAAGAAGAAGTTAAAGATATATTGGATAAAAATAAAGAAGAAGTAAAAGAATTTAAAAACATCTTAAATGAAATGCTAGAAGATTTTGAAAGAGAATTTGAAACTTTCCATATACAAAAAGCAATAGAAAATATATGGAAAGGTATAGATAAAATAAATAAATATATAGATATTAAAAAGCCATGGGAATTAAATAAAAATGAAGATAAAAAAGAGCTTAATTTAGTACTATATAATTTAGTGGAAGCTGTAAGGTTAATAAGTATAGCAATAATGCCTTTTATGGAAAACACAGCAAATGAAGCGCTAAATATCTTAAATATCTTAGATGACTATAGACATTATGAAAGTTTTAAGATAGATTATACTGGTGAAATAAAAGTAAAAGAAAAAGTTGAACCAATATTTAAAAGATTAGATATAGAAAAAGAAATAGAAGAATTTAATAAATAAAAAGAGACAAGGAAGGAATAAAATGGAAAAGATATTATTATCTGAAGAAGGATATAATAAAGTAAAAGAAGAATTAAAATATTTAAAAGAAGAAGAAAGAGAAGCAATAGCAGAAAGATTAAAAGTAGCTAAAGAACATGGAGATTTATCTGAAAATGCAGAATATGATGAAGCTAAAAATGCAAATGAACAAAATGAAAGAAGAATTGCAGAGCTTGAAGATATTCTTAAAAATGCAGATATAATAGATGAAAAGAAAATAAACAAAAATATAGTACAAGTAGGAAGTACAGTAGAGCTTACAGAGCTTTCACAACAATTAAATAATGTATTTAAAATAGTTAGTGCGCCTGAAGCAAATTTTGCAGAAAAGAAAATATCTGAAGACTCTCCATTAGGAAAAGCACTTATGGGAAGTAAAAAAGGAGATATAGTTTTCTTTGAAGCACCTGCTGGTAAAATGGAATATAAAATAATAAATATTAAATATTAGATAAAGGAAAAATGAGCTAATTTATAGCTCGTTTTTTATATGTAATTTTGTTTGAAGAAGTTTTTTAATTAATATATTATTTAAGTAAATGTGAGGATAGATGTGAATAAAAATAAAAAGTATATATGTATCTTTATTGGTGCATTTTTATGCTGTATATGTATTTTAGTATTTATGCTTTTTTTAAAATTAAAAGATATATCTAATATGGAAAAAAGTATAGATGAATATTTAAGTAAAGCTAAATTTTCCTATGGAGAGTATACTAATATATATAGAGATGAAATAGATTCAGTAAATACAGAATTTAAGGAATTCAAAAAGAGTTTTAATCTGTATAAAATTAATACAAATAAAAAGGAAATATATTTAGATAAGGAAAATGCTGGTATTCTTTTAAATAAAGAAAATATGGAAAAAAAATATATAGATAGTTTTAAGTATTTGGAAGATATTGAAATATATAATCCATTTAAAGAACTTGGCTTTTTTAAAAGATTAAAGATTAAAAGAATAACTGGTAAAAGGTATGAAACAGAAATTAAGAAAATACTGCCAATTTTAGATTCTGCAAATATATATGTAGGAGATAATGAACTTTTAGACTCATCTAGATTTGAAATGTTAAAGTACAAAAATACATATTGTATAAAATTTAAAAAATCTTTACCTGTATGTATTTTAAAAGATAAAGATTTAATTACAAAAACTAAAGCTAATAGTTCAGGAGAAAATTTTATTAAAATTGATGAAAAATTAAAAAAAGAAAATAATATAATATATGTATATAAATATGATGAAATAGACGAAAATAAATTTAAATTAGAAGTACCATATTAATTTTTAGTCTTGAATTAGACTAGAAAAAAATATAGTATATAAATATATGAAATAAATAGGAGACAAAAATGGATTTTAGTGGATTTGAAAATAAAATGAAAAATGCAATAGAATATTTAAAAGAAACATATGGAGAAATAAGAGCTGGAAGAGCTAATCCTAGAATATTAGACAAGGTAAATGTTATGTATTATGGAACAAGTACACCAATTAACCAAGTAGCAAGTATAAGCGTTCCTGAAGCAAAACAAATTCTTATTAAACCATGGGACAGAAATGTTATAAAAGATGTAGAAAGAGCTTTAATAGAAGCAGATCTTGGAATAATTCCACAAAATGATGGACAAAATCTTAGATTAATATTTCCAGATTTAACAGGTGAAAGAAGAAAAGAAATAGCTAAAGATTTAAAAGAATATGCAGAAGAAGCTAAAATAAGTATTAGAAATATAAGAAGAGAAGCTCTTGATGCTGTAAAATTAGAAGAACTTCCAGAAGATGATGAAAGAAGAGAAGAAACAAGAGTTCAAGATTTAACAGATAAATATACAAAACAAATAGATGAAGTATATAAAGAAAAAGAAAGAGAGATTATGACTGTATAATGAGTAAATTAAATCATATAGCTATCATTTTAGATGGAAATAGAAGATGGGCTAAAGAGCAAGGTAAAAAGCCAGAATATGGGCATAAAAAAGGTGCGGAGAATCTAGAAGAGCTTATTAAAGCTATAAAAAAAGAAAAACTTATTAATGTTTTAACGGTATATATTTTTTCTACTGAAAACTGGAAAAGATCAAAAGTAGAAGTTACATATCTAATGAATCTTTTTTCAATGTATTTCAAGAAATTAATAAAAGATGCAAAAAAACATAATATTAAAGTTGTTTTCTCTGGATCAGATGATCGTTTAACACCTTCACTTAAAAAAATGAAATATGAAGCCATGGAAAAAACAAAAGATAATACGGAATTAGTTTTAAATCTTTGCTTTAACTATGGTGGAAGAAGAGAAATTCTAGAAGGAATTTGGTCTATCTATGATGATATAAAAGAAGGAAAAATAGAAAAAGAAGATATAACAGAAGAATATATATCTTCTAAAATGTATTCACCAGAAATACCAGATCCAGAACTTATTATCCGTACAAGCGGAGAAATGAGACTAAGTAATTTCCAAACATGGGAAGGTACATATTCAGAACTATACTTTGTAGATAAAAAGTGGCCAGATTTTAAAATAGAAGATTTAAAAGAGGCAATTAATGAATTTGATAGAAGAGAAAGAAGATTTGGGGGTAAATAAATTTGAGTAAATTTATAAAAAGAAGCCTTACAAGCATTATATATTTTATGCTAGTAATGTCTGTAGTATTACTAGAAAGTTATACATATGCTTTATTAATTGTTGGTATAGAGGCGTGTCTTGCAATATATGAATATTTTAATGTGGTAGAAGTAGATAATAAGATATATAAATATATAGGATATTTTTTAGTACTTTTATATACATTATCAGGACTTGTATTTGAAACTACTCAGATATATGCAAAGGAAATAATTATTTTAGGTTTTATGCTATCTGGAATAATTGCAATTATAAAATATGAAAAAACAAATATAAATGAGCTTACAATCTCAAATTTTGGATATTTATACATACCATTTATGCTTTCTTTTATACCAGAACTATTTACATTAAAAAATGGACATGCATTATATATGATTTTAATGTTTGCAGTTATGATGACAGATTCAGGTGCATATCTAATAGGAACAAAATTTGGAAAACATAAACTAACAAAGCTAAGTCCTAATAAGACTATAGAAGGAAGCGTTGGAGGAGTAATAACAGCTTTAGTAACAATAGGAATTATATATATTATAGGTATTAAAACATTAAGAATTGATGGATCTCAGTTTAATATTTATACAGTTCTTTTAATAACATTTGTAATAAGTGTACTTAGTCAATTTGGAGATTTACTTGCATCATATATTAAAAGAGCTTTTAACAAAAAAGACTATGGAAATATTTTATTAGGACATGGCGGAATACTAGACAGAATAGACAGCTTAATATTTGTAGCGCCTATAGCATTTATACTATTTAAATATATTTTAATTTAAGGGATAAAATGGAAAGACAAATCGAAAGAAAAAGAAGAAAAGTGGTTAAAAAAACTAAGTCTAAACAAAGTGTAAAAAAAGATAATTTAGAAAAACAAATAAAAGCATTTTATGAAGATAAAGAAGTTAGAAAAATTATAAAACCAAAATATAATTTCTTATTAAAGTTTTATGATGAATTAAATATAAATATAACAATTGTATTTATATTTATGATATTAATAATTTTTACAGGAGATAATAAAGTTTTATCGGGACTGGTAGTTCTTTTTATGTTTTTAACTTTACTATTAAAAGCTATAGTAGATTACAAGATTTTTGAGCATACAATATATCTACTATACAAAGATAAAATAGTTAGAAAAAATATGTATTTTAATAAAGATAAAGTATTAAAATATGATAATTTAAAAGATATAAGATATGGAAGTATAAGCAATTCATTTATAAAAACAATTATGAATATAAAAGATATACAATTTATTCATAAGAATTCATTTCTTTTTAAATTTAAAGACATAAAAATACCGAATCAACCAGATGATTCAGAATATAGAGATGAGATAATCAAAACTGTTGATCCAAAATATTTAAAACGAATTTTACTTGAAAATAAGAAATAGATAAAATAAAAATTGCACCTAAAACTAGATGCAATTATTTATTAGTCAAAATTAATAAAAAGGGAAAATTGATGGATAAAATTACAAATATATTTAAAGGCTATGATCTTTCAGAAAGTTTAATGTTTTCTGAAATAACTAAATATAAAGCTGGAAAAGATAAAATAGATTTAAAATTAAAGTCAGATAATTTAATTTCTGTAAAAGAAGCATTAGGCCTTAGAAATTGGATAAATCAAAACTATCAAAAAGATTTGAATTTAGAAATAAATTATACCAGTCCAGTAAAACTTGAAATAAAGCAAATAACTGATGATTGGGATAATATTAAAAAATATATAGCATATGATATACCATTTGGTGAAAGCATGCTTAAAAACACTACAATAGAAGAAAACAATGGTTGTTTAGTTGTAAATGCATCAGATCAATTAAGTCTTTTTTTAGGAGATTTAAAATTAGATGAATTAGTAAGAGATAGTTTAAATAAGATTTTAGGATTTAATTGTATGTGTACATTAAATGGAACTAAAGAAACAAAAGAAATTAAAGAGGAAGATAAAAAAGACAAAATTGTTTTAGAACAAAAAGAATCCTTTTTAAGTGCATTTAATGATGAAAAGGAATTAGTTAAAAAAGATATAGAAGTAGAAGAAAAATATACAGAAAATATTACTAAAACAAATGATGGAAATATGAAAATAGATCTAAATTCTATGAAAGTATCTGTTAAAAGAGTTAGAAAAAAAGATGCAAAAAAAGAGAAAACTGAAGATCCTGAAGCAGAATTAAAACTTCCAGCATCTGGACTTATTGATGGAAGAAACCAATATGGTAGTAAAAATATACAAATGTATAAGATGACAGAAATAAATAACTATAGTGGTAGAGTTTTAGTTCAAGGTGAAATAATTAAAGTAGAACAAAGATATATTGAAAAAAATGATTCAACACTTTTCACATTTGCTTTATATGATGGTACAACAACCATGAATATTAAAAAGTTTGTAAACAGCAATAAATATGAACTTGCAAATAAATATATAGCCGTAGGAAAAGGTGCAAAAGTATATGGAATGGCACAATACGATCCATATTCACAAGATTTAATAATTATGGCAGATTCTATATATGAAGCTGAAGTAATGGCAAAGAATAAAAGAAAAGATACATATCCTAGAAAAAGAGTTGAACTTAGATGCCATACTAAAATGAGTATGCTTGAAGGTGTAATTAATCCAGTAGATTTAATTAAAAGAGCGAGAGAATATAATATGCCTGGAATAGGTATAACAGATGATGCTGGAGTACAAGTATTTCCTACAATTATGAATCTTACAAATGATTTTGAAGATTTCAAAGTTTTATATGGACTTGATGGATTTATGGTAAATGATAAAGAAGATCCAATATTTAACTATAAAGGTCAAAAAATAGAAGGAAGTGTATATTCATTTTTGGATATTGAAACAACAGGACTTTCTTTTAGAAATAATGAAATAATTGAAATAGGTGTTATTAAAATTAAAGACGGAAAAGAAATCGATAGATTTTCTAGCTTCGTAAATCCGGGTGTTTTAATACCACAAGAGATTATAGATATAACAAAAATAACTAATGAGATGGTTAAAAATGCACCAGATATAAAAACTGTTATTTCAGATTTTTATGATTTTATTGGTGATAGTATTTTAGTTGCACACAATGCAGACTTTGATATTGGATTTTTGAGATATAATGTAGAAAAGCATATAGGAAAAGTGTTAGATAATACATATTTAGACACATTAAGACTTTCACAAATATTAATACCAGAGATCAAAAGATATACATTAGGAAGAATTGCAAACTTCTTTAATATAACTGTTGATGTTGCCCATAGAGCTGTAGATGACGTTGAAACAATGATTGCAGTTACTAGAAAAATGTTTAAAAGAATAGAAGAAAAAGGAGTGGATACCTGGGAAGATTTTTCTAAAAATTACGAAGTAGACGATGGAGTATACCAAAGATTAAGAACACATAGAATAACTATATTTGCTCAAAACCAAAAAGGACTTTTGAATTTATATAGACTAGTAAGTTTTTCACATGTTAAGTATTTTTACATAAAAGCAAGAATATTAAGAAGTATATTAACAAATCACTTGGAAGGATTAATCTTAGGTAGTGGCGGAATAAATGGAGAAGTATATGAAGCTGTAATATCTGGTAAGTCTGAAAAAGAAATATTAGATATAATGAGCTTTTATGATTTTATAGAAGTTGTCCCATTTGAAAATGCACTTGCATTAAAAAGAGAACAAAATATTAAAGATGAAAATCAATGGGCTGAAATAAATAAATATATTATTTCACTTGCAGAAAGCTTAGGTAAGATAGTTGCTGCAACAGGTGATGTATATTTATTAGATAAAGAAGATAAAATATATAGAGAAATAATTAAAACTGGTAAAAAACAAAGAGATGCAGATATTCAACCAGAAGTATATTTTAGAACAACAAATGAGATGATAAATGCATTCAAATATTTAGGACAAGAAAAAGCAGAAGAAATTGTAATAGATAATCCAATAAAAATTATGGATATGTGTGAAAAGGTAGTTCCAATAAGTCCTGAAAAATGTCCTCCAAGAATTGATGGTAGTGATAAAGAATTAACTGAACTTGTTATGACTAAAGCTAAAAGAATATATGGAGATGAAATTCCAAAATTAATTAAGGAGAGAATAGATACAGAACTTCATTCAATAATTTCTAATGAGTTTGCCGTACTGTATATTTTAGCACATAAACTGGTTAAAAAATCTAATGATGATGGATATATGGTAGGATCTCGTGGATCTGTAGGATCATCACTTGTAGCATATATGGCTGGAATATCTGAAATAAATTCACTCCCACCACATTATATTTGTCCAAATTGTAAATACTCTGAATTTTCAGATGTAGCGGCAAATGGTTATGACCTTCCAGATAAAGTATGTCCTAAATGTGGAACAAAACTTAGAAAAGATGGAATGAACATACCTTTTGAAACATTTTTAGGATTTAGTGGAGACAAAGAACCAGATATAGATCTTAATTTCTCAAGCGAGTATCAAGCTATTGCACATAATTATACCCTAGAGCTTATTGGTGATGGAGAAACATATAAAGCAGGAACAATAGGTACAATTGCAGAAAAAACAGCATATGGATATACTAAACACTTCTTTGAAGAAAAAGACAAGCATTTAACAAAACCTGAAATAGAAAGAATATCTTTGGGTTGTAAGGATGTAAAAGCAAGTACAGGACAACACCCGGGAGGAATTATAGTACTACCTGCTGGAAGAGAGATAAATGAGTTTACTCCAATACAAAGACCTGCAGATAATATGGATGTAGATATTATAACTACACATTTTGATTACCATGCAATAGAACACAATCTTTTAAAACTTGATATTTTAGGTCATGATAATCCAACAATACTTAGAATGCTTGAAGATATAACGAAGGTGGCGCCAAAAGATATACCACTTGATGATAAAACTACGATGTCTTTATTTTCAGCAAATAATGTACTTAATATAGATGAGGAAAAATATCCATTAGATATTAGAAAAATACCAAATGATGTAGGAACAAAAGGAATACCAGAATTTGGTACAAATTTTGTTCAAGAAATGCTTAGAAAGACAAGACCTACTACATTTGATGAGCTTATTAGAATATCTGGATTATCTCATGGTACAAATGTTTGGCTTGGGAATGCAGAAGAATTAATAAATGAAGGTATATGTACACTTAAAGATGCAATATGTACAAGAGACGATATAATGGTGTATTTAATTAATAAAGGTGTGCCACATGCAAATTCATTTAAGATAATGGAATCTGTAAGAAAAGGAAGAGGATTAACTGATGATCAAGAAGCAATGATGAGAGAACATAATGTTCCAGATTGGTATATCGATTCATGTAAGAAAATTAGATACATGTTCCCTAAAGCACATGCTGCTGCTTATGTTACTGCAGCTTTTCAAATTGCTTGGTATAAGGTTAATTATCCTAAAGCATATTATGCAACATTTCTATCTGTTAAAGGTAAAGATTTTGATGGATTTTTAATGAGTGGTGAATATTTTACAGTTCTTGAAAATTATATGGAACTTATTAACAAACCAAAACTTTCAGATGTTGAAAAAAATATGCTGGTAATTTTTGATATAGTAATTGAAATGTACAGAAGAGGTATTAAGTTTTTACCAGTAGATTTATACAAATCACATTATAAAAACTTTTTAATAGAAGAAGATGGAATAAGAATGCCATTTTCAGCTCTACCTGGGCTTGGAGAAAAAGCATCTTTTGGAATATATGAAGCGGCACAAGAAAGAATAAAACAAAACTTGAAATTTACAACAAGAGATATGCTAAGAGAAAAAGCTAAAATAGGTGATTCAATTATAGAACTGCTATCTAAAGCAGGAGCATTAGAAGGCCTTCCAGAGTCTAATCAAATATCTTTTTTTGAACTATAGGGAAAAGTAAGATATAATATAGATATATGATTTTAAAGGAATATAATTTATTAATATTGTTAGATTTAATGATAGGGGTGATAATATGTTTCAAAAGCTTAGCAATTTTTATACCATAATTTATGGTGTGCTTATAATAATACTTAGAATAGGATTTAGGTATTTAAACAGTTTAATCTCAGATAAAAACAGATCAGAAACAAAAGTAAATATTTCGATGACACAAGATATATTGAATATAATGATTTTTGTAATGGCAGTTTTAACAATACTTATGGAACGAAAGGTGGAGCTTACAGTTTTTGTAATCTTGCAATTAATTGTGTTTATAGCTCTTCTTAAGCTATTTGATCTATCTGAAGAAAGTGTAATGAATTATAGTAGGAAAAGACGAATAAAACCATTTAAAGATGAAATAAAAATGCTAACAATTGTTATACAAATAGCTACAATAGCTCTTCTTTTAATTGGATATTTCTTTATAGTATCTTTAACAATCGAAAAGCTTTTTGAAGGTTTTTAAAGCACCGGTAGGTGCTTTTTATTTTCATAAAAATTGTAAAAAACTATAAAATTAAGTATAATAAGATTATTCGATTAATACTTTGGAATAGATTTATTTAAAGGGGTGATTTGTTTGAATTTTGCAATGTTTGTTTTTCTGCTTGCAGTAGGATTTTTGGATGTAGCAAATAGGATTTATATTAAAAAAATGTTTGCTGACTCAAAGCATTATAGTGTGGATGTAAATAGGTATAAACTTATTAAAGGAATTATTTTAGTAAACTTTGTTTTATATACAATGTTGTTTATTATAGCTTTTTTGCTTTATACACATTATATGGATAGAGTTGTTTTAATAGTTGAATATCTATTATATATATCCTTTATTTCTTGTTTAGATTTACACGTAAGACACATGGATGTGGTACTAAGAAATCTAATAGAGGAAGATGCATTATTTTATTCTAAAGAAACACTAGAGGCAGAAAAAAATTATTTTTTAGTATTAAATATTGAGCTAATATTAACGTCTATTGAACTTACAGGACTGTTTATTATAACAGCGATATATTTAATTTCTATCTTAATTAAGTAAGGTTTTAATAAACCTTACTTTTTTATTTTCCATTTGAATTAGATTAAAGCTTTTGATATATTATAATTAAATTTTATATAAGGAGAGCCAAGTGAAAAACAAAAAAGAAACTAAAAAAGAAGTTAAAAAAGACGTTAAAAAAGAGAATAAAAAACAAAATACAAAAGAAAAAAATAAAGTAAATAAAGAAAATAAAAATATAGAAAAAGATTTAAAAAACGATATAAAAGAAAAAGATACAAAAAAAGAAAATAAAGTAGAAATTAAAAAAGCAGAAGTTAAAAATGTAGAAGAAAATAATGAAAATATCTTTGGAGAAGGAAATAAAAATATAGCGGTTTATGGACCTAATATGAAAGATAATAATTATTTCTTTGAAAAAGCGATAATTAATTTCAAGAAAAATGAGGATAATAAATGTGAGAGATTTAATATAGTTGAATCAAAATTTAATTATATTAAAAACTTTACTGTAGAAGAAACTTTAGATTATACACTAGAACTACTTTCAATGAATTATGGTGATGTTGTAGAAAATGTAGATTCAATTATATCTAAAATGGAAATTGAAGATTTAAGAAAAATGAAAATGAAAAGCTTAAGTGATTTTACACTTAGAAAAGTTAATATCGCAAATGCTTTAACTTTAAATCCGGATTATCTATTTGTATATAATGATTTAAATTTAACTAATGAAGAAAGAAAATTAGAGCTAGCTCTTTTAAGAAAACTTTCAAAAGAATTAGAATTCAAATTAATATATTTAACAACAAATAAAGATGAAATATTAGATAGTGAAAAAATAGTAGAAGTAAAATAAGGTGGTTGATGTGAAAGAATTAAAAATATATTTTAAAGATAAGAAAATTTGGACATATTTTCTTTTTATACCAATATTATTAGTTATACTTGCAAATATTTATTCTAATAATGTATTTGGCAAAAAAATGGATATAGCAAAAATTGGTATTGTATTTAATGAAGCAATACAAAAAGATGATAATATGGTAGAGGCATTAGTTTCCATTTCAAAAAATGCAAGCTATCTAGAAATGCCATTTATCTATTATATTAGATATGATGCTGAAGAAGAAGCTAAAGATGATTTAGGTAAAGGTAATATAGATATGTACCTTTATGTTAAAGAAAGAGATTTAAAAAACATAAATAAGAATATAGAAGCATATACAACAGGAGATAAAAAAGTACTTACAGAGGAAGAACTTGGTGAAAAAATGAGTATTAAACTTGTAAGTAGTAGAGTTAGTGAAAACACTTTTCTTTTTAAAGATTATATAGAGTCATTAATTAAAGATGCAGATTTTAAAAGAGAACTTTTAACTACTAAACCACAAAAAGAAGTAATGGATGAATTTGAGAAAAACAAGTTTAAAAGATTCATGATTCCTGGTATGCCAATAAATTATTTAGCAGATGTAAGTTATGAGACACCATTTATGATGCTTGGAAATAAATTAGAAGAAAAGTATGTAAAATACATAAATGATGAAGTTAAAGAAAATGGAAAAGATCCATATAAAGTAAAAGATATTATGCAAGAATATCAAAGACTTCAATATAAAAATAAAAAAGAAACTTTAAAACAAAATATACCAACAGAAGAACAAATAAATCAAATGGAAATTCAAGCAAAACATAATGATCATCATAGTATGAAATTTGTAAATGCTAATGAACCTTTAGATTTAAGTAAAATAAAACAAAAAGAAACAGAAATAGATGAATCAAAACTTTCTAAAGAAGAAAAAGAAAAATATGAAAAATATAAAAAGCAAAAAGCAATAGAAGACAAAATTAAACAAGAGCAAAAACAAGAACAAGAAAAGAAATATAAAGAATTATTTTATAAAATAAACAATGGAAATAGAATATATATATTTGTATCTCTTTTAGCATTTATGATATTTATGCAAGGAATATTAAATATAAAATATTTAGATCAAAAAGAACAAATTCAAAGCACAAAAAATAATGTATTAAGAAATGTTAAAAAGGTAAAATTATTTAAAAGAGAATATAAAAGCTTTTTATTTGCATTTTTAATGAATCTAGTATTTGCTATAGTATTTTATTTCATACTAGAATCTGTTTTAAAAATATCTTTAGGAATAATGGTTTCAGAAAATCATAGATTTGAGATTAATAAGTTAGTGGAATATTTAAAAACAGATATATATAGATATTTTGAAAAATATACAAAATATACAGTAATGCTAATGATACTAGTATATACACTATTTACTACAAAATTTGCATTTGTATTTAATAATATTATGTATAAGAAAAATGTTAAAACTAAAAATATAGTATACACATTAATTGCAGTATTATTTTTAGTATTATCTTTTGCTTCAATATATACAAATGTGCTTACTATATATATAGCAAGACTTAATCCAATGTATTTATATATAAATGGAATGTATTTATTTAGACTAATGGGAAATACAGGAGTAGGATTTAGTAATATTTTAGCAATTTTTGCATATGGTGTAGTTTTAAGTATTATTTGGATAATTGCATTTAATATAAAAATAAAAAAGATTAAGATGGAGGAGAAATAATGAGAAAAACATATTTAAATTTATATAAAAAATATACTCCATATATATTAATCCTTTTAATATTTACAATGATAATGGGAATGTGTGTAAGAAAGAAAATATATAATGAGAATTTTAATAAATATAAAACAGATATAATTGTTATAGATAAAGACAATTCAAGACTGTCTAAAATAGTTAAAAAAGCACTTGGTAAAAAAGCTAATGTTTTAGAATATTCAAATGAAGCAGATAGCTATGTTAATCTAAACAGAGGTAGAGTGCAAGCTGTATATATTATTCAGGAAGGTTTAGAAAAAGAATTCTTTCATACAGCAGAAAGCAATTTAAAATCTATGCCTAAAATAGTTGAACATTATGGAATATCTCGTGAAAAAATGTCTGGTGTTTCAGTGGGAGCAATTTTTGAAGGTTTTGGATATGAAAATCTTCATTTAGGAGACTATTCTAAAAAATATGAAAAAGGCGAAAAAGGACAAAATAAATATTTAGATGATTTAGAAAACAGAATAGATAAAATAAGTAAAACTCCAGAAAATTTAAAATTAGAATTTATAGATTTTAAAAATAATAAAATTCTTTTCAAAGAAAATGTAGACAATATTTTAATAAATAGCATAATGCTAATAATTGTTATAATAATTTCATCACAAGCAAGAATAAAATTATTTAATAAAAATGGAGTAAACTACCGAAAATCACTTGGACTATATGATGAAAAAAATGAAAAGAAATTATTAAGAAATATTTTACCTATAGATATATTATTAATGAATATATATACTATATTTATTGTAATGATAGTATGGCTTGTAAATATAAATGGACTAAAAGCAACTTCGATGCTTGTTGTACTTGGTATATATTATGTAATATCTATAGTTACATATCTTCTTACATATTTAGCACATAATACAAAGACTAAAAAAGCAAAGAAGATAAAAAAAGATAAAAATAAAATAAAGAAAGAAAATAAATAATGGAAGATTTTAATGTAGAAAATGGTGAATTCAAATCAATAAAAAGAGATGTAAAAAAAGGTGGTATGTTTTTTAAAATAATTATAGGGATTGTTTTAATTTTAGCTTTAATAGTTTTGGGAGCATATGGCTGGTATAAAAACGGAATAACACCAACTAATAAAGATAAAGATAAAGAAGTTATCTTTAATATAAAAGAAAATACAACTGTAAGAGAGTTAGGGACAATTTTAAAAGAAAATGGTCTTATTAAAGATGAAAATGCATACAAAATATATGTAAAAAGACATAAAGTTAATTTAATTAACAAAGGAAAATATAAAGTAAATAAAGACATGAGTCTTGAAAAGATTTTAGATATGATTAAAAAAGGTGAAGTTTTTAAAAATGATATAAAACTTACAATAATTGAAGGATATAAAATAGATCAAATTATAGATACAGTTGCAAAAAATACTAAAATAACTAAAGAAGAAATGAAAAAGACTTTTTTAGATAAAGAATATATGAAAGAACTTTGTAAAAAATATACATTTTTAGATGAAAAAGAAATTTTAAATGAAGATTTAAAATATCCTTTAGAAGGATATATAGCACCTAATACATATATCTTTGATAAAGAATTAATAACACCAAAACAAATAATAGAACTTTCATTAGATGAAATGGGTAGAATACTTAAAAAACATGAGAAAAGATTAAAAGAAATTTCATTTAATACACATGAAGTTTTAACACTTGCATCAATTGTTGAAAAAGAAGCAAGACATCTAGAAGATGCACCACTTGTTGCAGGACTATTTATAAATAGATTAAATAAAAACATGTCTCTTGGAAGTGATCCTACAACACATTATGAGGTAAATACACCACTTAATGTGCCACTTACATTATCACAACTTCAAACACCTGGTAAATTTAATACAAGAGGTCCAAATATGGAAGGAAAACTTCCGGTAGGTCCTATTGCATCACCATCTGAAAAAGCAATAAGCGGAGTATTAAATTATAAACAAAATTCAGCATTGTTTTTTGTTTCAGATAAAAACGGTAAAATATATTTTACAAACACTTTAGAAGAACATAAACAAATCATACAAAAATTAAAAAATGAAAATCTATGGCAATAATAGAAAAAATAAATAATTAAATTAGTTATACGAAAGAAAAAATATGGAAAATTTATTAGAAAAATTAGAAAATAAAAAACAAGAAATTAAAGACGAAATAAAAAAAGAAATAACAGAAGAGATTAAAAAAGATAGAAGAAAAAAAAGAGGCAAAATAATAATAGTAGGAGATGGAGCGGTAGGCTCATCTTTTGCTTATACTTTGGTTGCACAAGATGCAGCAAGAGAAATAGGTATAATAGACATAAATGAAGAAAGAGCTGAAGGTGATGCAATGGATCTTTCTAATGCTGTTGCATATACAAGACCTAAGAAAATATATAGAGCTGAATTTAAAGATTGTGAAGATGCAGAAATTGTAGCAATAGCAGCAGGAGTTCCACAAAAACCTGGTGAAACAAGAATGGATCTTTTGAATAATAATATTATTGTATTTAAAGATATAATTACTAAAATAGTTGAATCAGGATTTAAAGGAATATTTTTAATAGCTACAAATCCAGTAGATGTTTTAACATATGCTACTTGGAAAATTAGTGGATTTCCTAAAGAAAAAGTTATTGGTACAGGAACTACACTAGATACAGCAAGATTAAGAAGAGAAATTGCAGAAAAGTTAAATATAGATACAAGAAATATTCATGGATATATATTAGGGGAACATGGAGATACAGAATTTCCTTGTTGGTCACAAACAAATATTGCAGGTGTTCCGCTTACAAAATGGCTTGAAGAAAATGAAAAAGAAAGTACAATGAAAGAACTTGATCAAATATTCCATAATGTTAAAAATGCAGCATATGAGATTATAAATAAAAAAGGTGCAACATATTATGGAATTGCTATGAGTATGACTAAGATATGTAAAACAATACTTAATGATCAAGGAAGCATACTTCCAATATCTTGCTATTTAGACGGACATTATGGTCATAGTGATCTTTTTATAGGATCACCAGCAATTATTGATGGAAGCGGAGTAAGGAAAGTTATAGAGATAGATCTTAATAGTATAGAGAAAAAACAAATGGATCTTTCAGTTAAAGCTGTAAAAGATGCAATAGGTGAATGTAATTTATAAAGCAGATATATCTGCTTTTTTTCTTTTAATATTGAAAAAAGTTTTAAAATTATATAAAGTATAATTATGGAAAAAATTGGCATTAAGTCACTTAGCTTTAATGAACTTGAAGATAAAATGCTAGAGCTGGGTGAAAAGAAATTTAGAGCAGTTCAAATTTATGAGTGGCTATATAAAAAAAGAGTATATAGCTTTTTTGAGATGTTAAATTTAAAAGAAGATTTAAGAAATCTTTTAGATGAAGTATTTTATATTGAAAAATTAGAAATTGTAGATAAACTTGTATCTAAAGATGGTACAGTTAAATATTTATTTAAACTTCCATCAGAAGATATAATTGAATCTGCGGTTATGAGATATAATTATGGAAATACTATTTGTATTTCTTCACAAAAAGGATGTAAGATGGGATGTGAGTTTTGTGCATCTACTAAAGCTCCTTTTGGTGGTAATCTTACAGCAGGAGAAATAATCGAACAAATTATGTCTGCAGAAAATGATTTAGGAGATAGAATTTCTAATGTTGTTTTTATGGGAATAGGAGAGCCATTAGATAATTTTAATAATGTATTAACTGCAATTTCAAATATTAACAGTCCAAAAGGACTTGAAATTGGAGCAAGAAAAATAACTATATCTACATGTGGAATAGTTCCAAAAATATATGAGCTTGCGGATCTAAAAATGCAATGTACGTTATCTATATCACTTCATAGCGGGGACGATACATATAGATCTAGTATTATGCCAATAAATAGAGCTTATCCACTTGATGAATTATTTACTGCTATTAAGTATTATAATGATATAGCCGGGAAAAGAGTTTCACTTGAATATGTAGTTATAAAAGGCAAAACAGATAAAAAAGAAGATGCAGATAAGGTAATTAATTTAATAAAAAAATATAATATAAAAGCACATGTAAATTTAATAAGAGTAAATGAAATAGAAGAAAGAGATTTTAAAAGCTCTAATGAAGAAGATATTGTAAAGTTTAGAGACTATTTAAATGATCATGGTATAGTAGCAACAATTAGAAGAAGCCTCGGGAAAGATATAAATGCAGCATGCGGACAGCTTAGAAAGAAAGCATTAAAGGAAGGATAGTATGAAAATATATTCAAATACAGATACAGGTAGAGTAAGAAAAATTAATGAAGATGCTATATATATTTCAAAAGATGAAAATGTAAATCTTTATATTATTGCCGATGGAATGGGCGGATATAAAGGCGGAGAAGTTGCATCACAAAAGTCTGTAGAATATGCTAAAAAATATATTGTAAATAATTATGAAATAACATTTAATACAGATGAAGATATTTTAAAATTAATAAATGGAGCTGTAGAATATGCTAATATGTTAATTTTAGAAGAGAAAAAAGAAGGTGAAGAATATTCTAATATGGGATCTACCATTGGTATAGCTCTTATTATTAAGGATAGATTATATATAGCACATGCTGGAGACTCTAGAATATATAGATTAAGAAATAACAATTTAAGGCATCTTACAAAAGATCACAGTTATGTACAAAAATTAGTTGATGATGGAACAATTAAAGAGGAAGATAAAGATAATCATCCAGATAAAAATATGATAACTAAAGCAATCGGCATGTCTATAATTGTACAGCCGGATTTATCTGTACAAAAATTTATCTCTAAAGATAAACTTCTTCTTTGTACAGATGGACTTACAAATTATGTTAAAGATGATGAACTTAAAAAGATTCTACAAGATGAGGAGATGGAAGATCCTGCTAAATATTTAGTAGACCTTGCAAATGAAAGAGGCGGGGCAGATAATATTAGTGTAATAATTGTAGAAAAAGAATAATTTATTAAAAAAATGTATAAAAATTATTAAAAATAATGAAAAATAAATTAAAACATATATTTATTAAAACATATTAGATAAAATTTATGTAAATATATATTAGGGAGCAAAAATGAACTTAGTTGGGAAAATGCTGGGTAACAGATACGAAATAAAGAAAAAAATTGGTGAAGGTGGAATGGCTACAGTATATAGTGCAAGATGCACTTTATTAAATAGAGATGTAGCTATAAAAATACTAAAAGATGAATACACAACAGATTCAGAATTTATAAAAAGATTTAATTCTGAAGCACAAGCGGCAGCATCACTTGCACATCAAAATATAGTGTCGATATATGATGTAGGTGTTGAAGACAATATGTATTATATTGTTATGGAACTTATAAAAGGTAAGACATTAAAAGAACTTTTAGACGAACAAGGTACTTTTGATTATAAAACAGCACTTAAAATAGCAAGACAAATTGCAGCAGCATTATCTGTTGCACATAAAAATCATATAGTACATAGAGATATTAAACCACATAATATTATGATAACAGAAGATGGAGTAGTTAAAGTTACAGATTTTGGTATAGCTAAAGCAGTAACTAATTCAACTATAACATCACATGGAGCAACAATAGGATCAGTACATTATTTCTCACCAGAGCATGCAAAAGGTGAAAAAACAGATGCACAATCAGATATATATTCATTAGGTGTTGTAATGTATGAACTTGTTACAGGAAAGGTTCCTTTTGAAGGAGATACAGCTGTATCTATTGCTTTAAAACAAGTACAAGAAGATCCAATACCTGCAAAAGATATTGTAGATATACCAGAAGGCGTAAACTATATTATTTCAAAAGCAATGAGCAAAGATAAACTTTTAAGATATAGAACAGCTGAAGAAATGATAGTAGATATAGATTTAGTTCTTAAAAATCCTGATGTAGATTTATATAATTTAGAAGATTCATTAAAAGAAAGTATTACAAGAATTATACCTACAATAACTTCAAGTAAGATTAAAACTGATGAAAACAAACAAATATCACCATTTATAAAACATATATTAATTGCAGCTGGTGTTGCGGCATTTGTTTTACTTATAGTTTTTGCATCTACATGGATACTTAAAACTAAGAAAAATAGTTCAGAGGTATTTCTCCCAAATCTTACAGGTGAATTTGGAAAGAAAAGATTAACAAAAAGTGAGGCTATAAAACAAATTGAAGAATTAGGTTTCCAATATGAGATTGAAGAAGAATACGATAATGATGTAAAAGAAGGAGAAGTTTTAAGACAAGATCCGAGATACCAAGAAGGATATAAGGTTAAGAAAAACAAAACTATTAAATTAATAATTAGTAAAGGACCAAGAAAAGCTAAACTTCCTAAAGATTTTAAAGATCAAAATATTGAAGATGTAAAAAAAGAAATGGCTGAAACTGAATTTAAATATGAAATTGAAGAAGTATTTGATGAAAAGATAGAAAAAGACAAAGTTATAAAAATGGAACCAGAATACAAAAAAGATGAAGAAATACCATTAAATACAATAATTAAATTTACAGTAAGTAAAGGTAGTAGCATCCAAAAAGTAAAAATGCCAAAAGTAATTGGAAAGAAAAAAGAAGATGCAGTTAAAACACTTGAAGAAGTAAAACTTGTAGCAAAAGTTAATGAAATTTTCGACCCAAGTAAAGAAAACAATGAAGTACTTTATGCTAGTGTTAAAGAAGGCGATGAAGTAAAAGAAGGAACTGAAATATATCTAGAAGTAAATACTATTCCAGAAATTAAAAACGGAATATTAGATATTAACTTAGAAAAAATACTAGGATCAGATGCTAGAAAAGGAAAGAAAGTAGAACTTGTTGTTAAAGTAAATAATGAACAACAATATAGAGAAGATATAGATTCAGGAAATAAAAGTATATCTGTTCCAATAACAGCAAGAGAAGGAAGAACAGAAATACAAGTAACAGTTGATGGAAGTGTAAAAGCACTAGCCGATATAAATTTAAAAGAAAAGGCAAATTGGAGCATACCAAAGGATAAATAAGTGAAAGTATCAGTATCATTATTAGGAATTAATAAAAATATAAAAGAGGCTACACAGGCACTAAAAAGTGCTGGTGTAGACTCTTTCCATATTGATATTATGGATGGAGAATTTGTTAAAAGAAACACAGTAAATGAAATGATTGAAAAGATAGAGGCAGTAAATGATCTAGGACTAGATATAGATGTACATTTAATGTGTAAGTATTTTAATTTGAAAAACAATATAAATCTTTTTTCAAGATATAATGTAAATACAATTGGAATACATATTGAAGAATTTAAAGATAAAAATGAAATAGAGATCATTAAGTTTATTGAATATATTAAATATTTAGGAAAAAATCCTTGTATTGTAATTAATCCTGAAACGAAAGAAGATGAAATTTTTAAATATTTAAAATACGTAAATAGAGTTTTAGTAATGACGGTACATCCTGGAGAAGGAGGAAGACCTTTTGAGTATGATGTAATTAAAAAAATAGAAAATATAAAAAAATATATAGAATCAAATAAATTAGATACAAAAATAGAAATAGATGGAAGCGTAAATAATATCACAAGAAGATTGCTAAATAATGCAGATATTTTAGTTTCTGGAACGTATTTAACAAATTCAGTAGATAAAAATTATGCAACAAAAGAAAAAATAAAGATTTTAAAAGGAGAAACAAATATGTTAGTTAATACAAAAGAAATGCTTCAAAAAGCACATAAAGAAGGATATGCAGTAGGTGCTTTTAATATATCAGATATGGAAAGCCTTCAAGGAATAATTAAAGCAAGTAATGAACTTAAAAGTCCTGTAATACTTCAAACATCTAAGTCAGCAATTGAATATATGGGAATAGATTATATATATAAAATGGTAGAGGCTGCTGTTAAAAATTCAGATATAGAAATTGCACTACATTTAGACCATGGTGCAAATTTTGAAATTTGTAAAAAAGCAATAGATAATGGATGGACTTCTGTAATGATAGATGCATCAAGTCTCCCATTTGATGAAAATGTAAAACTTACAAAACAAGTTGTAGAATATGCACATCCAAGAGGTGTTACAGTAGAGGCTGAACTTGGAACACTTGCAGGAGTAGAAGATGAAGTTAATGTATCTTCAGATGATGCTATATATACACATCCAGAAGATGCAAAAAGATTTGTAGAACTTACTGGAGTAGATAGTTTAGCAATTGCAATCGGAACAAGTCATGGAGCATATAAATTTAAAGGTGAAGCAAAATTAAGAATGGATATATTAAAAGAAGTTAGAAAACTTTTACCAGATACTCCAATAGTACTTCACGGAGCAAGTTCTGTAATACAAGAATTAGTTCAAACAATTAATAAATATGGTGGAGAACTTCCAGATGCAAAAGGAATGCCAGATGAGATGCTAAAAGAAGCAGCAATAAAGGGAGTATCTAAAATAAATGTAGATACAGATTTAAGACTTGCAATGACATCTGAGGTTAGAAAATTCTTAGCTGAAAACAAAAGTAATTTTACTCCAAGAGATTATGGAAAACTTGGAAGAGAAAAAATATATGAAGTTGTAAAACACAAACAAAAAGATGTATTTTTATCTAAAGGAATGAGCAAATAAGGAGACAAAATGTACTGGACAGAAACAAAAGTAAGAGTTAGATATAGTGATGTAGATAGAATGAATGTTGTACATAATTCTAAATACTTTTTATACCAAGAAGATGGAATTACAGATTTTTTAGAAAAAAATAATTTAAATGCATTTCAAGATGAAAAAGGATATTTTACACCAGTTATTGAAAACCATATGATATATATAAAACCAGCAAAATATGGAGAAATACTTGATGTAAAAACTGCACTTTATGAAATAACAAATACTAAAATGATTTATATAGTAGGTATATTTAATGAACAAAATGAGATGCTCGCATATGGTCAAAATATAAGATGTGTATCTACACATGATATGAGACCACTTGCTATAAAAAAAGAAAATGAAGAAGAGCATGAAAAGTATAAAAATCTTCAATGTAAAGATGTAATAGAATTTTTAAAAAAGGAAAAAATAGAGGAATTTTTTAAAAATATAGAATATAAAATCTAATATATAATTTATGTAAAAATAATTTTACCTGTTGATTATTTAATTAAAAAGATATACCATTTAATTAATAGTTTAACAAAAGAAAAAACAGTAAAACATTATGTTTTAATAAAATAGGGAGGCTGTATGGAAGGCGTTAATAAGGATTTATTGCCTAAAAAATTAACTTTTTTTGAAAAAGCTATAAAAGGTTTAAAGAAGCTTTTTATACCAACAAGATTAGGATATAACGAGCTTGTTGTTTCAATGAAAAGAAAAGCACTTATTAGATCATATGAACAATACAATTCAAGAAAAAAAGATGATGAGAAAAAAGATGAACTAAATAAAATGTTTAATGAAAAATATTTAGTTTATTTAGAGTCTATAGATAAATTAATAATGGATTCAATATATAAAAAAGTAAAATTAGATATATGTAATGAGTTTGAGAAACAATCTATTCTTAATTACTACAAGATAACTACATATAAAAAATCAAATTATGAAGAATATAAACTAAGAAAAGAGAGATTCTTAATCGAACTAGATTATATTTTACAAATGCAAAAAGGACTTCTTTCAGAAAAACATGAAAAACTTTATGCAGAGAAACAAACAATTATACATAGAGATCTATTAAGAGAATATTCAAAGAAAATTACAGAAAAAGCAGAAAAAGGTGAATCAGCATCTCTTGAAACTTATGTTTCAATATTTATCGCTATTGAAGAATATGTAGAAAAAATATTCCCAATACTTATTAAATACGATACAGAAAATGAGTATACAGAAGGCATTAAAAAATATGATGAACTTCAAAAATATATGGTTGGAAAATTAGATGAAAGAAGTTATCTAGAAAAAAATCTGCTACTTCTATCAATAAGTAGAAATTTATTTACACATAGTCTTCCACTAAATGCAGCTGAAAATTGCTATAATAAGTTATTAAAAGATACAAGAATACTTTTAATGAATACAAAAAATGATTTCAGAAAAGAAAAAGCATATAAGATGATTCAATTAATTATTGAAAAATTAAATGAAGATATACTTACAACAAAAGTATTCTGGGAAAATAGTAAAGATAAAGAAGAAAATAAATTTTTCTGGTCAAACTATAAAAAAGCAGAAACTGAAGCAGAAAAAGAAATTTTAATGATAGCTGAAGAAAAAAGACAATTAGCTGATGAAAAAGAAAAATATAAAGAATTATTCAAATACTACAATTCAAAACTTGTTGAATATGGAGTAATGAGAAATTGCAAAGGATATAAAACATTAGAAGGAAGATTTGAAAGAAATTTAAAAGAAAAAAACAAACTTTCAGCTTAAGAGAATTATGTTAGATATAGAATTAAATATAGATAAAAAAGAATTAGAAAATATAATTAAAGAAAAAAACAGCGAATTACAAAAAGAAAATTTTAAAGATGAAATTCAAAATATATTAAATTTAATGAATAGCAGTATTATTTTAGATGATGCTGCTATTCTTTCCGATTTAACAGATATAGAAAATGAAGAATTAAAGAAAATTTTAAAATATATTTTAATATATATAAAAGAATTATTTAGATATTTATTAAAATATAGAAATATAAATGAAAAAGAAATCTATGCATCAATAAGTATAGTAGATAAAGAAGAAATAAGACTAATAAATAAAAAACAAAGAAATATAGATAAAGTAACAGATGTTTTATCTTTTCCTGGTCTTGAAGGTGAAGAGTTAAATGAATTTTTAAAAGATCAAGAAGAAAATATAAATAATAACGAAGTAAGCACTTTACCACCAATATATTTTGGAGATATGGTAATTTGTATAGATAAAATATTTATGCAAGCAAATGAATATGGACATAGCTTTTTACGCGAACTTTCATATTTAATAATACATTCGTTTTTCCATCTATTAGGATATGATCATATAGAAAAAGAAGATGAAATAATTATGCGTAAAGAAGAAGAAAAAGTTTTAAAGAAATTAAATATTAAAAGGTAATTTATGGAAAATAATTTTAAAGCTAAAAATTTTACATCATCATTAAAATTTGCGTTAAATGGTTTGAAAAATATACTAAAAAATGAAAGAAATGTTAAAATACATTTAGTAATAGCTATCATAGCATTAATATTAAGCTTTATACTTAAAATATCTAGATTAGAATTATTAATAGTTTTACTTACAATATTTTTAGTTATATTTTCAGAAATAGTAAATACAATAATTGAAGAAATACTTAATATATATGATTCAAAATATAATGAAGATATAAAATATGTAAAAGATATTTCAGCAGGACTTGTACTTTTTGCAGCAATATTAAGTGTTATTATAGGTGCAAGTATATTTATACCAAAATTAATTGAAATTATTAAAAAATAAAGGAGATAATATGGATAAAACCAGAAATATAAGAAATGAGAAAAAGAAAACAAAAAAACATAAAGGATCAAGATTTTTTAAGTTTATTGTACTTCTTGCATTAATAGGTACATTAGTATATTTCTTTTTATTAAATGATGAACAAAGAAATAAATTAAAAGACTTGAAAAAAATAAATATTGAATTTAAAGAAGTAGAAGGACCAAAGTTAAATATAATCGATGAAAAATCTAAATCTAGACCTGTAGCCGTAGTTTATGATAACAATACAAATGCTTGGCCACATGCAGGACTTTCAAATGCATATGCAATTTATGAATTTCCAGTAGAAGGCGGAGAATCTAGAGTTTTAGCATTTTTTAAAGATCAAAAAGATGTTCAAGTAGGACCAATAAGATCTGCTAGACATTATTTCTTAGATTATGTTTTAGAACATGATTCAATATTTGTACATTTAGGAAAAAGTCCACAAGCAGTAATAGATATGGAAGGCCTTAGAATTTCAAATATTAATGGACAACTATATGATACATTAAGAAAAAAATCTAATAGTAAAAGAGAATTTTGGAGAGTATTTAATAAATTTAGACCACATAATGCATATACAAATATGGAAAATCTTTCAAATATAGTAAAGGAAAGAAAATATAAAACTGAAACAGATACAAGAGTACCATTTAAATATTCAGCACAAAATATAAATCTAGATAAAGATAAATCTAAAAAGATTTCATCACTAGAAGGTGCATATCATTCAGCAAATAAAACAGTTTTTAAATATGATGAAAATACTCAAAAATATACAAAAACATCTAAAGGTATAATTCAAAAAGATGAAAATACAAATAAGAATCTAGAACTTAAAAATATAATAATATTAAAAACAGAAGTTACAAAACTAGTAGATGGTGAAAACAAAGACAGAAAAAATGTAAAAACAACAGGAAGTCTAGAAGGTATATATTCAACAAATGGTAGAGTAATGGATATAATTGCTAAAAAAGATTCAAGAACATCAAAAACTAAATATTTAGATAAAGATGGAAACGAAATAGTATTTAATGATGGAATAACATTTATAATGATTGTTCCAGAATCAGATATCTCATACAATTATACACTTGCTCAAGAAACAGAGGCTAAATAGATAAATAAAAATAGATAAAAACAGATAAAAGATAAATAAAAACTAAATAAAAAATGAATAAATAAAAAAGAGCAATGCTCTTTTTTATTTGAAGATAAAGCTTATGCATTGTATAATATGTATGAATAAAAATTAAGGATAAATATATATGGAAAAAGAATTTAAATCAGGATATATAGCAGTTGTTGGTGAAACAAATGCAGGAAAGTCTACATTTATTAATAAGTTTATAGGTGAAGAACTATCTATAGTTACTCCAAAGCCACAAACAACTAGAAAAAATGTGCTTGGTATTTATACAGATAAAAATATGCAAGCAATATTTATAGATACACCTGGACTTCATAAAAGGAAGTCTAGTCTTTCAGATGTTTTAAATACTGAAGCTATAAAAAATATTAAAGATGCAGATATAGTTGTACATTTAGTTTCTCTTAAAGAAAAAAATATAAATCAGTTTAATTTAAAAATTATTGATGAACTTAAAAAATATAATAAAAAGGCTATACTAATTTTAAATAAAGAAGATCTTGTAAATGGTGAAGATATTGCTTTAAAGATTAAAGAATATAATAAGGAGTATGAATATTTGGCAATAATTCCTGTTTCATTAAAAAACGATAGAAAATCTAGAATAGATGAAATTAAAGAGATTATATTTAAAAACTTAAACAAGGGACCTAAATACTTCCCAGATGATGAATATACAGATCAAGATGTAAGAACAATGTGCGAAGAAATTATTAGGAAAAAAGTTTTAAAATTTGTAAGAGAAGAAATACCACACGAAATATATGTTGAAATAGAAGAGTTTAAAGAAAGAAAAACAACTAAAAAGGAAAACATAATAGATATACATGCAAATATATATGTTAGTAAAGAAAACCATAAAGGTATAGTAATAGGTAAAGGTGGAGCTCTTTTAAAACAAATAGGTATAGCTTCAAGATTAGACATAGAAAGATTTTTAGATGAAAAAGTTAATCTAAAATTACTTGTAAAAGTTAAAAGAAATTGGCTTGAAGATCCAAATATATTAAAAAGATTTAAAAGCTAGAAAGGTTATGATGAGTTATAGTAAGATTAAAAAAACATATGGATTAGTTCTTTCAGAAGCAAATTCAGGTGACTATGATAAAGTAATAACTATACTTACTTCAGATATGGGAAAAATAACTGCTTTTGCAAAAGGTTCAAGAAGACCTAAAAGTACATTACTTGCACCAACACAAGTTTTTTCGTTTTCAAATTTTGTACTTTATGAAGGATCAAATATGTATTACATTAACTCAGCTTCAATTGTAGATATGTTTTATGACCTAAGATTTTCATATTCAAAAATGGATTATGGATTTAAAATATTAAAGGTTTTAAAAACAGTATCACCAGAAAATTATGAAGTATATAATTATTTAAAACTTGGAGTACTTGCATTAAACTATCTTTCTAAAACAGATAAAGATCCAGAATTTATATACAGCATATTTATATCAAGACTACTTTTTGAAATGGGATATTCTTTAGATTTAAAAGAAAGTTTAAATAAAAATAAAGGAAAAAACAAAGAAGATAAATTTTCCATATATTTAGAAAATTCAGGTACTTTAAAAGAATATAGATATGAAACAGAAGAAGAAAAGAAAAAAGCAAAAGACGGATCAATAAATATAAAAGAGAATAAAAAGGAAAATGAAGGATTACTTATTAAAAAGTATTTGTTTAATATAAATATATATACAAGTGTTAAATACATATATACATCGAATTTAGAAAATATATTTAATTTTAATTTAGAAAAAGATGTTAAAGATGAGTTTATATTTCTTATGCAAAAAGGCTTTAAAAAACATATAAATATATCTTTGTATTAATAGAAATCATAACTAAAAGTAAATTTAAAATTAAAAATAAAGAAAGGAAAGTATGTTTGTTTCAGAAGAAAATAGGATAGTAATAGATGCACATGGTATGACAATGGAAGAGATTAAATACGAATTAGATATAGCATTAGACTTTTTAGATAAAAACATAAAAGAAGTAATGGTTATACATGGATATAAATATGGACAAAGAATACTAAGATTTTTAAGAGAAGAATACACACATCCTAATATTGTGAAACTTGAAATGGACAGAAATCCAGGTGTTACAAGATTTTCAGTAAAACCAAATAAAGTATTAGGACTTGAAAAAAGAAGATTTAAAAAAGTAAAAGCTAAAGGAAAATTAAATAAAGAAAATGAATAAAATATTAATTATTGAAGATGAAAAAACATTAAATAATACATTAAGAGAAATCCTTGAAAAAGAAGGATATATTGTTAAAAGTGTATATACATTTGAAGAAGCAGAAGATGAGTTTAAAAATACATATAATATATATTTAATAGATATTAATTTAGGATATAAATCTGGTTTTGAACTTTTTAAGAAGCTAAAAAACAAAGTTAATTTAGAAGAAGTTATAACAATATTTTTAACAGCAAGAGATGAAATAAAAGATAATGTAATGGGACTTGATCTTGGAGCAGATGATTACATAACAAAACCATTTAATACCGAAATATTAATATCTAAAATTAGGAATCTAGTAAGAAAGAAAAGTAAAGATGTAAAAATAACAAGAGGAATATATGTACTAGATACAGCTAGGAAAAAAATATATATAGGTGAAAAAGAAATTTCACTTACATATATTGAATATGAAATAATGGAAAACTTTTTTGAAAAAAGTGGATGGATAATATCTAGAGAACAAATTAAAGATATTATATATAATAAAACAGATAATTATGTTAATGATAATACAGTTTCAGTATATATTAAAAGAATAAGAGAAAAAGTTGGACTTAATGATGGAAAATATATTGTGGAATCTGTGAGAGGAATGGGATATAAATTAAGTGAATAAAGATAATAGTAAAAAAGTTTTTAAATTTATTAAAATATATTTTAGATACATATATATTCCAATTTTAATCTTAATAGCATTAAACTTTGTAATTAAAGCAAGATATATACATCTAAGAGAAAATGTTGAAATAGGTATTATTAAATATATAGAAAAAGATAAAAATTTAGATTCAAATATATTAGCAATATATGATAAAGAAATTAGAAATGAAAATGAATATAAAAAGTATTTAGATTCTAAAGAAAAAGTATATATTAATAAAGGAATAGAAAAAACAGATTTTAATAAAGACGATATATATTATAGTGAATATATAAAAAGTTTTATAGTTTTAAGCTCTTTAATATTTTTAATATATACAATATGTATAATATATTTTTATATTGAAAACAAAAAGATTTTAAAACATTTAGCAGATATCTCTGAAATATTAGAAGCATATCCAGATAAAACAAAACTAGAAAACATAATTCAATATAGTGAAGGTGAGATATATAAAGGTAAATCAGATATAAATAAACTAGTGCAAAAATATGTTAAAACACTAAGTGAAGAAGAAAGCAGTAGAATAAGTATAGAAGACTTTATTTCAGATATTTCACATCAAATAAGAATACCAATATCCAATATAAGTGTTCAAATATATAGTATTAAAAATGAATTAAACAAAAACTTAGAAATAGAATTAAATAAAAGCAAAGAAGATCAAAATGATAATAATATAAAACTAATAAACTCATATATTAAAAAGACTAAAAGCATTGAAGAAGATATAAAGAAGATTTCATTTTTAATAGAAGAACTTTTAAAGATGGCAAGACTTGATGCAAAATCTATACAGTTTAAAAAGGAAAAAATATATTTTAATGATTTTATTAAAAAGATAATAGAAAAATTTAGATATACTTTAGAGCTTGGAAATATAGAAGTAGTTTTAGAAGAAAATGAAGATGCATATTTTATGGGAGACTATAACTGGTGTATGGAGGCTGTATCAAATATTTTAAAAAATGCAATTGAAATATCTAAAGAAAATAAAAAAATATATATATTTTTTAAGGATTTAGGATTATACTCTAGAATATATATAAAAGATGAAGGAGAAGGCCTTACAAAAGAAGAAATTAAAAATATATTTAAAAGATTCTATAAAGGAAAAAATTCTAAAGAAACAAGTATTGGAATAGGACTTAATATAAGTAAAAAAATAATGGAAGCACAAGATGGATATATTAATATAAAATCTAAAAAAGGACTTGGTTCAGAATTTATATTAGGATTTTTAAAATAAGTTTAAAATTCTTAAGCGAAAGGATAAATATGAGAAGAAGAGATAAAAAAGAAGAAAAAAAAGATAAAAAAGATAAAAAAGATAAAAGTAAAAAAAGAAAACACATATTTAGTCTAAGTTATTTAACAGTATTAATAATGCTGGCAGTATTAAGCTTCTTTGTATATAACTTAAAAATATTACCTAATAAGTATTTAGGAATATTCTTTGGAGTAATTGCTTTAGTAGCACTTATACTTGGAATATTAAATGTTAAAAGAGAGAAAAAGGCATCTAAAATATTTTACTACATACTTTTAGTTCCAACTATTTTAGTTTCACTAGTAGGATTTAAAGGAATATATAGTACAAATAAAGTGTTTAATGCTTTAAAAAATAGCAAAGTAATAACAAATAAATATTATCTTGTTACAAATAAAGAAGATATTAAATTTTCAACTGAAAGTACTGAAGAAGTAGGTGTAATTAAAATAAATGAAAATGCTAATAAAGCGTTTGATAAACTTAAAGAAACTACAAAATATAATAGAAAAGACTTTAATAACATAAACGAACTTGTAAATAATTTAATAGAAGGAAAAATTAATATAATTCTTCTAAGTGAAGGTGAATATGATTTTGTTATTGAACAATTCCCAATATTAAAAAACAAATTGAGATTTATTTATGAATTTACATTAGAAGAAAAAGTAGAACAAAAAGAAAATAAACGAGATAAAAATGGAGCATTTATAGTATATATTGCAGGAATAGATACAAGATCTGGACTTAATATTAATTCATTAACAGATGTTAATATTTTAGCAACAGTAAATCCAAATACACATGAAATACTTCTTACAAATATACCTAGAGATACATATGTTAATTTAAGAGGTACAACAGGTTTAAAAGATAAATTAACACATGCTGGAGTATATGGAGTAGATAAATCTGTAGGAACAATTGAAGATCTATTTGATATAGAAATAGATAATTTTATTAGAATAAACTTTAGTGGAGTTATTAAAGCTATAGATTTAATAGGTGGAGTTACAGTATTTAATGATAAACCTTTCTATAGAGATGGAGTAAATTTTAAATATGGAAATATACATTTAAATGGTAAATCTGCATTAATATTCTCTAGAGAAAGAAAACAACTTGCACATGGAGACTTTGATAGAGGTAAAAACCAACAAAAAATAATAAGTGCTGCAATACAAAAAATATCTACAACTCCTAGTATACTAGCAAGACTAGACAATATTATAGAGGCAATGGGAAAAGAAATATATACAAATATAACAGTAGACTTTATGAAAGAATATGCTAAAAAACAAATAGATGAAATGCCAAAATGGAAAATTACTTCAAATGCACTAGAGGTTACAGGAAGCCATGGACGTACATATTCTATGCCAAATAGAAATTTATACATAGGAATAATAAATGAAGCCAGCTTAGAAAAAACCAAAAATGAAATAAACGAAGTGTTGTTTAAAAAAATAGATAAATAAAAATAAAAAATAAATAAAAGGAGAAAATTATGGATAATGAAAATAGTGTAAACATAAACGTAAGTGTGGTTGATGCTAAAGAACCATCATATTTCGATGGTACATTAACAGGACTTTTCCTAACATATCTTTTAGGATTATTGGTTAGTACATTTACTCTTGGAATATGTCTTCCTTGGTCTGTAGTAATAATGGAAAGATATAAAGCAAAACATACAGTAATAAATGGAAGAAGACTTACATTTGATGGAACAGCAGTAGGACTTTTTGGACAATGGATTAAGTGGTTTCTTCTTACTATAATAACAATTGGAATATATGGACTATGGGTAAAAATAGCTATGAAAAAATGGGTGGTAAAACATACACATTTTGAATAAAAAGTAGAGCATTAGCTCTATTTTTTTATTGTCACTTTATAGTCACAATTAATATATATAGTTATAATGAAAGGAAAAAGGTGTAATATGGAAATATTAAAAGTAGAAAATTTATGTAAATATTACGGAAAAGAAGGAAAAAGCAATTTTGTAAAAGCAGTGGACAATGTTTCATTTAAAGTAGATAAAGGTGAATTTGTATCAATTGTTGGTAAATCAGGTTCTGGAAAATCTACACTTTTACATATGATGGGTGGTGTAGATAAACCAACAAGCGGAAAGATATATATTGATGGAGTAGATATATATTCATTAAAAGAGGAAAAACTTGCCATTTTTAGAAGACGTGAAGTAGGACTTATTTACCAATTCTTTAATTTACTTCCAATACTTAATGTAGAAGAAAATATAAATCTTCCTATATTACTTGATGGAAAAAAAGTAGATAAGAAAAAATTTAATGAAATGGTAGAAAAATTAGGACTTGAAACAAAATTAAAAAATCTTCCTAATGAATTATCTGGAGGTCAAGAACAAAGAGTATCTATAGCAAGAGCACTTTCAAATGAACCAGCAATAATACTTGCAGACGAGCCAACAGGAAATCTAGATACAAAAAACGCAAGAGAAATAATGGAACTTTTAAAATATACTAATAAATCTTTAGGACAAACCATACTTATGATAACACATGATGAAGATTTAGCTGTTATGGCTGATAGAATGATAACAATAGAAGATGGAAAAATAATTGAAGATAGAAAATTAGTATAATAATTAGAAAGGAGAAATTATGTTTTTTAGAAATCTTACAATAAAATACTTAAAAACAAATAAAGAAAGAACTATTGCAACTATAATAGGACTTATGATAGCTGTAGCAATGATAATGACTGTATCTATGCTTTCAGAATCAAGTAAAAGAATTGTATCAGATACACAAAAAATATTAGATGGTAATAGTGAAGCAATAGTTAAATATATAAATAAACAAAATGTATTAGATTTTAAGAAAAATCTTAAATTTGAAACAGCTGCACCATATGTAGAAAAAAATCTATATAAATTAAAAGATGAAAAAAATAGCAAGAAATATGTAGCAGAAGCGAGACTATACTATATAGATAAAAAAGAATTAGAAAAAGATCCAAATATATATTTTGGAAAAATAAAAGACAAAGATGTAAAACTTAAAGAAGGAACTGTAATTGTAACAGAAAATATTAAAACATCTTTACAAACTAAAGAATTAGAAAGCAGTATATTAACTGCAACTAAACTTGATGGTGATGCAAGTATAAAAGCAGATATAGATAAAATCAAGGTAGATTATATAACATCTGGAAATAGGATAAATTATTCAGCAATATTTATAGTAAAAGATTTTGAAAAAGAAAATATTTTAAATAATGAAAAAAATATTGGAATATCTTTAGTATTTAAAAATAAATCAACAGCTTTACAAGATCTTACAAAAATATTAAAAGCAAATAATTTATTAAAAGAAAATGAACAAATAGGAAATGCAGAAAATGTAGATTACAATACTTATGCACTTTTACCATATGATAAAACAAGTGATGATAAAATAAATAAAGTACTTTGGATAGTACAAATATTTTTATTCGTTGTAATAGGTGCTGCTACAATACTTGTAATATATAATAGCTTTACAATATCTATAGCAGAGAGAAGAAAAGATTATGGTATGCTTATATCAGTAGGTGCAAGCAAAAAACAAATAAGGAAACTTGTAACATTTGAAGCATTTATAATGGCAACATTTGGACTATTATTCGGATTTTTAGTTGGACTTGTTGGAATTAAAATACTTTATATAATGCTTAATAAACTAATGATTGGTTTAATAAATATGGGAACAGAAGCAGAATATATGTCTGACTTAAAACTAAAAATGGTATTTAACTGGCCAGTTATTTTAACTACAACTATAGTTACATATATAGTTACATATTTTGGAATTTTAAGACCAGCAAGAAAAGCTTCTAAAACATCTCCAATAGAATCTATAAAAGGTATTGATGAGATAGTAATAAAACCTAGAAAACTTAGAACAAGTTTTATATCTAAAAAACTTTTAGGTGTTGAAGGAGATCTTGCAAACAAATCTTTAAAAAGAAGTAAGGGTAAATATAGAATAACTATATTATCTCTTACAGTATCTGTAGTAATATTTTTAATAGTACAAAATACTCTTTCAGTTGGAACTGCTGAAATGGCAAATATATCTCCAGATGTACTTAATGTAGCAGATTATGTTGTATCAGGATTTGTGAGTGAAGCACATAAAGTATCTGATGGAAAATTAAATATTAAAAATAGAGATAGTAAAAAATATATAGAAGAATTAAATAAGACTTTAGATTATGTATTAGAAGATAAAGAGTATAAAAAATTAAACAATGCAAATATAATTAAAATCAATAACAATTTTGCACTATCTTACGATGATTTTGATATAAATGAAAAAGAAAAAAATGAATATCTTAAATATATAAAAGATAAAAGAGGACTTACAAACAAAAATAAAGCTTCTAAGGAAGAGGAATATATTAGAAAAGAAAGAGAAGAAAGAGAAAAATTCGAAAACGAAAATATAGATAAAAAGTTTAGTACAAAATTAATAGCGGCAGAAGGTGAAATATTAGAAAAGTATTTAAAAAAGAACAATGTAGAACTTAAAGATGGTGAAGGTATACTAGTAGGTAATTTTGTAAAAAATACAAAAGATAAATACTATAATATAAAACCAATTAAAGGTGCTAAAAATAATGCAAATATATACATAAAAGAAGATATATATGATGAAGAAAATAAAAAAATAAAAAAAGAATATGTTAAATTTACAGATTTAAAAATTAATAAGGTAATATATGATGAAGACTTCCCTACATTAAGAAATGATTCTTATCAAGAAGATATCGGTGGAATAATTGTAAATAAAAAAACATTCATGAAAATATATAAAGACCATGTATCTAAAGAAGAAGAACTAACTAAAATATATGGTAAAAAGATTAATGAATATAGATATAAATTAGCACTAGAAAATATGTCAGATGAAGAAAAAAATAACAAAGAAGCTTTAGAGGATCTAAAAGATAATATGGTAATATATTATATGCCATCAGTAAATTACTTAAAATTATATAATACAAAAGGTGTAAATAAAGAAGATATAGAAAAATTTGAAGACTATATGAGAGACCATAAAAAGAAAAACGATCCGGAAGCAGATATAGTGATTCAAGAATATTTTGAAGATGTAGGAAAAATATTTGCAAGCATAAGAGCGGTCAATACAATTATTAAAATATTAGTATATGGATTCATAGTACTTATAGTATTAATATCTGTATCTAATGTATTTAATACAATATCTACAAATATAATTTTAAGACAAAGAGAATTTGCAAATTTAAAATCAATGGGTATGACTAAAAAGCAAATGAGAAAAATGTTAGATTATGAATCAGTACTTTATGGAACTAAAGTAATAATCTACGGAGTAATAACATCATTTGGATTAATGAAGATATTAGAACTGCTAATTAAAAAAGATGTATCATTACAAGTTAATTTAAGCGTGAAAAGTATATTAATAGCTGTATTCGGAGTAATGATTATAATATTTACAACAATGAGGTATGCAAGATCTAAAATAGATGATATGAATATAATAGATGTAATTAAAAAAGGATCTATGTAAATATATGAAAAAAGATAAATATTATGTATATATGTTAAGATGCAAGGATGATTCAATATATACAGGAATAACAAATGATTTAGAAAGAAGAATAAATGAACATAAAACAAAAGATATAAAAGCGGCAAAATACACTAAATCAAAAGGATTTAAAAGACTTGAAACATATTATATAACAGATACAAAATCTAATGCATCAAAACTTGAATATTGGATTAAAAAACTAAGTAAAGATGATAAAGAAAAGTTTATACTTACAAGTAGCTTTGATGTGTTTAAAGAAAGAGTATCCAAAGATAAATATGTAAAAGGAAAAGATATAAAGAAAATATAAAAATAAACCTTCTTAAATTTAATTTAAGAAGGTTTTATTATATTTCTACGTTTATTTGAATAAATCCTAATAAATACATATAATAAAAGAGGTTTTAAGGATTAGAGGATAAATGATTAATAAAGAAGATAAAATTAAAAATGATTTTAAAATAAAATCTAAATTTAAACCTACAGGTGATCAACCAGAAGCAATAGACAAAATTGTTTCTGGTATTAATTCTGGATCTAAATTTGAAATGCTTTTAGGTGTTACAGGATCAGGTAAGACATTTACTATGGCAAATGTAATTGAAAAATTAAATAAACCAGCGCTTATACTTGCACATAACAAAACTCTTGCAGGACAGCTTTATTCTGAGTTTAAGGAATTGTTTCCAGAAAATAGAGTTGAGTATTTTGTTTCATATTATGATTATTACCAACCTGAGGCATATGTTGCACATTCAGATACATATATTGAAAAAGACGCAAGCATAAATGATGAAATAGATAAATTAAGACATAGTGCTACAGCTTCACTTATGAGTGAAAGAAATGTAATAGTTGTTGCATCTGTCTCTTGTATATATGGATTAGGTGATCCTGAAGATTATGAAAACTTCACATTATCTATTAGAAAAGGAGATACTGTATCTAGAGAAAGTATAATGATGAAACTTATTAAAATGCAGTATACAAGAAATGAAATATCTTTTGAAAGAGGAACATTTAGAGCAAAAGGAGATATTCTTGAAATTTATCCATCAAACAATGAAGGAAAAGCTATAAGGGTAGAATTTTGGGGAGATGAAGTAGAAGAAATTTATGAGATAAATCCACTTACAGGACGTAAAACTCATACAAATGATTATATTATGATATTCCCGAACTCACACTATGTAACAACATCAGCTAAAATGGAAAGAGCATTAAAGGCTATAGAAGAAGAGATGGAAGATCAAGTTAAAATGTTCGAATCTCAAAACAAACTTATTGAAGCACAAAGAATAAAAGAAAGAACACTCTTTGATATAGAAATGATGAGAGAAACAGGATTTACTCAAGGTATAGAAAACTATTCAAGACACATATCTGGTAGAAAAAAGGGAGAACCTCCATATACTCTTTTAGATTTCTTTGATAAAGACTATATAATGTTTATAGATGAATCACATGCAACTATTCCACAGGTAAGAGCAATGTATAATGGAGATAGGGCAAGAAAAGAAAATCTAGTAAATTATGGTTTTAGACTTCCATCAGCACTAGATAATAGACCTCTTAAATTTAATGAATTTTTAGATAGAATAAATCAATGTGTATTTGTATCTGCAACACCTGGAGATTTTGAATTAGAAAAAGCAAGTAGCGTAGTAGAACAGATAATAAGGCCTACAGGACTTTTAGATCCTAAAGTTATAGTAAAACCTGCAGAGAATCAGGTAGATGATTTAATTAATGAAATAAATAAAAGAGTGGAGAGAAAAGAAAGAGTACTTGTTACAACTCTTACTAAAAAACAAGCAGAAGATTTAAGTGAATATTTATATAGTTTAGATATAAAAGCAAGGTATATGCATTCAGATACTAAAACACTTGAAAGAATAGAAATAATTAGAGATTTAAGACTTGGTAAATTTGATGTACTTGTTGGAATAAACCTTTTAAGAGAAGGACTAGATATACCTGAGGTATCATTAGTTGCAATACTAGATGCAGATAAAGAAGGATTTTTAAGATCAGAAAGATCACTTATACAAACAATAGGACGTGCTGCTAGAAATAGCGACGGTACTGTTATAATGTATGGTGATGAACTTACTGCATCAATGGAAAAAGCAATAAAAGAAACAAATAGAAGAAGACAAATACAAGAGGAATATAATAAAGCAAATAATATAGTTCCAAAAACTATTAAAAAAGACATTAGAGAACTTATATCTATTAGTAAAGTTTATGAAGAAAATGAAATATATAAAGACGAAGATGCTGAAGAACTAATTAATAAATTAACTGAAGAGATGATAAAACTTTCAGAAAATCTGGAATTTGAGAAAGCGGCAGAGATAAGAGATAAAATTAAATTAATAAATAAAATCCAAAAAGATCAAAGAAATTTGTAATTTATGTCAATTTAATGTATAATTAGTTTGTTAATCAAAAGAAGATCTATTAAATAATTTAAAATTTTAAAATTATGAGGAGACTAATTGTTTTGAATTAACCAATTACTATGAAAATACAATTTTGTGATGATCCTAATTAAAGCATATTTTTACTTTTCAAACAAAAAAACCCTTTTGTTTATGATAATCTTTTCTCGACTTCTTCACATATATAGATTGCAAGTGTTTCTTCACAATTCCTAAGTCTAAACAAAATTGTATTTTTCAAAATGTTATAGGAAGCAGATAAATCTCTGCTTCCTTTTACTTTTGTTTTAAAGATTAATTATTATAAAAAAGATTTGTTTTGTAATTTTATTGATTTTTTTGCAAAATACATTATGATTTGCTATAATAATAATGTATTAGATATGCAAATATCGATATATAGGAACTTGCAAACTTGTAAGTAGTGAAGTTGGGAAAAAATATGAGACATATGAAAAGCAATTGATGTAAGCATCACGGAGGTAAAATATGTATAAAGCAAAAGAAAATTTCAAAGAACAATTGTCTAGTATAATAGACGAGATTAATAAAGACAGAAAGACAGAAACACACAGTTTCCAAACAAACGTTCAAGACCTAATATGTATATTAGGCGAAGAAGGAATGAGAAAGAACAAAGGCGATATAAATAGCGAAGCTATATTAAAGTCTTGTACAAGAGCTTTGAAAAAAGCAAAAGAAGTCGATGAACTTATCAAATACGACATAACAAACAAAAGATATGTATTTGTTAAAGACAATCTAGACAACAGGAAAAGCTTATATAAAAAGCTTGACCAAGTAATGAGACATGTTCAGTATCTTTTAAGTGAATACCACGAAAAAAAAGATACAAAAATAGCTTTTATAAATCTTGAAAAAGATTACAATCTAGCAGAAAAAGAACTTAGATAAGCGTATAACTGATTAGTTGATCATATTTTATCCCACAAAAACAAAAGTAGAAGAGTTTTACTCTTCTATTTTTGTTTGGTTTTTATTCTTGCTTTTCTTTTTATTTTTAATTTTTTCTTTTTTGTTTTTATTTTTATTTAATTCAATTAGGTTTTTCAATAATTAAAACTTGTGATATACTAAATGTATGAAAATTGAAGATAATAAAGAAAAAATAGATGTAAATTATATACAAATTAGAGAAGCTAGAGAAAACAATTTAAAAGGGATTGATCTAGATATACCTAAAAATAAATTGGTTGTAATAACAGGTGTATCAGGATCAGGAAAGTCTTCTCTTGCTTTTGATACTATTTATGCGGAAGGTCAAAGAAAATATGTAGAAAGTCTTTCAAGTTATGCAAGACAATTTTTGGGAGTCATGGACAAACCAAAAGTTAAAAGTATAACTGGACTTTCACCTGCAATTGCAATAGATCAAAAAACAACATCCAATAATCCAAGATCTACAGTAGGTACAGTTACAGAAATTTATGATTATATTCGTCTTTTATATGCAAATATTGGTATACCAAGATGCCCAATATGTGGTAGGACAATAGAAAAGTTAACTGTTGATGAAATAGTAGATGATATATTAAAAAAAGAAGAAGGTACTAAAATTGAAATACTATCTCCATGTGTTATTGGTGAAAAAGGTATGCATGAAAAACTTTTAGACAAACTTACAAAAGAAGGTTTTGTACGTGCGGAAATAGATGGAGAAAAGTATGATCTTTCTTTTGATGAAATTTCACTGGATAAAAACAAAAAACATGATATTAATATAATCGTGGATAGATTAGTTATTAAAGATGGAATAAAAGCAAGACTTTCTGAATCTGTTGAAACAGCTATGAAGTATTCAAATAAACTTGTAAGAGTAAGATCAAATGTAGAAGAAAAAACATATAGCGGAAATTATTCTTGCTATGTACATAAGGAAATATCTTATGATGAAATATCTCCAAGACTATTTTCTTTTAATAATCCATATGGTGCTTGTGAAAATTGTACAGGTATAGGTTATCTTTTAAAAATGGATGAGAACTTACTTATTCCAGATAAAGATAAAACTCTTTATGATGGAGTAAAAGCATTTGGTGCAAGTACTATGAAAAAAGGAAGTACTGTTGCTAAAATGTATTTTGAAAGTATAGGTAAGCATTATGGAGTAGATATTAAAGGTAAAAAGATAAAAGATCTTCCAAGAGAATTTTTAGACAAAATACTTTATGGTACAGGCGATGAAGAGATTGAATTTGAGTATAATGCTATAGGAAGAAAAGTTGAAACTTTAAAACCTTTTGAAGGTGTTATTCCAATACTTGAAAGAAGACACAGAGAAACTGCTTCAGACAGTAGTAGACGAATGTATGAATTTTATATGACCGAACAACCTTGTAATGTATGTAAAGGTGCAAGACTTAAAGAAAAAGTTTTACATATTTTTGTAGGGGGCTTAAATATTTATGAACTTACATCTATGTCTATAGATAAAATAAAAGAATTTTTTGTTAATTTAGAGCTTTCTGAAGAAGAATACAATATTTCTAAAGAAATAATAAAAGAAATAGTAACAAGATTAGATTTTCTAATAGATGTAGGACTTAGTTATTTAAGTTTAGCTAGAGAAGCATCCTCGCTTTCAGGCGGTGAAGCACAAAGAATTAGACTTGCTACACAAATTGGAAGTGGTCTTTCAGGAGTTATATATATTCTAGATGAACCAAGTATTGGTCTTCATCAAAGAGATAATAAAAAATTAATAGGAACACTTAAAAAACTAAAGAATTTAGGAAATACTGTAATTGTTGTCGAACATGATGAAGAAACAATGATGGAAGCAGATTATATTATAGATATTGGTGAAGGTGCAGGAAGACATGGAGGAAAAGTTGTAGCAGAAGGAACACCTAAAGAAATTTTAGCAAATCCTGATTCTTTAACCGGTAAATATTTATCTGGAAAATTAAAAATAGATGTACCTAAAAAAAGAAGAAAAGGTAATGGTAAAAAGATAAGCCTTAAAGGAGTGGCACATAATAATTTAAAAAATATAGATGTAGATTTTCCACTTGGTAAATTAATAGTTGTAACAGGAGTATCTGGCTCTGGTAAATCTTCATTGGTTTCAGATGTTTTATATACTGCAGTAGATGCAAAATTAAATAAAAAACAAGAAAAAGAAGGAAGATACAAGAAAATTACTGGTGTTGAAAATATAGATAAATTAATAAATATAGATCAATCACCAATAGGTAGAACTCCTAGATCAAATCCTGCAACATATATAGGTGCATTTGATCAAATAAGAGATATATTTGCTGAAACAAATGAAGCAAAATTAAGAGGATATACTAAATCTAGATTTTCATTTAATGTACCAGGTGGTAGATGTGAAGCATGTAATGGTGACGGAGTTAAAAAGATATCTATGTATTTTATGCCTGATAGAATTGTAACTTGTGAAGTTTGTGGTGGTAGTAGATATAATAGAGAAACACTAGAGGTTAAATATAAAGGTAAAACTATTGCAGATGTATTAGATATGACTGCAGAAGAAGCACTAGACTTTTTTGAAAATAGAAAAGCATATAAAACACTATATAATAAAATAAAAACATTAGTAGATGTAGGGCTTGGATATATTAAGCTTGGACAAAATTCAAAAACATTATCTGGTGGTGAGGCACAAAGAATTAAGCTTGCAAAAGAACTTTCTAAAATATCTACAACTAAAACTTTATATGTATTAGATGAACCTACAACAGGACTTCATATTGATGATGTCAAGAAGCTAATTAAAATATTAAATGAGCTTGTAGATCAAGGAAATACTGTAATAGTAATAGAGCACAATTTGGATTTAATTAAAGTAGCAGATCATATAATAGATTTAGGACCTGAAGGTGGAGATTTAGGTGGAATGGTAGTAGCTACTGGAACTCCAGAAGAAGTTTCAAAATCTAAAGAGTCAAGAACAGCTGAATATATTAAGATGATGCTAGATAGAAAATAGAAAATTTAGATGTATTTTTTAAGCTTAAATTACATTAAAAGATTGATATATTTATTTATATAACTTGAAAAAATGCTTTTTTATTGTTAATTTTAAATATAGATTTTAATAAATATGTCTATATAAGGGGTACAAATGAAAAAAGAAAATGAAGGTAATGAATTAAAAAAAGATATTCTAGATGAACTTAAACTTGAAGAAAGAAGAGACAGAAGAGAACAAAAAAATGAAAGTTCTGCTAGCTTTGAGGAAAGAAGATCTGGAAGTGATAGAAGAAATAATAATTTAATCGGTGGAAGAAGAAAAACCGATTTAACTGAAGAAGATGCAAAAGAATTTGAGAAGATTATTTCTGGTGGAGATGCAAAAAAAGCATTAGATAGACTTGAAGAAAAAAATTATAGAAGTTTAAATGATGAAGCTAAAAAAATAGAGATAAAAAAGACTATAGGAATACATAGATTAAATAGTCAAAGACTTTCAACTCTTGTATTTTTAGTTGTTCTTACAGCATGTATGATATCTATAATGTATTATTTTGTAGATAAAAACATAAGAATAAGAAGAGAAAATGAAAAGCAAGTTAATCAAATAACTCAAACTTTAAGTAGAGAAAAAAGACTTGAAGTAGATAAAGCTACTTTAGAAAATATGAAAAAAATTACAGAAAAAAGGTAAATAATTTATGAACTTTATAGACAGTATTAAATTAAAAGCAAAAGAAAATAAAAAGACAATAGTGCTTCCAGAAATAGAAGAAAGAATAATAAAAGCGGGTATTATTGCATCAGAGGAAAATATTGCAAATATAATATTTTTGGGAAGTAAAGAAGAAATTCAAAAAATATTAGATGAAAATGATCTTAAATTAAATGAAAATATTAAAATAATTGAATATTTAAGTGAAGAATATAAAGAAGAGTATAATAAAAAAGCTTTAAAATTTGCAGAAATTAGAAAAAGTAAAAATATGGAATTTGAAGAAGCAAAAGAAATATTAAAAGACCCTGTGTATTTCGGTATGATGCTTCTTGATATGAATGAATGTGATGGTCTTGTAGCAGGAGCAAAATATGCAACAAAAGATATTTTGAGACCATCACTTCAAATTATAAAAACAAAAGAAGGAAGCAGTATTGTTTCATCATATTTTTTAATAGATACAAATATAAAAGAATATGGAGAAGATGGAATAATATTTATGGCAGATTGTGGATTAAATATTAATCCGGATGAATCTGAGCTTTCAAATATTGCGCTTGATTCAGCACATACTTTTAGAACTCTATTAGGAAAAGATCCTAGACTTGCGTTTTTATCTTTTTCTACATTTAAAAGTGCGGAGTCAGATTCAACAAAAAAAGTAAGAGAAGCAGTTAGGCTTACAAAAGAAAAAGCAGACTTTTTATTAGATGGAGAAATGCAGCTAGATACAGCATTAATTAAAGAAGTTGCAAACAAAAAAGCAAAAGATTCAAAAGTAGCAGGCCGAGCAAATATATTAATATTCCCGGATTTAGATTCAGGTAATATTGGATATAAAATGGCACAATATATGTCAAAAGGAAAAGCGTATGGCCCTCTTCTTCAAGGTATAAAAAAACCGGTAAATGATTTATCTAGAGGTGCAAGCGTTTCTGAAATAATAGGGGTTATTGCAATAACAGCATTAGAGGCACAAAAATAAAAGATTGCAATATATTAAAAACAATATATAATTAAGAGGTAATAGTTTATTTAAACTTATTTAAAAACTTAATAAAAAAATATAACAAATTAATTAAAAGGGGAGAATATGAAGATATTAGTTTTAAACTGTGGTTCATCATCTATTAAATTTCAAGTAGTAGATATGGAAAACGAAAATGTACTTATAAAAGGAACTTATGAAAGAATAGGACACGAAGATGCTTTTTGTACATATAAATCTGGAGATATTAAAGAAAAAATAGTTAAATCTACTTTAAATCACTCAGAAGGAATAAAAGCAATACTTGAAGAAATTGTTTCAGATAAATATGGAGTATTAAAAAGTATATCTGAAATAGAAGCTGTAGGACATAGAGTTGTTCACGGAGGAGAAAAATTTACAGAATCAATTTTAATAAATGATGAAGTAATAAAAGGAATAGAAGATAATAAAAAACTTGCACCACTTCATAATGGAGCAAATCTTGATGGAATTAGTGCAATAACTGAAAACTTGCCAGGTGTTCCTCAAGTTGCAGTATTTGATACAGCATTTCACCAAACAATGGATAAAGTTCAATATATATACAATATTCCATATGAATATTATGAAAAAGATAGAATAAGAAAATATGGATTCCACGGAACATCACACAGATATATAACAGATAGAGTATATGAAATTAAAGGACTTAAAAAAGGTGATGATCTTAAATTAATAACTTGCCATTTAGGACAAGGTGCATCTATTGCAGCTATAAAAAATGGTAAATCTATAGATACAACAATGGGCTTTACACCACTTGCAGGACTTCCAATGGGAACAAGATCAGGAGATATTGATCCATCTGTTGTAACATATATTGGTAAAAAATATAATATGACATATGAAGAATTAGATACAATGCTGAATAAAAAATCAGGTGTACTTGGTGTATCTGGTGTTCACTCAGATTTTAGAGATGTAGAAGAAGCAGCAGAAAATGGAAATGAAAGAGCAAAACTTGCACTTGAGTCTAATGCATATAATACTGCTAGATTTATTTTAGGATATATTGGTCTTTTAGGCGGTGTAGATGTAATAGCATTTGCAGGTGGACTTGGGGAAAATGGACCTGAGACAAGAGAAAAGATTATGAAATATTTAGATTGTTTTGGAATTAAACTAGATAAAGATAAAAACAATGTAAGAGGAAAAGAAACAATTATTTCATCAGATGATTCAAAAGCAGAAGTTTGGATTATACCAACAAATGAAGAAATAATGATAGCAAGAGATACTTTAAATTTAGTGAAAAATAAATAAGACAACTTAAAAAGGCGCTCTTCTAGCGCCTTTTAATTTATAGTTTAAACTTATAGGAGGATGAATGTTTAATTTAAAATTATATGGATTTGAAGATATAGAAGATAATATAAAAAAATATCAAGATAGAGTAAATGAAATTAAATTAGAATTTGAAAAAATGAAAAAAGAAGAAGCACTAGGTCAAAATAATTATGTAGGATGGATGGATCTTCCAGATAATTATGCTGAATTAGAACTTAATGAAATTAAATCTGCTTCAGAAAAGATAAGACAAGAATCAGATGTTTTAATTGTTGCGGGAATAGGAGGATCATATCTTGGAGCAGAGGCTATAATAGATGCACTTCAAAAAAGAGATGATAAACTTGAAATTATATTTTTAGGCAATTCTATATCTGAAAGAGATTTAGAAGATACTATAGAATATATTAAAGATAAAGATTATTCATTAAATGTTATATCTAAATCTGGAACAACACTTGAAACAGCTCTTGCTTTTAGAGTTTTAAAAAATGAAATGATTAAAAAATATAAAGAGGAGTATATAGATAGAATATATATAACTACAGATAAAGAAAAAGGTGCTTTAAAAGAATTTGCAAATGCAAATAATTTAAAAACATTTATAGTACCAGATAATATTGGTGGAAGATATTCAGTTTTAACACCTGTAGGACTTCTTCCAATAGCGTGTGCTGGAATAGATATAGAAAAACTTATAAATGGTTCAAAAAAGGCCAAAAATGATTTTAATGATATAGATGTTTTAAATAATCCAGCTATAAAATATGCTGTACTTAGAAATATATTATATTTTGAAAAGAAATATGTTGTAGAAAATATTGTAAATTACGAACCTAGATGTGAAGGAATAAACAATTGGTTTGTACAATTATTTGGAGAAAGTGAAGGGAAAGACGGAAAAGGTCTTTATCCAACCTCAACAATATTTACAAGGGATCTTCATTCATTAGGTCAGTTTATTCAAGATGGACCAAAAATGCTTTTTGAAACAATAATATATTTTAATAAAACTGGAAATATTAAAGTTTTAGAGGATAAAGAAGACTTAGATAATTTAAATTATTTAACTGGAAAAAGTATAGCTGAGATAAATAAAATAGCTATGATGGGAACAATTAAAGCACATGTTGATGGTGGTGTTCCAAATATATTAATTGAAATGGAAAAGTTGGATGAAGAAAATTTAGGATATTTAATATATTTCTTTATGCTTTCATGCGCGTATTCAGCAAGGATATTAGATGTTGATCCATTTAATCAACCAGGAGTGGAAGCTTATAAGAAAAATGTATTTCAATTATTAGGAAGACCAGGATATTAAAATAAATTTAATAGATATTTTATTTAATTATATATAAAATATGTATAGATAATTAAATTTAAGTACAAAAGAAAAGGTAATTTATGAAGGATAAAAGAGTGATTAGATTGAATTTAACAAATAAAAGTGGAAGAAAAGTAGAATTATTAGACAAAAATTCTAGTGAATATGGTAAAGAAAATAAAGCTAATCTTAAAAAAGTAGCTATAATTTCAAGTGGTGGAGATGCTCCTGGACTTAATGCTGTAATTAGAGCAATTGTTAAAATGGGAAGACAAAACGGTATTGAGGTTTATGGATATCTAGAAGGATTTAAAGGTTTAATTGAAGATAGATATATTAGACTAGACACAAGTGATATTACATATGGAATAATTGATGAAGGTGGAACAATCATTGGAACTTCAAATAATGCTAATCCATTTTCATATAAAGCTGAAGGTGAAACAGAGTTTAAAGACATTAGTTTAGAATGTATAGAAAGAATAAAAGAAGCAGGTTTTGATTGCGTATTTTTATTAGGTGGTGATGGAAGCTTAAAATCTGCAAGAGACTTTTATGTTTTGGGAGCAAACTTTATTGGAGTTCCAAAAACAATAGATAATGATGTTTTAATGACAGATAAAACTTTTGGATTTGACTCAGCTGTAAATATTGCAACAGATGCTTTAGGCAGGTTAGAGACAACAGCTAAATCACATAATAGAATTATGGTACTTGAAGTTATGGGAAGATATGCAGGATGGATTGCTCTTTATGCTGGAATTGCAGGAGCAGCAGATGCCATACTTATACCTGAGATACCTTATGATATAAATAAAGTTGCAAAATGTATATTAGAGAAAAAGAAAGATGGAAAAAACTTTGGACTTGTTATTGTTTCAGAAGGTGCAGTAGATAAAAAAGGAACATCGGTTGTTACAAAAAAAGAAGGTGTACCAGAAGGAATTGATTCAAATGTATTTGGCGGTGTTGGACAAAAGGTTGCAAAAGAACTAGAAGAGTTAACAGGAATACTTGCTAGATCAACAACACTTGGTTATCTTCAAAGAGGTGGAGCGCCTGTATTTTCAGATAGACTTCTTGCAACAGCTTATGGATGTAATGCAATGAAGCTTGCAATGGAAGGACATTTTGGTACTATGGTAACATATGTTGATGGAAAATTTGGATATACAACACTTGATGAAGTTGTGGGTAAAAATACTGAAATAGGTAGTACTTCTAATGCGGATAATGGTAGTACAAAGTTTGTTCCAAAAGACAATATATTTATAGAAGCAGGCAAATCTATAGGCATTAGTTTTGGAGATTAGCAGTCGACTACTTCATTTGCTTTTTATGCTTAAATTATATATACTAGATATGCAAAAGATTTTGAAAGGAAGAAAAAATGGATATAAAAGAATTAAAAGATAATAGACATGACAAAGGAGAAATGGAATTTGTTTTTGTAGTAAAAAGAGAGAAACTAGAAGAACAAATGAAAAATGAATTTAAGAAAAACAAAAATTATTTTAATATACCAGGATTTAGAAAAGGTAAAGCACCATATGAAATAGTTACAAAAATGTATGGAGAAAATATATTTTTATCTGATGCAATTGAAGCTATAGCATTTGGAGAATGTACAGAAGAAATTACAAAGAAATTAGAAAAAGAAAAAGATGTAAACAATCTTGGAATTATTAATGTAGATATAGACGAAAAAGATCTAGAAAAAGGTAAAGATGTTAAAGTTACAATTAAAGTAGCAGTTGCATCTACTATAGAACTTAAAAAACTAGATAAAATTGAAGTTAAAGAAAAAGACATTAAAGATAATTTAATGGATGTTAAAGAAGAAGCTAAAAAACAAATTGAAAGAGATCTAGAACAAAATTCAAGTAAAGAACTTTCTGAAGATAAAGAATACAAAGTTAAAGATGGAGATGAAGTTGTTTTATCTTTTAAAGGAAGTATTAAAAATGATAAAGGTGAAGATGAATATTTTGAAGGCGGAACAGCCGAAAAATTTAATCTAGTAATTGGATCACACTCATTTATAGATAATTTTGAAGAACAATTAATTGGTCTTAAAGTGGGGGATAAAAAAGATGTTTTAGTTACATTCCCAAAAGAATATGCTGAAAAGAGTCTTCAAGGTAAAAAGGCTAAATTCGAAGTAGAAATATTTGAAATATATATTACTAAAAAACCAGAACTTGATGATGAGTTTGCAAAAGATTTAGGTTATGATAATTTAAAAGAATACAAAAAACATGTAGAAGAACATTTAAATGAACATAATGAAGAAAATAAAAAGAATATAATGCTTCAAAAAGCAGTTGAATTTTTAGCAAAAGAAAACAATATTAATGTTTCAGAAAAATATGTAGAATTTAGAGCAAAATCTGATTTCGATAGAACAAATGAACAATATAAAATGCAAGGATTTGATTTAGCACAATTAATGTCTCCAGAAGATTTAAAACAAGTTTTAAAAGAATCTGAAGAAAACATTAAAAAAGAAGTTCAAACACAAATAGTACTTGAATCAATTATAAAAATGGAAGATATTAAATGTGATGAAAAAGAGATGCTAGAATCTTTAGATGAATACAATAAAATGTATGGAACTAATGTAACTGAAAAAGAAATAAAAGGAAAAGAATACAAAGAACTAAAAGAAAATATGGAAAAAGCGGGACAAATTAAAAAAGCTATTGATACATTAGTAAAACAAGTAAAAGTTAAATAAGAATAATAAAGGAGAACAGATGATAAGTAATTTTAAAGATCATGATATGGTAGATGCATTAGTACCATATGTTATTGAAGCAACACCAAGGGGAGAAAGATCATATGATATATATTCTAGATTATTAAAAGATAGAATAATATTCTTATCTGATCAAGTAGATCACAATACAGCAAGTATAGTTATAGCACAATTACTATTTTTGGAATCAGAAGATCCAGATAAAGAAATATATTTATATATAAATAGTCCTGGTGGATCAATATCAGATGGACTTGCAATAGTTGATACAATGAACTATATTAAATGTCCAGTTGTTACAATATGTGTAGGAATGGCAGCATCAATGGGAGCAGTACTTCTTGCATGCGGAACAAAAGGTAAAAGATATGCTATGCCTAATTCAGAAGTTATGATACATCAACCACTTATAGCAGGTGGAGGACTTTCAGGACAAGCAACAGAGATTGAGATACACTCAAACCATATACTATTTTTAAGAGAAAGATTAAATAAAATTTTATCAGATGCAACAGGAAAAAGCTTAGAAGAAATAAAGAAAGATACAGATAGAGATAACTATCTTACAGCAGAAGAAGCTTTAAAATATGGATTAATAGATGAAATATTTACAACTAGAAAAGATACTAAAAATAAAAAATAAATAAAATAAGAATAAGAGAAAAGGGAAAATGCACATGAGTAAAGATACAGAAATACCACGTTGTTCATTTTGCGGAAAACCAGCAAATGTAGCAGATAAATTAATAGAGGGTCTTGATGGCTCATATATTTGTGATGAATGTATTCAAATATGTATGGATATGTTAGATGTAACAGCAGAAAGTCCATTAAAAGATAATGCAAAAAAGACTGAAAACAAAGAAATAAATGTTTTAAAACCAAAAGAAATAAAAGAAAAACTAGATGAATATGTAATAGGTCAAGAAAATGCAAAAAAGACTTTAGCTGTAGCAGTATATAACCATTATAAAAGAGTTTTAAGTGGTAAAGATGATTTAGGAGTAGAAATACAAAAATCTAATGTACTATTATTAGGACCTACTGGTTCTGGCAAGACACTTCTTGCACAAACTCTTGCAAAGATACTAAATGTACCTTTTGCAATAGCAGATGCAACTACACTTACTGAAGCGGGATATGTAGGAGATGATGTTGAAAATATACTTGTAAGACTTCTTCAAGCATCAGACTATGATCTAGAAAAAGCAGAAAAAGGTATAATATATGTAGATGAGATAGATAAAATTGCTAGAAAATCTGAACATCAATCAATTACAAGAGACGTAAGTGGTGAAGGTGTACAACAAGCACTTCTTAAAATAATCGAAGGAACAACAGCAGGAGTTCCACCACAAGGAGGAAGAAAACATCCTTCACAAGAACTTGTATATATCGATACATCAAATATATTATTCATATGTGGTGGTGCATTTGAGGGCTTAGGTGAAATAATTCATCAAAGAACTTCAAATAAATCTATAGGTTTCGGAGCAGAAGTAAAATCTAAAAAAGAATTAGAAAATGCAGATATATTAAAAGAAATAGAACCAGGAGATTTAGTAAAATTTGGATTGATCCCAGAATTTATTGGAAGACTTCCAATTATTACATCTTTAGAAGATTTAAGAGATGAAGATTTAAAGAGAATTTTAGTTGAACCTAAAAACTCAGTTATAAAACAATTTCAAAGATTGTTCGAATTAGATAAAGTAAAACTAGAATTTGAAGATGAAGCACTTAATGCTATAGCACAAAAAGCTATAATAAGAAAAACAGGTGCAAGAGGACTAAGATCAATACTAGAAGAAATCATGAATGATATAATGTTTAATATACCTTCAAATGAAAACATCACAAAATGTATTATTACAAAAGATGTAGTTTTAAATAAATCTAAACCAATAATAACTGAAGATATAATTACAAAGAAAAAAAGAAATAATAAAGAAGATATAAATCTAAAAGACGATGAAGAAAAGGAATATAAAAAGGTTTAGAATAAAATATATTATATAATATAAAACAAAATAAATAATATATGGAATAGATAAGGATAAAATCACCAAAATTATTTGGTGATTTTTTCTTATATATATTATAGAATAATGTATAGAATAATCTATATAATAAGAAAAAACAAAATAGAGATTAAAAGGAAAATAAAAAGTAAAGTAAGCAAGAAAATTATGAGTAAGGAATTTAATATAAATTATAGAAATATAGATATAATGTTTTGCATCAAAAAAGTTAAAAGATACAGCATTAAAGTTTTAAATGGTGATGTGTTTTTTTACATACCAGAAAGTAAGTCTAGAAATATTAAAAAAGCAATTAATGATGCTAAAAGATTTATTGATGAAAAATATACTTGGATATTAAAAAGCATTGAAAAGACAAAAGATCAAAAAGAAATATATAATGTAGAGAATATAAAAGGTGAAGATGATGAAAAGATTTTAGTATTAGGAAATATATATAATCTTGTATACTTAGATAGAAAAGGTTTTAATGCATATAAAGAGAAATACAAAGATAGTGTAGTAAATAGTAATTTACAAAAAAATATAGATAAAAATATGTTTAAATATATTTTTATAATAGAAGATGATAGAACAATATATTTAAATTCTGAAGCTGTAAATGATAAAAAAGAATATATTAGAAATGTATTTAAGGAGATTATACGAGATATTGGTTTAAAGCTTATAAAAAAGTGGGAGATAATATTAAATATAAGATCTGAGAGTTTAAAAATAACAAGCGGTAAGGGTAACTGGGGTAGCTGTAATACTAAAAAAGGATATATTAATTTAAATTTTAATTTAGTATATAAAAATATAAAAGAAATAGAATATGTCGTACTTCATGAGCTTTGTCATCTTTTTTATCCAAATCATGGAAAAGAGTTTAAAAATATGATGACAGAATATATGCCTGATTGGAAACAAAGAAAAAAAGATTTAAATAAGAAAGTATAAAGCAAATATTTGTAAGCTTAATATATATCATATATACTATGGATATAATAATTTAAAGGAATATAAATGGAAAAGATTAAACATATAGCAAAAGATAAAGATTTGCATTTTGCATTAATAGCGTCTTTTATATTAGGACTACTAGCGCATGCATATGCTTTTTTTAATATAATATTTAGTCATGACTCTTTAATTATGTTTCAGAATGATGTTAAATTCCAAATGGGAATTGGAAGATTGTTACATTGGTTTATATTTAAATTTAGAGGTAATTACTATGTACCATGGCTTGTAGGTTTTATTGGCATAGCATTTATAGCATTTACTGCATACTTGGTATTTAAGATATTTGATATTAAAGAGAATTGGCAAAAAATATTAATAGTAGGAATACTATGTGTAAATAGAGTAGTAATTAAAACAATAGAAGTATATATACATGATTTTGATATATATATGATAGCACTTTTCTTTTCAACACTTGGTGCATATATATTAATTAAAAACAAAGGAAATTTTTTAAAACAATCATTATCTGTAATACCATTTTTTATATCTCTTGGATTATATCCAGCATTTATACAATTTGGTATTGGAATATTAATGATGTATATAATTATGGATTTGTTAAAAAACAAAGAAGAATTAAATGTAGTTTTAAAAAGAGGCTTTACATATGTATTTTATATACTTATGGGATTAATGCTGTATTTTATTGGAACAAAAGTAAGTGTAAGGCTGTTTAATATAGAGATGTCTGATGGATATAATAGTGTAGGGAATTTAAAAGAATTAAATAGCATAAGTAGAGTTTTACATGCATTAAAGATTACATATATATCTATGTTTGAATTTTATTTAAGGGTACATACTTTTAATAGAGTACTTACAATTGTTTTAAATGTAATATTAGTATTTTCTGGAATATATTTTGGAATAATGCTGATTAAAGAGAAAAAATTAAATTTTAAATCTATACTAACATTAATATTAGTTATAGCTCTTTTGCCACTCGGATTAAATTTATCTTGCTTTTTATCTAGTGGTATGGCACACCTGCTTATGTTATATGCTTTAATGCTTGTATATGTACTGTATATATTATTAATGGATATGTATTTTAAAGAAGTTAAAAAAGATGAAACAAAGATATCTAATACATTTAAAACATTTCTTTTAATATTGTCTTTTATAGTAATATTTAATAATATAGTTTATGCAAATCAAATGTATTATAATAAAGAACTAGAATTTAGAAAGACAACAAATCTATTTAATAGAATAATTACAAGAATTGAACAAGTAGATGGATATGAAAAAGGAAAGACACAAGTATATTTCTTAAATGGAGCATTACTATCTAATGAAGAACAATATGGAAAACTTTCTGTAACATATCAAACAACATATGAATGGTTTATAAGAGGTGCAATGGCATATAATATGCATGTAAGCTTAAATGGATTAAATGAATTAAGTAAAGAAGAACTTGAGTATGTTAAAACAATGAGCGTATATCCTAAAAAAGATTCAATTAAATACAAAAATGGGAAAATACTAGTTAAAGTATCTAATTAAAAAAACTTAGCTTAATTTACTTGACAGGAATTTATCACTATTGTATACTAGTAAAAGCTAATGCGATGAAGCTAGATGTGGCTATGCTTAGACATAGGGAACTCTGGTGGAGAAGTCTTGGCAACGACCAGGGCGATAAGTTTTTTAAAACTGTCATTCAAGCGTATTTAGCTTGAATATTTTTTGCTTAAAGATATAAACACCCGAGACGGTTAAACTTATTTGCTAGGCAAAATAAGGAGGAAACAATGAAAAAAGACAGAATAAGAATTAAACTTAAATCTTATGACCATGTAACATTAGATCAATCTGCTGAAAAAATAGTAGAAACAGCTAATAGAACTGGTGCAAAGGTTTCAGGACCAATTCCTGTTCCAACAAAAAAAGAGATCATAACTGTAATTCGTTCTCCACACAAACATAAAGATTCAAGAGAACAATTCGAAATTAGAACACATAAAAGAGTTATAGATATCTTAGATCCAACACAAAATACAATTGGTTTACTACAAAAGTTAGAGTTACCAGCTGGTGTTGAGATTGAAATTAAACTTTAAACAATGCTTTTATTAAAAGCCAATATTTAAGGAGGAAAAAATGAAGAAAGGTTTAATAGGAAAGAAACTTGGAATGACACAAGTTTTCGATGAAAAAGGAAATATCATTCCTGTAACAGTAATTGAAGCATCACCAAATATTGTTGTACAAATTAAAAATGATGAAGTTGATGGATATACATCTGTTCAATTAGGTTATGGAGAGATAAAAGACAAACACTTAACAAAAGCTAAAAAAGGACACTTTGAAAAAGCTAAAGTAGAACCTACTAAATATTTAAGAGAGTTCAAACTGGAAAATGCAAGTGAACTAAATGTAGGAGACGAAATAAATGTAAGCGTTTTTGAAGCAGGAGACAAAGTAGATGTTAAAGGTAGAACAAAAGGTAAAGGATTCCAAGGTGCAATTAAAAGACACGGATTCCAAAGAGGAAGAATGAGCCACGGTTCAAAATTCCACAGAAGACCAGGTTCTCTTGGAGCATCAGCAACACCAAGTAGAGTTATAAAAGGTAGAAAACTTCCAGGACAAATGGGTAATGTAATTACTACAATGGAAAATTTAGAAGTTGTTAAAGCAGATCTAGATAAAAACGTTTTACTTATTAAAGGTAGCGTACCAGGTCCTAAAGGAACAATACTTGAAATTAAATGTAAATAAAAAATAGAAAATTAACAAACAAATTAATAGACCATAAGGAGGAAAAAATGGCTAGCATTGATGTACTAGATATTAAAGGTAAAAAAGTAAGTACAATAGATATTAATGAAAACATTTTTTCTAATGATTTCAACAATGATTTAGTTCACAGAGTTATAGTGGCTTATCTTTCAAACCAAAGACAAGGAAACCAAAGTGCAAAAACTAGATCAGAAGTAAGAGGTGGTGGTAAAAAACCATGGAGACAAAAAGGTACAGGTAGAGCAAGACATGGTTCATCTAGATCACCAATATGGGTTGGAGGAGGAATAACATTTGCTCCAAAGCCAAGATCATATAGAAAAAATACTAATAAAAAAGAAAAAAGAGAAGCAATGAAACAAATCTTAGGATTCAAACTAAGAGAAGGTTCTATAGTGGTAGTAGATAAACTTCCATTTAAAGAAATAAAAACAAAACCAGTAGCTGAAGCTTTAAATACACTTGTAGGGGAAAATAAAGTATTAGTACTTTTACCAGAAGCAAATGATATTATATTAAATTCAGCTAAAAATATAGCAAAAACTGAAGTAAAATATGTAAATGAAGTTAATGCATATGAACTATTAAATAACAAGAAAATAGTAATGACTGTAGATACAGTTAAAAAATTAGAGGAGGTGTTTGCATAATGAAAGCACAAGAAATTATTAAAGCACCTGTTGTTACAGAAAAATCAAGTGAAGATATTAATTTAGGAAAATATACATTTAAAGTAGACAAAAAAGCTAATAAAGTTGAAATAGCTAAAGCTGTTGAAGAATTATTTAATGTAAAAGTACTAAAAGTAAATACAATAAACTATATTGGAAAGAAAGTAAATCATAGAGGACAAGCTGGAAAAACATCAGATTGGAAAAAAGCAATTGTTACTATAGATTTAAATCCAAAAGAAACAAAATATCTTACAAAAGATGGTAAAGAAAAGAAAACTTCTAAAAAATATAATACTGAAATAGAAGGATTTTTAGGAGTATAATTATCTAGAATAAACTAGGAAAATAAAAGGAGAGAAAAATGGCAAATAATAGCAGTAAAATTAAAAAATATAAACCTACATCACCTGCTAGAAGAAATATGACAACTCTTTCTTTTGATGAGATTACTAAAAAGACTCCAGAAAAAGCATTACTTACAGTAAAAAAGAAAACTGCGGGAAGAAACTCAGCAGGTAGAATAACTGTAAGACACATCGGTGGAGGAAATAGACAAAAATATAGAATAATAGATTTCAAAAGAAGAAAAGACAATATTCCAGCAACAGTTATAGGTATAGAATATGATCCAAATAGAACAGCAAATATAGCTTTAATCGAATATGAAGATAAAGTAAGAACATATATATTAGCACCTATTGGATTAAAAGATGGAGACAAAGTAATATCTGGAGAAAATGTAGATATAAAAGTTGGAAATGCACTTCCACTTAAAAATATTCCAGTTGGTACAATAATCCATAATATTGAATTAAATCCAGGACAAGGTGGTAAATTTGTTAAATCTGCAGGAGGATCAGGACAATTAGTTTCTAAAGAAGGTAAATATGCATATATTAAAATGCCTTCAAGTGAATTAAGACTTGTACTAGATACATGTAGAGCAACAATAGGAAGACTTGGAAATGCAGAACACCAAAATGTTAAATTAGGTAAAGCAGGAAGAAAAAGACATATGGGAGTAAGACCTACAGTAAGAGGATCAGCAATGAACCCAGTAGATCACCCACATGGTGGTGGTGAAGGTAAATCACCTATCGGAATGCCTAGTCCAAAAACACCTTGGGGTAAACCTACTTTAGGATATAAAACTAGAAAGAAACATAAAAATACAGATAAATATATTATAAGTAGAAGAAAGAAAAGTAGGAGGAAATAATAAATGGCAAAGGAAGCAAAAAAACCATTTGTAGCTCCTGAACTTATGAAAAAAGTTATAGCTATGAATGAATCAGGTAAAAAAGAAGTAATTAAAACTTGGTCAAGATCTTCAACTATTTATCCAGAAATGGTAGGACATACTATAGCAGTTCATGATGGTAGAAAACATATTCCAATATATATATCAGAAGAAATGATAGGACATAAACTTGGAGAATTTTCACCAACTAGAACTTTTAAAGGACATTCTGGAGATAGAAAATCTGGAGTTAAGTAGAAAGGGGAATCTAGTGGAAAGTAAAGAAGAAAAGAAAGATGTTAAAAAAGTAACTAAAAAAGCTGAACCAAAAAAAGAAGCCAAAAAAGAAACTAAAAAAGTAGCATCTAAAGAAGTTAAAAAAGAAGATAAGAAAACTACAACTACTAAAAAACCAGCAGAAAAGAAAGCTAAAAAAGAAGCAGAAGTAGTTAAAGAAAATAAAAAAGAAGAAAAAACAACTGCAAAAGAAACTAAAGAAGTTAAAATTCCTGAAGCTAGAGCAACTTTAAAATATGAAAGAATTTCAAGCTCAAAAGTATCAATAGTAGCAAACGAAATTAGAGGCAAAAATGCGACTGAAGCACTTGCAATTCTAAAGTTTACTAATAAAGCTGGAGCAAGAGTTCTATATAAAGTATTAGAATCAGCTATGGCAAATGCAGTTAATAATCATTATATGAATGAATCAAAACTATATGTTTATGAAGTTTATGCAAATCAAGGACCTACTCTAAAAAGATTTAGAGCAAGAGCAAAAGGTTCAGGTGCTAGAATATTAAAAAGAACTAGTCATATAACAGTAGTATTAAGAGAAAGAGATTAAGAAAGGGGAAAGCATGGGACAAAAAGTTCATCCTAAAGGTTTAAGAGTTGGAGTTATTAGAGACTGGGAATCTAAATGGTATGCAGATGATAAAGATTTTGGAAAACTTCTTGTAGAAGACTATAATATTAGACAATTTATTAATAAAAAATTATACAATGCAAGAGTTTCAAATATAGTTATCGAAAGAACTAAAGATGCAGTTAATGTAACAATATATGCTGCAAAACCAGGTATGGTTATTGGTAAAGGTGGAGCTTTACTTGAAGATCTTAAAAAAGATTTATTAAAAATAAGTGAAAGCAAAAATATCAATATTAATATAGTAGATATTAAAAAACCAGATATGGACGCACAAGTAGTTGCAGAAAATATAGCTCAACAACTTGAAAGAAGAGTTTCATTTAGAAAAGCTATGAAACAAGCAATGCAAAGATCAAGAAAAGCAGGAGCAAAAGGAATAAAAGTTTCTGTATCAGGAAGACTTGCAGGTGCTGACATGGCAAGAACTGAGTTTTACAAAGAAGGAAGTGTTCCTTTACAAACAATTAGAGCAGACATTGACTATGGATTTGCAGAAGCAGATACAACATATGGTAAAATGGGTGTTAAAGTTTGGATATACAAAGGAGATATTCTTGAAGGAAGAGTAGAACTTGGTAAAGAAGACAAAAAAGATAATTCAAACAGAAGAAATAAAAAAGGTAATCAAAGAAGAAATAATAAAAAGCAAGATGAAAAAACTCCTAATAAGGATACAGTAAAGGAGGCAACAGATGGCGATAATTCCGAAGAGAACTAAATATAGAAAAATGCAAAAAGGAAGAAACAGAGGTAAAGCTACAAGAGGAACTGAAATTAATTATGGAGAATATGGATTAGTAGCAACATCTGGAGGATTTCTTACAAGAAATCAAATTGAAGCAGCCAGAGTTTCAATAATGAGACAAACAAAAAGAGGTGGTAAACTTTGGATAAAAGTTTTAGCAGATAAACCTATTACTAAAAAACCAGCTGAAACTAGAATGGGTAAAGGTAAAGGTTCACCTGAATACTTTGTAGCAGTTGTTAAACCTGGTAGAGTAATTTTTGAACTTGCAGGTGTAAGTGATGAAGTTGCTAGAAAAGCATTTAGAAGTGCTTTATATAAATTGCCAGTTTCTGGAAAAATAATAAGAAGAGAGTTAACTGCAGCTGAAAGAGAAGAAATAGAACACGAAGTTGAAAAAGCAGAAGAAATTATGGAAGAAGAATTAGAAGCAGAACAAGAAGAACTAGCTGAAGCTGAAAAAGAAGCTCTTGCAGGAACTGAGAACGAAAAAGGTGGTGATGAAAATGAAGATGGAAAAAATTAGAAAAATGTCTTCACCAGATCTAGAAAAAGAAGTTAATGAACTTGTAAATGAACTTTTTAAGTTAAAATTTTCTGGCGCTACTATGGGATTAGATAATCCTCGTAAAATCAAAGAGGTGAAGAAAGATATAGCTAGAATTAAAACAGTTTTAAAAGAAAGAGAATTAGAAGAAAATAAGGCTTAAAATTTATGAAAGGAGAAATCCATATGGAAGAAAGAAATCTTCGTAAAACTTTAATAGGAACAGTTGTTTCAGACAAAATGGATAAAACAGTTGTTGTTGAAGTTAAAAATAGAGTAAGACATCCATTGTATGGAAAGATAATTAATAGAACATATAGATTAAAAGCACATGACGAAGAAAATGTTTGCCGTGAGGGAGACAAAGTTAAAGTTATGGAAACTAGACCATTATCTAAAGATAAAAGATGGAGAGTAGTTAAAGTGCTTGAAAAAGCCAAGATAGAAGAATAAGGAGGAGCTTAAATGGTTCAACAAGAAAGCAGATTAAAAGTTGCAGATAACAGTGGTGCAAAAGAATTGCAAGTAATTAGATGCCTTGGCGGATCTTTTAGAAGATATGCTGGTATCGGAGATATTGTTGTTGCATCAGTAAAAAGTGCTATTCCTGGAGGAATTGTTAAAAAAGGTGATGTTGTAAAAGCAGTAATTGTGAGAACTACACATAAAATTAATAGACCAGACGGTTCACATTTAAGATTTGATGAAAATGCAGCAGTTATCATAAAAGAAGATAAGACACCTAGAGGAACAAGGGTATTCGGACCTGTAGCAAGAGAGCTAAGAGAAGGCGGATATACAAGAATACTTTCACTTGCTCCAGAAGTACTTTAAAAAAAATTGAGAGGTGAATAACGTGAAAATAAAAGTTGGAGATAATGTAAGAGTTTTATCAGGAAATGATAAAAACAAAGAAGGCGAAGTTCTTAAAGTTATTCCTAAGGAAAACAAAGTTGTTGTAAAAGGTGTTAATGTAAGAAAAAAACACAAAAAAGCAACTAAACAAGGGGAACCATCAGGTATATTAGAAATGGAATTTCCTATTGATGTTTCAAAAGTTGGTTTAATAGATCCAAAAACTAAAAAGACATCAAGAATAGGATATGCATTTGATAAAGATGGAAAAAAAGTAAGAATTTCTAAAAAAAGCCAAGAAGAAATAAAATAAAAGGGGTAAGATAAATGGAATTAAAAGAACATTATGAAAAAAACGTGGTTCCAGAACTTATGAAAAAGTTTAATTATTCTTCAGTAGAAGAAGTTCCAAGATTAGACAAGATCATGATAAATACTGGTTTTGGTCCATTAAGAGAAAATCCAAAATCTATAGATAATGCTATAAGAGATCTTACTTTAATAACTGGGCAAAAACCTATTGAAACACATGCAAGAAAATCAATTGCAAACTTCAAATTAAGAGAAGGAGAAAAACTAGGTGCTAAAGTTACTTTAAGAAGAGAAAAAATGTATGCATTTTTTGAAAAATTAGTAAATGTAGCTGTACCAAGAATAAGAGACTTTAAAGGTCTTAATCCTAACTCATTCGATGGAAGAGGTAATTATACAATAGGAATTAAAGAACAATTAATATTCCCAGAAATTGAGTTTGATCAAGTAGATAAAATAATAGGCATGGATATAACATTTGTTACAACAGCAAAAACAGATGAAGAAGCAAAAGCAATGTTAGAATTATTAGGAATGCCTTATAGAAAATAAGGGGGAAATAGATGGCTAAAAAGTCTTTAAAAATAAAAGCTCAAAAAGCACAAAAATATAAGACAAGAGAATATAATAGATGTAAAATATGTGGAAGACCACATGCTTTCATAAGAAAATATGGTATTTGTCGTATATGTTTTAGAGAGCTTGCACATAAAGGAGAAATTCCTGGTGTAAAAAAATCAAGTTGGTAATTTAAGAAGGAGGGCAAAATGACAGACCCAATTGCAGATATGCTTACAAGAATAAGAAATAGCATGAGCATAAATGAAAAGTTTGTAAATGTTCCACATTCTAATATAAAAGAATCTATAGCATCAGTTCTTAAAGAAGAAGGATATATAGTAGACTTTAAGATAAATGAAGAAAATAATAAAAAAGAAATGGTAATAGAACTTAAATATTTAGAAGATGGATCAAAAGTAATTCACGGTTTAAAAAGAATAAGTAAACCTGGACTAAGAATATATGCAAACAAAGAAGAACTTCCAAAAGTACTTAATGGATTAGGTACTGCAATAATATCTACATCACAAGGTATAATTACAGATGAAAAAGCAAGAGAACTTGGAGTAGGTGGAGAAGTAATCGCATATATTTGGTAATAAAATAATTTAGAAATGATAAGGAGAAAACTATGTCAAGAATTGGAAATAAACCGATAATAGTTCCTGAATCTGTAGAAGTTAAAATAGAAGGACAAAAAGTTACAGCTAAAGGTCCTAAAGGTGAACTTAGCATAGTATTAAAAAATGAAGTTAAAGCAGAAATGAAAGAAAACGAAATAATAATTTCATTAGTTAATGAAAATGCTAAAAATTTACACGGACTATCTAGAACTCTACTTTCTAACGTAATTGAAGGTGTATCACATGGATTCACTAAAAAATTAGTTATAGTAGGAGTTGGATATAGAGCTAATAAACAAGGAGATAAATTAAATTTAACTCTTGGATATTCGCATCCAGTATTAATGGATATTCCAAAAGGAATTGAAGTAGAAGTTCCTAAACCTACAGAAATAATAATTTCTGGTGCAGACAAACAAGTTGTTGGACAATTTGCTGCAGAAATAAGATCAAAGAGAGAACCAGAAGTTTATTTAGGAAAAGGTATAAAATATGAAGACGAAGTTATTAGACGTAAAGTAGGTAAAGCTGGTAAAACTGCATAGTATAAGAAAGGAGTAATAAATGGTTAAAAATATAGATAGAAAAAAAGAAAGAAATTTAAGACACAAAAAATCTAGAAAACATTTAAAGGGAACACCTGATAAACCTAGACTTTGTGTATTTATAAGCAATAATAACATTGAAATTCAAATTATAGATGATATAAATAACGTTACTCTAGTATCAGCTTCAACTTTACAAAAAGAAAATAAAGTTAATGGTAAAAACATAGAAGCTGGCAAGAAAATGGGAGAAATAATTGCTAAAAAAGCACTAGATAAAAATATTAAAACAGTAGTATTTGATAGAGGTGGAAGAATCTACCACGGTGTTGTTAAAGCAATAGCAGAAGCTGCTAGAGAAAATGGATTAGAATTTTAGGAAAGGAGCTAAAGTCTTATGGTAAATAAAAAACAAAATGAGACTGAATTTAGTGAAAGAGTTGTAGACATAGCAAGAGTAGCTAAAGTTGTTAAAGGTGGTAGAAACTTTAGATTTAGCGCTGTTGTAGTTGTTGGAGATGGCAATGGTAAAGTTGGAGTAGGTAGTGGTAAAGCACTAGAAGTTCCAGATGCTATTAGAAAAGCAATTGAAGATGCTAAGAAAAATATGATAGAAGTACCAATTGTTGTTACAACAATACCACATGAATTCATTGGAGAATTTGGTGCTGCTAAAGTTATACTTAAACCTAGTAAAGAAGGTTCTGGTATTATAGCAGGTGGTGCAGCAAGAGCAGTACTTGAACTTGCAGGATATAGAGATGTTAATGCTAAAATAGTTGGAACAAGTAATCCTAAAAACGTTGCAATAGCAACAATGAACGGATTATCTAATATGAGAACAAAAGAACAAGTAGAAGCTATGAGAAAATAAATATAAATATTAAAAGAAGGAGGAGCCATATGGAGCTAGAAAATCTTAAACCAACAGTTAAAAAACAATCTAGAAAAAGAGTTGGAAGAGGAACAGGCTCAGGTCTTGGCAAAACATCTGGAAAAGGTCATAAAGGACAAAAAGCTAGATCAGGTGGAGGTACAAGAGTAGGATTTGAAGGTGGACAAACACCAATATATAGAAGACTACCAAAAAGAGGATTTAAAAATCCTAACAGAAAAACATATACTGAAGTAACTCTAACTATGCTAAATAGATCTGAAAATGAAAATGTTACAGCAGAAAGCCTTTTAGAAGAAGGAATAATTTCTAAAATTAATGAAGGAATAGTTGTACTTGCAACAGGAACATTAGAGAAGAAATTAAATGTTAAAGCAGTAAGATTTACCAATAAAGCTAAAGAAGCTATTGAAAAAAATGGTGGAAAGATCGAGGTATTATAGTTGTTAAAAAGTATAAAACAAGCTTGGAATATTCCAGAAATTAGAAAAAGAATCTTATATACAATTTTATTAATTGTTATATTTAGATTAGGTTCACATATAAGTGTACCGTTTGTAGATTTTGCAAAATTAGATATGTTAATGAAATCATCAAATCAAGGATTATTAGGTTTAGTTAACTTAATAACTGGTGGTGCTTTTTCAAGACTTTCAATTTTTGCAATGTCAATTAGCCCTTATATCTCAGCATCAATCATTGTTCAATTATTAGGAATGATATTTCCTAGTATGGAAGCGATGATAAAAGAAGGTGGAGATTTAGGAAGAAGAAAAATACAAAAAATACAAAAAAGTATAGCTCTTGTAATTGCTTTAGTGCAAGCTACAGGATTATATATTGCATCTAACAATCAAGGCGTATTTCTTCAAAAAGGAAGACTTACAGCATTTGTTGTTATTATGTCATTTTTAGCAGGTGTATCATTCTTAAGCTGGGTAGCAGATGATATAACTAAAAAAGGAATAGGTAATGGTATGTCAACATTAATTTTTGCAGGTACTGTTGCTTCAATTCCATTAAACTTTCAAGCAATGATAGCAAAACTAATATTTGGAGGAACACTTCATGTTGATGTACTTTTAATGATTATAGGTGTTGTATTTGCATCACTTGCATTAATAACAATTGTTACATATGTACACCAAGCAGAAAGAAGAGTTCCAGTACAATATGCTAAAAAAGTTGTAGGAAGAAAAATGTATGGAGGACAAAATACATTTATACCATTAAAGCCAATAATGGCTGGTGTAATGCCAATAATTTTTGCTTCAGCATTTATATCTTTCCCAGCAATGTTAATACAAATATTTGGTGCAAGTAATATAGGAAATGGTGGATTTTTAGATAAATTATACCAATTTTCAGTTGCAACAAGTATACCAAATGTATCTTGGGGGATATTAATACTTCACGCACTTTCATATTTAGTGCTTATAGTACTATTTACATTCTTCTATACATTTGCAACATTTGATCCAGCAGAGGTATCTACTAATTTAAAACAAAATGGTGGATTTATACCTGGAATAAGAGCTGGAAAACCAACAACAGAATTTTTAACTCAAATACTTGTAAAACTTACAACATTTGGTGGATTATTCTTAAGTATGGTTGCAATAATACCAATGTTCACAAGAGGAGCAGAATTTGGAATAGCATTTGGTGGTACTTCAATACTTATTATTGTAGGTGTAGCACTAGAAATGATAACTCAAATGGAATCTTTAATGGTTATGAGACACCACAAAGGTTTCTTAGATTAAACTTATTATTTTTAAAGCGTAAATTATTATGTATATCTGTATAAAAAATATCTATTTATGTATAAAATATATTTAACGCACTATATTGAATATATAAATAGATTTTATACCTATATATGTGAAATAATAATTAAAATAAAATTATAAAAATAAGGAGTTTGTTATGATAATAGTTATGCTAGGAGCACCAGGAGTCGGAAAAGGAACAATGAGTTCTTCACTTTCTGAATATTATGAAATACCACATATTTCAACAGGTGATATACTAAGAGAAATTGCAAAAGAAGATGGAAAAGAAGCCCAAATGATAAAAACATATCTAGACAAAGGTGAACTTGTACCAGAAGAAATAATAAATAAATTTTTAGTAAAAAGAATAGAAGAAAAAGATGCTAAAAATGGATATATTTTAGATGGATATCCAAGAACAATGAGTCAAGTTAAGTTTTTAGAAAGCTATCTTAAAGAAAATGGAAAAACTATTGATGCAATTGTAAATATTGAAACACCTAAAGAGGAAATTATAGATAGAATTGTAAACAGAGTAGTATGTCCTAAATGTCACGCTATATACAATTTAAAATATAATAAGCCTATTGTTGAAGGACATTGTGATATTTGTGATACAAAACTTATTAAGAGATCAGATGATACAAAAGAAAAAGTTGAAGATAGACTTTTGGAATATGAAACTAAAACACATGATATAGTTGAGTATTACCACAAAAAAGGAGAACTTTTTAAAGTTCTAATATGTGAAGTTGCTAATAAAAAAGCAAAAGATGCTTTAAAAGCAATAATTTGGTATATAGAGAATAAAAATAAGAATTAGAAAGAAATATATAAATGATATATATTAAAAACGAAGAAGAAATACAAAAAATGCGCAAAGCCGCAGAAGTAATGAAAGAAGTTCACACAGAACTATATAAAAAAATTAGACCAGGAATGACAACTTTAGAACTAGATAGAATTATTGAAAAAATAATACTAGACAAAGGTGCAATATCTGCAGAAAAAGGATATCCAAACTTTTTCCCAGGTAAACCAGCTTTTCCAGGAAATGCATGTATATCTGTTAATGAAGAGGTTGTTCATGGAGTACCAGGCAAAAGGGTACTTAAAGAAGGAGATATAGTAAGCGTGGATTTAGTTGTTAAACTAGATGGTTACCATGCTGATGCAGCAAGAACATATATTGTTGGAAGTCCAAAATCTAAAAGAGATGAAAAATTAGTAAGAGTTACTGAGGAAGCATTTTTTGAAGGTATAAAATATGCAAGACCAGGTTTTAGAATTGGTGATATATCTAATGCAATAGAGACATATGTTAAATCACATGGATTTGATCTTATTGAAGAATATCAAGGACATGGAATAGGAAAATCTATGCATGAAGATCCAATGATACCAAATCAAGGTCAAAAAGGGACTGGACCAAGAATTAAAAAAGGTATGACACTTGCAATTGAACCAATGGTTGTTAGTGGATCAAAAAGAATATTAGATAATGATCCAGATGGTTGGACAGTTGTAACATATGATAATATGCCAGCTGCACACTATGAAAACACTATTTTAGTAACAGATGATGAGCCTGAAATATTGACTTTGTAAAGCTTTATTGTTATACTAAAATAGCTAAATTTAAAGAAATGTTAAAAATAAATGTTAATTAGGAGGAAATTTTGGCAAAAGAAGGTGTAATAGAAGTAGAAGGTACGGTACTTGAAAACTTACCTAATGCTCAGTTTAAAGTTGAACTAGAAAATGGTCATGTTGTTGACGCATATATTTCTGGTAAACTTAGAATGAACTATATTAAAATACTTCCTGGAGACAAAGTTAAAATGGAAATGAGCCCATATGATTTGGCTAAAGCTAGAATTATATGGAGAGGAAAATAACTTTTAATTAACAAAGATAAAAAGGAGAAAATACTATGAAAGTTAGATCATCAGTAAAGAAAATGTGTGAAAAATGTAAAATAATTAAAAGAAATGGTGTAACTCGTGTTATTTGTAAAAATCCAAAACATAAACAAAGACAAGGGTAATTAAAAATACAAAATAAAATACAAAATAAATTGTGGCAAATAAAATTAAATATTTATTAATTTAAAGAAAGGAAGAAATATGGCACGTATCGCGGGCGTAGATTTACCTAGAAATAAAAGAATCGAAATTGCCTTAACATATATTTATGGCATAGGAAATACATCATCAAAGAAAATATTAGCAGAAGCTAAAGTAAATCCTGATACAAGAGTTTCAGATCTTACAGATGATGAAGTACAAGCAATTAGAAATGCTATGGCAGATTATCATGTTGAAGGTGATTTAAGAAGAGATGTAGCATACGATATAAAAAGATTAAAAGAAATAGGATGCTATAGAGGTTTAAGACATAGAAAAGGACTTCCAGTAAGAGGTCAAAATACAAAAACTAATGCTAGAACTAGAAAAGGACCTAGAAAAGCAATTAGTATGAAAAAAAGTAAATAAAGGAGATAGAAAATGGCAAAAGCTAAATCAAAAGTAAAAGCTAAATCAAAAGTAAGAAAAGCTAAACTTGCAAGTGATACAGGTATGGCACATATTCATGCAAGCTTTAACAATACAATTGTTACAATAACAGACATGAATGGAAATGCAATATCTTGGTCAAGCGCAGGAGATTTAGGTTTTAAAGGTTCAAGAAAAAAGACTCCTTTTGCAGCTGGAGAAGTTGCTGAAAATGCAGCTAAAAAAGCAATAGAAAGAGGTCTTAAAAAAGTAGCTGTTTTTGTTAAAGGACCTGGTTCTGGTAGAGAAACAGCAATTAGATCACTTGTTTCAGAGGGACTTGAAGTTATATCTATAAAAGACGTAACACCACTTCCACACAATGGAACAAGACCACCTAAAAGAAGAAGAGTTTAAGTTAATAAATATTTAATTATATTAACCTAAATAAATCTATATGGTGAATTTTAAAATTAAAAAGAATAGAAAAATAATTTAATAAAATAAAAAAACAAAGAACAAAAAGAAAAAGAAGAAAATAAAATATAACATTGTAAATATATTAGAAAGGATATAGAAGAAGATGAAATTTAAAACACCAAGATTAAAAAGATGTAGATCATTAGGAATTAGCCCTGCATATATCGGACTTAATAAAACTTCTACAAGAAAACCAAAAAGAAGTTTTAGAAAATTAAGCGAATATGGTATTCAATTAAGAGAAAAACAAAGAGTTAAGTTCATATATGATGTAAATGAAAAACAATTTAGAGGATATTTTGAAAAAGCTTCTAGAGCTAAAGGTATAACTGGTGAGGTTTTATTACAAACACTTGAAAGCAGATTTGATAATGTACTTTTTAGAGCAGGATTTGCTAAATCTAGAGCACAAGCAAGACAATTAATATCTCATGGAATGTTTGAAGTAAATGGAGTTAAAACAAATATAGCTTCATATTTAGTAAAACCAGGTGATGAAATTAAAGTAAGAGAAAGCAAAAAGAAAAATCCAGTATTACAAGAAAATATTTCTGGAGATAACAGTGTAGTTGTTCCTGAATGGATAACTATAGATAAAAAGAATTTAAGCTTAGTATTAAATAGATTACCTGAAAGAGATGAAATAGATCTTCCAGTACAAGAACACTTAATTGTAGAGCTTTATTCAAAATAGTATTTTGTATTTATATATACTATTTGTAACATACAAATAAAAACTAAAAAACAAGGAGAAGTTAATGTTAGAATTTGTAAATCCAAATATAAAACTTGTTGAAGAAAACAAGGAAAACCATTATGGAAAATTCGTTTGTGAACCTTTAGAAAGAGGTTATGGTACAACACTTGGAAATGCATTAAGAAGAACAATGCTTTCATCACTTCCAGGTGCAGCAATAACAGGAATTAAAATTGAAGGAATACCACACGAATTTACAACAATACCAAATATAGTAGAAGATGTTGTAGATATAATCTTAAATTTAAAAGAAATTAGATTTAAAAAACATGTTCAAGAACCGGTTACTTTAACACTAAAATTTAAAGGTGCTGGAGAAATCACTGCAGCAGATATTAAAGATAATGCAGATGTAGAAGTAATAAATAAAGATAAATATATTGCAACAGCATCAAGTGGAGCGGATCTAAATATGACTCTTCTAGTAGAAAATGGTAGAGGATATAACACAGTAGAAGATAACGAAAAAGAAGATGTAGACATTAACTTTTTACCAATAGATTCAATATTTACTCCAATTAAAAAAGTAAATTATAATGTTTCACCAACAAGAGTTGGTAATAAATTTGATTACGACAAACTTGAAATTGAAATATGGACAGATGGAAGCTTAACAGCAAGTGATGCATTAAGTGTAGCTTCAAGAGTATTAATTTCACATTTTGAATTTTTCAACAATCTTTCCGCATTTAATGAAGGAATGAAAATAATGGAAGAATCAAAAGAGAATGAATCAAATAAAATACTTTCTAGTCCAATTACAGATCTTAATTTAACAAAAAGACCACTTAACTGTTTAGGAATTCAAGCAATAAAAACTATAGGAGATCTTGTTTCATACAAAAGATCTGAAGTTAAAGAATTTAAAAACTTAGGTGCAAAATCTTTAGAAGAAATTGAAGATAAAATTGCTGAATTAGGATTAGAATTTAAATCAGAAAAAGAAAATGAAGAGTAAAAAGGAAAGGGACAGAAATGAGAAAATTAGGTAGACCAACAGATCATAGAAATGCACTTCTTAGAAATTTATTAACTAATTTAATCTTAAACGGAAGAGTTGAAACAACAGAACCAAAAGCTAAAGAACTTAAAGCTTTAGCAGACAAAACAATAAGTCTTGCCGTTAAAGAAAGAAATAATTTTGATGAAGTTGAAGTTAAAGTTGTAAAAGCAAAATTAGATTCTGATGGAAATAAAGTTACTGAAACTGTTAAAAGTAAAAATGGTAAAGAGTTTAAAAAAGTTGTAAAAGAAGAAACAACTGTAAAAAAACAAAAAGATCATCCATCAAGACTTAATGCTAGAAGAACAATAATAAAAAACATCAATAAAATACAAAAAGAAGATGTTTTAGAAAAATTATTCAATGAAATAGCTAAAGATAAAAAAGAAGGATTAGGAGGATATACAAGAATTGTAAAACTTAATCCAAGACAAGGAGATAATGCTCCAATGGCTATAGTTGAGATTATAAAATAAATAAGATGAAGGCAGATTTTAAATAATCTGCTTTTTATCTTGAAAATTATGTTAATAAAGCATACAATTTGCATGAGGCAAATATATGGATAATAAAAAACAAGTTAATAACATGATTATAATAATAATTGGCTTACTACTATGTATGGTATTAATTAGTAGCTTTTTTGCGCAAGAAGAAAAAATAAAATATTATAATTCTGAATACAATCATCTAGTGAATAAAAAAGCAAAACTTACATCAACAAAAGAAGAATTATTAAAGAAAAAAGCCATGGTAGATACTGATGAATTTATAGAAAATATGGCTAGAGAAAAATGTAATATGTATTTACCAAATGAAAGAGTATATATTAATATTAATTAAGTTAATATTAAGCTAATCTTATTTAAATCTAATTTAATTCAATTCACTTTAAAATTAATTAAATCAAAAATAATTAAATTCATATTAATTAAATATTAATATATACTACACAAATGAAAAAAATTAAAAGAAAAAAATAAAAAAGAAGAAGAAAAAATAACAAAATTATAAATTATAAAATTTAAGAAAGGGAATATATGAATTTAAGTGAGAAAACAGTTAATGAACTTAGAGAATATGCTAAACGATTAAATATTACTGGATATTATAATCTTAAAAAAGATGAATTAGTTAAAAAAATAGGTGAATATATAACTCGTCCTGAAGATCTAGTTCTTTTGGATAAGATGTATTTAAAAGTATCTGATGGAGAAGATGAAGTTTATTCATTAGATAAAGATGAATACAATAAAATAGATGAAGTAACAAATAATAAAGAAAAAGTAACAGATGAAGGTAAATTTAATTTTGAAGCAATATTAAATAAGGCAATTGAAAACCAAGACAAGACAAATAATGTTGAAAATGTAAATATTAATTTTAAAAGAGAATCAGATTTTGAAGATATAACAAATAAAAAACTACAAGAAATTGAAGCTAAAAAAGAAGAGTTAGAAGAAGAGAAGATAAGTAAACAAAAAGATATGCAAGAAGTAGTTTTGGAAGATGGTAAAAAGATAAGATTAAATACCGAAACAGATAAGATTGTTGAAGGTTATGTTCAAATACTAAAACAAGGATATGGATTTTTAAGAAACAATCAGAAGCTTTTATCTACAGATAGTGATATATATATTGGATCACACTTTATAGATCAATTTGGATTAAAATCTGGTGATGAAATAACAATTATCGCAAGAGAAAATACAGATAATAAATTTCCGGCAGCTATATATATAATTTCATTAAAACAAAAAGGAGAAATAGCAGGTGCTGAATATGTTCCAACAAACAGACAAATGGAATTTACAAATTTAACACCAGTATATCCATATAAAAGACTTGTTCTTGAAAATAATCCAAGAGAAATTAGTTCAAGAATGATAGATTTAGTATCACCTATAGGATTAGGACAAAGAGCACTTATTGTATCACCACCGAAAGCTGGGAAAACAACTCTTTTAAAACATATTGCAAGAAGTATTAAGAAAAATGATGAAAATAATAATATTGAATTAATCTTTTTATTAATTGATGAAAGACCAGAAGAAGTTACAGACATTAGAAACACAATAACAGGTAGAGTATATGCATCAACATTTGATATGACACCAAATGATCATATTGAAATGGCGGAAAAAACACTAGAAGAGGCAAAAAAGGCAGTTGTAGATGGAAAAGATGTTGTTATATTACTAGATAGTATAACAAGGCTTGCAAGAGCATATAATATCGTTGAACCATCATCAGGAAAGATATTATCTGGAGGATTTGATCCAGCAGCACTTCATAAGCCAAAACAATTCTTTGGTGCTGCAAGACAAACAGAAGAGGCAGGATCTCTTACAATAATTGCAACAGCATTAGTTGAAACAGGAAGTAAGATGGATGATTTTATCTTTGAAGAATTTAAAGGAACTGGTAATATGGAAATAGTTCTTGAAAGATCGCTTGCAGAATCTAGAATATATCCGGCTATAAACTTAAAAAGATCTAGTACAAGAAAAGAAGAACTTATTCTTTCAAAAGATGAACTTACATTTATGGAATATATACGTGCTAGTTTTGCAAACAAAAGCGATTTTGAAGCAAGTAAAAATTTCATAACTCTTATGAAAAACTATAGTACAAATAATGAAATGATCGAAGATATATTAGGTCAAATGGATAAATAAATATATTGGAGAAACAATGAGTAGAAAATTTAGAGAAAACTTTTTTAAGTATTTTAAAAAACTAATTCAAGCATTTTTATTAATAATAGTGCTGTTTAATATATTGTATATGACAATGTGCTTATCTGCATTAATATTACCACTACATTATACTGTAAAAGGTAATAAAAAAGCTTTAAAAGAAAGTCAAATGAATTATGATCTTAGTATTATGAAAAGTGATATGACTACACTTAAAAATATAGATCTTAAAAAAACATTTGAAAAATATAATATTAAAGATTATTCAACATTTAAAGTAAACAAAGGTCTTGTAATTAAGGACGAAAGCAGCAGTTTTGATGCAAAAATAATTACAGTTAAAGATAATATAAATGTACTTAATACAAAAGATTTTAAAGAAAATGCTGTTAATATAACTAAAGAAACAGCAGATTTTAAGCATATTAAAAATGAAGATAAACTTTTAATAAAACTTGGAAAGTTAAATGAAAAAGAATATACAGTAAATACAGATTTTACATTAAAACATCCAAAGTTTGTTTATGATGTAGCGCTTTTTATAAAAGATAGAGAAAAAGTAAATTTAGATGATATAAATCTTTCTAATATAGTGTATTTAAATATAGATTTAAAAGAAAATGAAGATAAAGAAAAAAAGCTAAAAGAAATAACAGACGATATAGTTAAAGATAATAAAAATAAAGGACTATTAGTATATAAAAATCCATCTAATAAAGTAGATGAAGGTTTAAAATATATAGTCAACCAGTTTAGTGTATTTTATATATGTAGTTTATTTGTACTTATAATACTTTTATCAATATATTATCTATTAGAAGATAAGACGGAAAAGAATAAAAAATGGGCATTAGCATTTAAAATTATAGGAAGAATACTTGTCTACATATGGCTTATATATATAGTAATTTTAATGCCACAAATTATAGTAGGAATATATAAAGGAACGATATCATATATTGGAATTTATACATCATATAGATTTATACTAAATTCTCTTCTTTCTGCATTAATATTTAATATATTAGTTTTTGAAATAATTTCTAAGCTTACAAGAGATGTTATTAGAAAAAAGAAAGAAAAAAAAGATGCATATAGTGGTAACATAATAACTTTAAAAGAAGATAATAAAACAGATAAAAAGAAAGATATAAAAAAATAGAATATAAAAAATGATAGAATATAGATTATGAATAAAAAACACAAAATTTTTAAAATCATAAAATCTATATTCTATTTTATATTTCCAAATAAATGTTATTTTTGTGAAAACAAAGCAGATATAAATGATCTGTGTGATGATTGTAAAAGATTATATAAAAGCATATTAAAAACAGGGCGTTTAAGAGATGAAAACTTAAAATTAGATCTGGTATATGCGTCAATATATAAAGGACCTGTAAAACAGATGTTATTAGATTATAAATATAGAAAAAGAAAAAATGTCATAGATATTTATTTAAAATTACTTGAAAACAATAAAATCTTTTTAAATATAATTAAAAACATTAAATATATTACATATATTCCAACAACTAAGAAAAATATATTTAAAAGGCGGTATGATCAAGTAGAACTAATGGCTTTTAAAATAGCTCAAAGATATAATAAGGAATATATAAAAATACTTGATAGAAATGAAGAAAAAAAGAATTTAGAAATAGAACAAAAAACGTTAAAGAGAGAAGATAGACTTTTAAATGTTAAAAACCATTTTATATTAAATAAAAATATAGAAAGATTAAAAAAAGAAAAAGTAAAAGATATATTAGTATGTGATGATTTAATTGCAACTGGTAGTACATTATATGAAGCAAGAGAGATGATAAAAAACAACTATAAAGAAATAAATGTACATTTTTTTACATTAGCATATAGAAAAATATAAATTTTAAATAGCAGTGAGCTGCTATTTTTATTTGATAAAATACAAATATAAAATATATTATGGTATTGAATATATTTAAGATATAAACTATATTAAAATGTATATATAGTTATGTGGAAAATTCACATATATAGGTATCTATGGTATAATTTTGGATATTATGTACACTAAAAGCATATAAACTATTTATTTTAATGATAATAAAAATATACAATTAGGGGAATTAAAAATGGCGGTAGATAGCAAAAAATTAAAAGTTGTAGATGTATATTGGGAAAATACATATATGCATTTAAAAACAAATTATGATGTAGATAAACTAGTTTTGTACAGAAAAAAGGGTAAAGAAAAACACCAAATGATAAAAGTAGAAGAAGGACATTTTAAAATAAATGTCGTAAATGTTTCGAATAAGTATCATGTACTATATGGTGAATATTTAGTTTTATATAATAAAAAACCTATACAATTAGATAAAGAATTATATAAAACCATAGAGGATAAAGAAAAATTATTTCTTTTCCCAAAAGCAAAAGCATATTTAGCTTTTTATAAAACTAAAAATTCAATTTTAAGAATTAATTTTCAAACATATAAAAATATTAAAATTGAAGATGTTGTGGAAGTACCAAGACCAAAAAAATTAAAAAATAAAATAAAAAAAGTTCTTAATAAAATGGTTAAATACTTTACACAATTTTTATATAATGTAGTTAGGGCTATTACACCAAATAAAGATAAAAATAAAAACGTTTTATTTTTAACAATGAATAAAACTGTTATAGATGGAAATTTAATAGCACTTTATGATTATATGAAAGAAAATACAGAGTATAATTTAATAGAAGAAGCATTTAATGTATTTAAAATAAAAAACATTAAGAAAGTTATACCAACAATTAGATCAACAATAAAAGTTGCAAAATGTAATTATATATTTATAGATAATTACACACCTCTTTTTAATTATTTAAAAATAGATAAAGATGTAGAGCTAATACAATTATGGCACGCAGGAGTTGGATTTAAATCTGTAGGGTATGCAAGATTTGGTAAAGAAGGTAGTCCAAACCTTATTAAATCATCACATAGAAAATATACAAGAGCAATTGCATCTTCAGATAAAACAGCAGAAATATACCAAGATGTTTTTGGTATTTCAAAAGATAAATTCATAATTACAGGACTTCCAAGACTAGATGGATTAGTAGAAAATAGAGAAGATATAAAAGAAAAAGTCTTAAATGCATATCCTGAGTTAAGAGGGAAAAGAAATGTATTATTTGCTCCAACATATAGAGGGAAAGGACAAGCTGTTGCACGTTATAATATGAAATGGTTGGATTTAAAAAAGATAGATGAATTTTGTAGAAGTCATAGAATTAATTTTATAATAAAAATGCATCCATTTATTAAAAAATTAGGTGTAAAATTAGATAAGTATACAAATATAAAAGATTTATCTAGTTATCCAGATATGAATGAACTTTTATGTGTTTCAAATGCAATGATTACAGACTTCTCATCAAATATATATGAGGCAGCACTACTAGATGTACCAATAATAATATTTGCACCAGATAAAGAAAATTATGAGCAAACAAGAGGTGTTCATAGAACACTAGATGAATTTGCAGGTGATGATATATCAAGAAATACAGGAGAACTTTTAGAATCATTAAGGATGCTTAGAGTTAAAAAATGGCAAAAGAAATTTAAACGTGATGAAGTACAACTAGAACATGGCGGATCATGTAAACAAATAGTTGAAGAGATATTTAATAAATAGAGGAAGATAGTGGAGAAAAACGTTAGTAAAGTTATAAACTTTATTTTAAATATATTAAAGAAAATACTTTTATTTATAATTTTTTGTTTAGTTAAAGTATTCTTTTTTGTAATTGATGTATTTTATAATATAATCCAATTAGTAAGAAAAAGAGATAAAAATAAAATAGCATTTTTATCTAGACAATTAGACGAAGAATCAATAAATTTTAAATTACTTATAAATGAAATAAAAAAACAAAATGAAAATGTACATATATATACATCATGTATGAGAACACAGTATTCATTTAAATATGCTTTTAATATATTAAAAGATTTATGGAATTTAAGTAATAGTAGTATAGCTGTAATAGATGGTTATTCAATACCAATTTGTAATTTTACCAATAAAAAACTAACAGTTTTCCAAATATGGCATTCTTTTGGTAGTATGAAGAGCTTTGGCAAAAACATACTAGATAAGAAAAATGGTAGAAGTACATTTTCAGAAAAAACATTTAATATGCATAAAAATTATGATTATATATTTGCATCATCAAATGCGTATAGCAAAAATTTAGCATCTGGATTTGGTTATGATGAAAGTAAATGTATAATTTCTCCACTTCCAATAGTAGACATATTAAGCAGTCAAAAAAACATGTATGATTACAAAGAAAAATCTGATGAATTTAAAGCTGTAGAGGAAAAGCTAGATAAAAGTAAAGAAACAATTGTATATGCACCAACTACTAGAGCAAATACTGAGGATTTAAGAAATATAGTATTTGAATTATTAGATATAATAGATTTTAATAGATATAATTTAGTTATTAAAACACATAAAAACGATAAACTCATTTTAACACAAGAAGAAATAGATAAATATTTAAAAGAAAAATATAATGATCTTAAAAATATAAATGCATATGTAGATAATAAAAGTCTAACTGCAGAATATATATTAATTTCAGATATATTAATAACAGATTATTCATGTGCAGTATATGAAGCAATGGTAAGTGGACTTAAAGTATTTTTATTTATACCAGATTATGATAAATATATAATAGACAGAGGTCTAGAGATAGATATAAAAGAAGAGTTTAAAAATGTTTATGCAAAAGATAAAAATAAACTTAAAAATATATTAGAGGAAGATTATCCGTTTAAAGAAATAGAAAAAACTAAAAATAAATTTGTCGTAAAAACAAAAGATGCCACAGAAGACATGGCAAAAATTATCTTAGAGAAAGGGAAAAGAGATGGGAAAAAATAAAGTGGTTATATTTGCTGGTGGAACTGGACAAAGAATGAAATATCAAATTCCAAAGCAATTTATAAAATTTAGAGGAGTACCAATTTTAATCAGTACAATTTTAAAGTTTGAAAAGCATCCACTTATTGATGAAATTTATGTTGTTATTAAGGAAGGATATGAAGAGTATACTAAAGAACAAATAAGACATTTTAATATTAAAAAAGTTGTTGAAGTTACAAAACCATATTCATCAAAATCTGGAATGGATTCAATTTATACAGGCCTTGATTTAGCTTCAAGAAATATGGAAGATGATGATATTGTATTAATCCATGATGGTGTAAGACCGATTATAAGTGAAGATTTAATTACAAGAAACATTGAAACATGTAAAGAAAAAGGTAATGCAATTTCATGTGCTAATATGTCTGAAACACCTGTTATAATAAATGATGAGGGCGAGATAATAGAAGTTATTGAAAGATCAAAATGTAAAAGAGCAAAAGCACCTCAAACATTTTTCTTAAAAGATATTTTAGCGGCACATAATAAGGTAAGAGAAGAAATTGGAAATTATGATATGTTTATAGATAATTGTAATTTAATGACATATCTTGGAAACAAATGTCATTTTGTAGAATCATCAACAAGTAATATTAAAATTACAACACAAGATGATATTTACAAAATGATAGGTGTATTAAATGCAGAAGACTATAAAGAGTTTTTTGAAGGAACAAAACACGAATAGGAGTGGACATGAAAATTACTAAAATAGTAAAAGAAGATATTTTAAATATTATAAAAGATAATAATTTAGATAAGCTTCCAAATAGTGTTTTCTTAATTACAGGTATTAATGGAATGATAGGAAGATATTTCTTCCTAACTCTTTATTTTTTAAACAAAGAGTATAATAAGGATCATAAGGTATATGGACTGGCTTTATCTAATAATGAACTTTCAGACCAAATATTTAAAGAGATGAATGGAAAATTTGTTTTCTTAAAACAAAATGTTCAAGATGAAATTAAGATAGATGAAGATGTAGATTATGTTATTCATACAGCAGGACCTGCTAGCCCTTCATATATTAAAAAAGATCCAATAGGAACTAATTTAGCAAATACATTAGGTACAATTAATACATTAAAAGTAGCAGATGAAAAAAATGCTAAAGGATATTTGTTTATATCTTCTAGAGAAATATATGGAGAAAAAAATGAAGGCGAAGATTATTTTAAAGAAGATGGAAAATTAGGATATTTAGATCATACAAATATTAGAAATGTATATGCAGAAAGTAAGAAAAATGCTGAAAATTTAATAATAGCATATAATGCTCAAAAAGGATTAAATGGTAAAGCAATTAGATTAACATATACATTTGGTCCTGGAATAAATATATATGATGGTAGAGTACAATCAGACTTTTTAAAGAATTATATAGAACATGAAAATATAGTTATGAAGAGCTTAGGACTACCACTTAGAAGATATACATATTTAGGTGATGCAGTTTCAGCAATGTTTAAAATACTTCTTGAATCACCAAAAAATGAAGTAATATACAATGTGGCAGATGAAGGTAATGAAATTACAATTAAAGGATTAGCAGAAACAATAGCAAGTTTTGATCCTAATTTAAAAGTTATTATTGATCTTAAAGAAGATAAAACTAGATCATATGCTCCTTTTTCAGAAGGAATGCTTGATGCAAGTAAATTAAAAAAATTAGGATATAAAAATAGATATACAGTAAAAGAGGGAGTAGAAAGAACTCTTAAACATTTATTAGAGGAATTAGATAATGAAGGATATTAAACTTTTTTTTAAGAATTTAAAGCAATATATGAAATATGCAACATATACAGCTAAAGCAGATTTAAAAACAGAAGTTGCAAACTCATATTTAAATTGGCTATGGTGGATACTAGATCCATTAGCTTTTATGATTATATATATTTATGTAGCTAAAATAGTATTTAAAGCATCAGAACCACATTTTGCAGTATTTATTTTAATAGGTCTTACAACTTGGACTTTTTTTGAATTAATTATATTAGGTGCTGTAAAATTAATTAAAAACCATAAACATATTATTAGCAAGGTATATATTCCAAAATATATTTTATTACTTCAAAGAAGTCTAGTTTACTTCTTTAAAACAATGATATCTTTTGGTCTTTTATTACTTCTAATACTTTTTTCAGATGTCGAGCTAACCTGGAATTTGTTTTACTTTTTCCCACTTTTAGCTTTAATATATATAATATCTTATTCATTTGGATTAATATTATTACACTTTGGTGTATATATAGATGACCTTTTTAATTTAACTAAAATTGTTTTAAAGATGTTATTCTATTTATCTGGAATATTTTACAGTATTAAAAAGAGAATACCTAAACCATGGAATAATGTTTTAGTTAAGGTAAATCCAGTAGCATTTGTCATAGATCAAATGAGAACAGTAATATTATACAAAAAGAGTCCAGATTTTAAGATGTGCTTAATATGGATAGTTATATCTCTTGTAATAGGATTTATAGGTATAAAAATAATACATAAATATGAAAACAGTTATGCTAAAATTTCATAAGAGGTGAGAATGGAAAAAATAAAAGAAAAAGAAGATAAGAATAAAAAAATAATAGAAAAAAATAAAGAAATGAATGATGTATCCAAAAAAGAATTTGGATTAATAGTAGATAATGTAAGTATAAAATATAGATCTCTTAAATCTTATTCAATAAAGAAAAACTTTTTAAGAATGGAAAAAAGAGAAAACTCTGCATATACTGCATTAAAAAATATATCATTTAAACTTCAAAAGGGAAAAATATTAGGGATAGTAGGATCAAATGGATCTGGTAAATCCACTCTTTTAAGAGCAATTGCAGGTATCTTTTCACCAGATGAAGGAAAAATAGATCTATGTGGTGGTACAGTATCACTTCAAGCTATAGGTGTAGGTTTTAAAAGAAAACTTACAGGATATGAAAACATAATACTTTCAGGATTACTTTTAGGTTTTACAAAAGATGAAATAAACGCTAAAGTACAAGAGGTAATTGATTTTGCAAATATTGGAGAGTTTATGTACAAACCGGTAGAGACATATTCTTCTGGTATGGAATCTAAATTAGCCTTTTCAATAACAGCTATACTTGAAACAGATATTATATTAATTGATGAGATTTTAAGTGTTGGAGATTCAGCATTTAGAGTTAAAAGTTATAATAAAATGAAAGAACTAATTTCTGAAGAAAATAGAACAGTTATTATAGTATCACATAATACAGAAAACCTAACTTCAATTTGTGATGAAGTATTATGGATTGAAAAAGGTGAGATGAGAGATTATGGAAAACCAAAAGAAATAATTGATGAATATTTAAAATATATGAAAACAAAATAAAAAATATTAAGAAAATTTTAAATATATTTTCTTGATAGAATATCTATTTTATTATATATTATCAAAGGAGAAAGGAGATAATATGGCAAATATACAAGCAGGAAGCATAAAAAATGGAACTATCTTTATGTATGATGGAAACATTTTTAAAGTAATAGAATTTCAACATGTAAAGCCAGGTAAAGGTCCAGCTTTTGTTAGAACAAAATTAAGAAATGTAAGAACAGGAGCAATAATAGAAAAAACATTAAATCCAGCAGAGAAAGTTGAAGAGATTGAACTAAGTATAAGAAAGATGGAATATATTTACGAGGCAGATGATTTATATTATTTAATGGATAAAGAAACATATGAACAACTAGGTATGACTGAAACACAAATGAGTGATGCACTTAAATATATTAAAGAAAATATGGAAGTTACAGTAGTATCATATGAAGGAGAAATACTTGAAGTAAGACCACCTATGTTTGTTATACTTGAAGTTAAATATACTGAACCAGGATTTGCAGGAAATACAGCAACTACATCAGGAAAACCAGCTACACTTGAAAATGATCTAGTAGTATCTGTTCCACTATTTGTTAAAATAGGAGATAAGGTTAAAGTAGATACTAGAACTGGTAATTATGTAGAAAGAGTTTAGAATTTAAGATTTAGGATAAGTTTAAATTAATGAATATATATTTATTAATTAATTTAAATTTATCTTATTTTTATATATAAAGCATTTAAAATTTTTGAAATAAGATATAATATAAATATATAAGATATTAATGAAGGAGATAGAAATGAAAAGTGAAAAAAAGGCAAATATAATTTTATACTTAATAGCAGTGGTATTAATATTAGTTCTTGTATTAGGATTACTTTGTATAAATAAAGCATCAGAGTTTAAGATGTTAATAACTGCGAGCAAATTAGCAAAAGAAAATAATTATACATATAAAGTGTATGAAAAAGATTCAGTAACACCAATATATACATTACAATTTTTAAATAAAAAATATAGAGTTACAGAAAAAAATGAACCTGGTTTTGTTGAAGGGGATTTAAATAAAAAAGAAGTAATACATGTTATACCAAAAGATAAAATATATGCAGCAATAGATAAAAAAGAAGAACAATTAAAATACTTCCCAACATTTGTAGATAAAAAACATACATTTTTAGATATGTTTAAAAAGAATGTAGAAAAGAAAAAAGTAAATGGTGAAGAAGTAATAATATATACATTTAAAGATAAAGATAAAATTAAAACATATACTATAGAAACTAAAGGAAATACTTTAAGAGAATATAAAGAAACAGATCTAAGCGGAAAAGAACTTAAATGCTATAGATATGAAATAATTCTTAAAAATGTAGAAGAATATGATGTAGAACCAATAAACAGAAATGAATTTGAAGTAAAAACTACAGAAGATTTTGAAAAAAAGAAGAATGAATTACAAGAAGAAATAAAAGAACAAGAAAATAAAAAAGAAAATGAACATCAAGATGAAGAAAAAGAAAATGAAGCAGATAAAGAAAATAAAGAAAACAAATAAATAAAATCTTAAGAAAAAGATAAAAAATAAAGAACAAAGAATAAAGAATAAAGAAGAGATTATTCTCTTCTTTTATATTGAGTAAAGTTTTTAAATTATATATAATAAAAATAAATAAATAATTGAAAGGCATAAAATGTCGAGAAAATCAAATAATATAAAAAAAGAGAATAATAGAATAGATGTTGAAACAAAAACAAGAGATAAAAATAGAGATAAAAGAAAAAGTAAAGGAATAAAGGATAATTATTTAATATGCTGCATAAGTATAATATTATTAATTTTAGCTATAACTTTTTTCGTTGCATCTAAACAATTTTCATTAATTAAATATAAACAAAGTATAAAAAGATTAGAAAAGGAAGAAGTATACAGTATTAGTTTATACAGAGTTAGAGGATATGAAGAAGAGGTAAAAAACATATCTAAAGCTAAAGATGAATATGGATTAAGATTAAATATAAATACATCTGAATATATAGATTTTAAAAATAAAGAAAATATAATATATTTTGAAAAAGATAAGAAACAATTAAAATTAGATGCAAAAAAATTAAGAAATGTTAAACTTAAAGACCATATTTATTTACCATTTGTAAATGAAGAAAAAAAGGCTAAAAATATAAAAATATCTAAAAAAGAAGAATATAAAGATAATAAAAATGTAATTGGAGTTAAATATAATATAGAAGATGAAGAAAGAATCTTTTATCTAGATAAAAAAACAAATCTCCCAATTGCTTTAAAAATAGTTACAAAAAGTAAAACAAACAACAGAAGAGAAATAGTATATGAATATAAAATAAAAGAAAAATCTGAAAAAGATAATATACAAAAAGAAATAAATAAATTTAAAAATACAAAATATACAAATCTAAAAGATGAAGAAAAACAAGAATATATAAATGAATTAAATAAAACTAAATCTGCAGCATTAGAGTATTAAAATGTTAAATATAAAAAAGAAGCCAAAAGCTTCTTTTTTTACATTAATAATATTAATTATTATTATAATAATTATTATTCTATATATTGTTTTATATATTTTTTTATAGTATAATAAAAATACTTCATGGGGGTGTAGTTCAATGGTAGAATATAGGTCTCCAAAACCTCAGATGAGAGTTCGATTCTTTCCACCCCCGCCAGATAAAGAGCTTAGATGCTCTTTTTTTATGTTTAAATTGAAAACTATAAATGGAAATAAAAAACTCTCTCTTGATAGAGAGAGAAAAGAAAATTTTCTTTTTATTAATTACCATGCTATAGATTTTACTCTTCGCACAATAACGCCGTGTGTTTCATCAAATTGAACCCATACTAATAGGGTTACATCTCCAGATTGAAGCCCTAACACAGTATAACCGCTGCTTGCTGTGCTTTGAGCAATTGGCTCCATTCTACAAACTGCTTCTAAACTTCCCCCATTTGGTGTGGATAAGTAATCATTAATTGCCTTACGTACAATTGTTGCGCTTCTAACATCTAACATGTTTTTCTACCTCCTTGAGTAATTACTCATAATTAAAATGTCTATCCTGGATGTAACGGAGTATACAATCTGTCACATCAACATTATTATTATAACATGTTTACATAATTCTGTAAAGTTTTATAAAAAAAGAAACGTTTATAAAACGCTTCTAAATATTGGTGCGACTGAGAGGACTTGAACCTCCACGTCGTAAGACACTAGATTCTAAGTCTAGCGTGTCTGCCAGTTCCACCACAGTCGCATGTATTAGTATTACTAATTACTTTTATATAATACTATGTTTTATAATAAATAGCAATACTTTTTAATATTTTTTATGTTTTTTTACTATATTTTATAATAGATATTCATTTGTATAGTCATGTTTAGATGCAGCAGGTTTTTCTTTAATGAATTTTTTTGCCGCTTCAAATGCTTTAACCTCATAAGGGTATGTAGTTATATAATCATTTAAATTAAAGTCTGTAATTACATTGTTTGAGTTTTTAAATCCGCTTAATATATCTTCTAATACAAATTCTAAATACCAAGGGTTTTTAAAGAAAAGTGGTCCTTGAATATTTGGAAATATTAGATTTTTATATCTTGCACCAGCTTTTTTTGAATAGAAATCATTACCATATCCATAATGTACATCACCAAAATATTTATCATCTTCTAAAATATAGTCTGCCATTTGTATTTGTGATCCGATTATATCCATTCCATTATATATACTAAGGTATAGATCATCACCATAATTATATCTTTTTTCTTTTATAGTAAGAGGAAGTAGGTTAAGTCCTTTTATATTTTTTCCATTTCTTCTAATTGTTTCTTTAGCAAAGATAGATGCTGTTACATTAAATACAAATATGTATTTATTGTTTTCTATATATTCTTTTAATTTATCTATATCTTTTTTAAGTCTTTCTATAATTTTAGGCATAACTCTAAATTCCCCAGCACCAAGGAGGATAAGATCTCCTTTTTCAAAAGGTATTGGATCATCATATTTATGTACTTTAATTAAATTAACTTTAATATTTTTTTTGTTTGCAATATATTTTATTGCTTCAATATTTCCTCTATCACCATAGTTATTTAAAATATCTGGATAAAGCCATATTACGGTTATTTCATTTTTTTCTTTCATTTTAATTTTCTTTTCTTTCTTTTTGGTTATGCTTATTAGCATGTTTTAATTCTTTTTTAAGTTTTGGAAGTCTTTCTATAGGTAGTATTAAGTAAATATTATCTCCATATTTATCTTTTTCAAGTTCTTTAAATAGGTCTTTACCATCAGCTGATTCTATTACAGTAAGTTTATCTTCATTAAATCCTTCATATTTTAATTTGTTTGCAACATCATATGCAACAGATCTACCAAAACAAATTATATTTGGATTTTGCATTTTTAATTTATTTAAATTTACATCAAATATATAGAAGGAAGAAGTAAAGTAAGGAGGGTAGTCCTCAACTTCGTTTAAGAAGAATATTACAGTTTTATCTTTAATATCTTCAGTAATTATATTTAAAACAGTTTGTAATGTTTCAGAATTACCTTGTTTAATACGATGGTATTTTACTTTTTTAACCTTCATTGTATCTTCATCATCAAGGAAGTGGTATCTTAAATCATCAATTCTTCCATGTATGTTTTCAAATTTATATAAATTGTTGTTAATTTCTTCATAAGTAAATCCTAGATTTGTAAGAACAGCTATAGCTATTACATATGTATATTGGAAATACATCATATTGTAATTAGTCATATATTTTTTACCATTAACAGTAATTATTTTTCTTGCATAATCTATATTTTCTACATTAAAATCTGGAGTTTCTTTTTTGTATCCGCATTCAGTACATCTAAATCCACCGATATTGTCTAGATTAAAATAGTCAAAAGACATTTTAGATGAACAATAGTAGCAAGGGAATGTACTAATTTCTTCTTCAGGTTTTACAAAGGATTTATCGTTTTTCTCAACACCATATGTAATTACATTACCTGGTGCAAATCTTTTTAGAGAAAGAGATATAGGCTCATCTGCATTTAAATATACATTTTTAGATATTTTAATAGTTTCTTTAACTTTATTGTATATAAATTCAGGTGTTGCTGATCTTTGCATTTGGTCTTTTTGAAGATTTGTAATTACTAAATGTTTTGGTTTAAGTTGTGGGTATGTAATTTGAAGATATCTTTCATCAGATTCAATAACTAAATATTCTGTTTTGAGTTTACCTGTTAATGTAATGTTTTTAAGAACAGTAGTTATAGCTCCTGTTGTAAGGTTTGCACCTTCTAAGTTTGCTGATACAGTTTTTCCCATATTTCTTAAAGTAGTTACAATTAAATTAGTAGCAGTAGATTTTCCATTTGTTCCTGTTACAATTATTACTTTATCTGGATCAATGTTTTTAACTCTTTTTAAAAAGTCTGGCATAATTTTGTATGCAATAAGACCAGAGATGTCTGTTCCACGTCCTTTAAAAAATATATTTATAAAAAAGTTTAAAACTTTTGAAAAAATTATTATTAAATAAAATAGTATATTCATAGCGTTTCTCCTAATAAACAAATAATATAATATCAAAAGATTAAAAAAAATGCTATAAAATAAATGAAAAGAAAAATGAAATAAAAATGTAAAAAAAAGAGAAATAAAATATAAATAGACAAAGATAAATAAGAAACAAATAAAAGGATAATATAAGAAAATAATTAAAATAATAAAAAGAAAAACAACAAAAAAGAAAATAAAAGAAAAAAAGAAAAGGAATAAACAAAAGAAAAAATAAGAAATAAATAATAAAAAAAGAAATAAATAAGAAAAAAGAATATAAGTAAGGAAAAGAAAAAAGAAGCAAATTGCTTCTTTTATTCTTTTAGTTAATGATTACATCATATTGTTTAGGTTAATGGCTTCTGTCCAAGGGAATGCTTCACCTTCTTTTTTGTGATGTGTTGAGATATCAATTCCTCTTTGCATGCATTCGTTTAATAGGTATGCAATACTATAATAAGTATAGTTTGCAAGTCTTGTTTCATAAGCTGGATTTTCAATCATTGGTAAGTTTGCATAAAAGACTAAATTGTTATCTTTAAGCTCATTTAGTACCTCGTTTATCCTATCTTGTATAAATAGTAGAGGATATCCAGATTTCATTAGTTCATCATATGAACCATATAAAGCTGTTACACTAGAGCCAACTGGTGAATCATTATCAGCATAAATTTTTAAGAGTTTTACTTCTTTTCCAAATCCATAAGATTTGTATCCAGATAGTGATGGGTTAAATGGGAGTGTTAAATTTCCTAGTTCTTTGAATTCAAATTCAACTTGTTGGTTAAGTTCAAGTGCATATTTACAAATTAGTGCTATTGAAAGCCCTGTTGTAAAGATGTGTTTAGCAACTGTGAAATGTCTTCCCATTTTGCCTTTTGCTCGTATTACTGTTGAAAAACTTCTAATTTTGAATTGAAGTACATCAACACCGTTTTGTTTTGCAGTTAAAACTGCGCTTCTAATGATTTTGTCTGCTGACAAAAAGCTTGAGATTGGTCCTTCGAAAAGTGCATCCATGTGGAATGCAGAGCCGTCTTTGTAGATGTCCATCATCTTGTAGTTCTTTTTTAACATAAATTATAACCTCTTTTCTCTTGTTTAGTTAAGTCTAACTAAATCTATATTTTTACTACAATTATATTATACACTTTTATGTAAACTAGGTCAATTTTTTGAACAATTTTTAATTTTTACAATAATATTAAATTTATACATCTAAGTGTAAAAAAACTTTTTTCTACTTAATTATGTAGTATATTTAAGGTAAAGAAAATATAAATTAAGAAGGGAAAAAATGGAAAAGGAAAGAGAAAATAAAAAAATACAGCTAAAAATAAAACGTGAAAATAGAAAAAATAGCACTAAAAAAGTTAAGAAGATAGGCTTGCTTAATCTTTTAATGGTGCTTTTTCTAATGATGTTTTTGTTTTCTTTTGTTTTTAAAAACAAAGAAAATATATTTAGTATAAGAAGACAAAATAAAATAGCACTAAAAGCACCAATTGTTTTTAGTACATATACAAAAGAAGATTTTAAATATGAAGAAAAAGAAGGACAAATATATATATCTTCTTTAACAGAAAAAGGAAAGGAAAAATTAAAAGCAGGAAGCTTTAATTTAAAAGTTCCAGGAAAGATAGATGAAAAGACAGTTAAAGGAATAAAAGCACATGCTTTCCAAAAGGAAAAGATTAATGCACTTGCACTTTCTGATGGAATTGAAATAGTAGAAGAATATGCTTTTGCAAATAATAATCTAACAAGCATTAGTCTTCCTGCAAGTTTAAAAGAAATAGGAAATTATGCATTTAGAGATAATAAACTTGAAAAATTAGATTTATCTTTAAATACAAAACTATTAAAAATAAACTTAGGAGCATTTGCAAATAACAATTTAAGTGAAGTAAAACTTAATAATACTTTAAATGTAATTGGAAATAGTGCTTTTGAGCAAAACAATTTAGTAAAAGTACAAATTCCTGAGAGCGTAAAAACTTTTGGACAAACAGTTTTTACAAAAAATGGCAGATATGTAAAAGTTGAAACAAAAAATCCTTTAATTAAATCTGAAAAAATTAAAGGCTCTTTTGGTCATATCGTAAACCCTGTATATATTGAAGTTAAATATACGGGAATAGAAGATGTTACAAAACCAAATGAAAAATCTGAATTAATGCCAAGTAAAATACTTGGAGATGATTTAAGTAAAGAAAACGAAGTATTCATACTTAATGAACCAAATACATTTATACCTGAAAAAATATATGGATATAACACAAAGAGTAAACTAGATTTTACTCCAGATAAAGATGGTTTTGTTTTAGAAGTAATATATTACAACATCAAAAAAGAACCAGTAATAAAAGAAAATAATATCCCTAACTTAAAATTAAATGAAAAAGTAGATAAAGAAAGACTTTTATCTTTTGTAACTGTAGAAGACGTAGCAGGATTTAAAGCAGAAAATATAAACCTTACAGTAACTCCAGAAACTCTAGATACAGCTACAGGTGGATTAAAGAAAGTAACATATAAAGCTGAAAATGAATTTGGCTTTGCTAGCACAAAAGAAGTTGAAATACCTGTTGCATTAAATTGGTATGAGTATCCAATAGGTGGTGGTTGGACTTTAGGAGACTTCAAGTATGCTGTTTCTCCAGAAGGAGAGAATGTTCTTTTAGGATATAGTGAACAAGGATACAAAAAAGCAGAAACAAATCATGACTTAATACTTCCTGGTGTTATGCCTGATGATACTTCAGCTAGATATAGTGATCTTAAAAAGATTACACAAATAGGTGTGTATGCAAAAGAAAAAAACACAAGTGAATTAGATTCGGAATTAGTATTTTTAATTAATGAGAACGAAAGAGAGAACAGATATAAGCAAAGCGAAATTTTTGAAGCAGAATTAGATAAAGAATTAAAAACATATGGAATAGATGAGCTGCCAACGATGAATTGTGCTACAGTGGATTTTAGAAATATGAATAATGTAAAATACCTAGGGCATAAGGCTATAAATTTTAAAATAGAACCTAGCTCAACTGGTGAAAATAAAAAATTAGATATAAATTTATCACCTATGAAGAAGTTGGAGTTAATAGGACCAAATGCGATTACATTAAATAAAGATGAATATCAACCATGTAATGCTATAATAAATATAAATTTCAATGGCTGTAGTAATTTACGATATCTAGCTTCAGATAACTTTGCATATAATGAAACTCCTGATTATAATTACATGGTTGATTATGAAATTTTAAATTATGGTGAAATTAATTTTGAAAATTGTGATAAATTAGAATATATTGGAGAAAATTCATTTAGTAAATTGATGTTAAAAAAAATAGATCTTTCCAAACTCAAATCATTAAAACATATCGATAATGGATCATTTTGTAATAATTTTGCTAAAGAATTTATTATAGATAAATTAGAAAATGTTGAAGAAATCGAAGCGTTTTGTTTTGTTAATCAAAAATTTAAAAATAATTTGGATTTTTCTAATTTGAAGAAATTAAAAAAAATTGGGCCTTCGTCATTTTCAAATTATGAAAATACTTTTAGCCCTAATTATGAGATGATGAATAATAAATTTTCAGATGAAATAAATTTAAGTGGATGTAAAAATTTAGAGTTTATTGGGGACGGAGCTTTTACTAATATATACTCAAAAAAAGTTAATTTAGAAAATTGCCAAAATTTAAAAATTATAGGTAACGGTGCATTCGTTCATGCTGCAATAGAAGAGGTAAAGTTCACTGGTTGCGTTTCTTTAGAAGAAATAGGGAAAGAAACGATTGAAGGATATCGTGTTTTTGATAATGCTTTTGGATTAAACCAATTAATGTACGATTTTGGTATGGAGAAAGCTGATAAAAAATATGATTTTAGATATGACGAATTAGATTTTTCTGTATTACCAAATTTGAGATACATAGACGCTTTTAATGCAATACAAAAAAGAAAGATAGATTTTTCAAATAATAAAAAATTAGAATATATTCATGGGTTTAATGGAGAACACTATTATAGAAATCAAATTTTAATCAGTGAATTAAATCTTAATGGATTAACAAATCTAAAGGAAATATCTGGGTTTAATGATCAAGCAATAGAAAATTTAGATTTTTCAACAAATACTAATTTGGAAAAAATAGGTAGAGTTGAAGATGATGACTTATTTGGTCTAAGTGCTGAAGAAAATGCATTTGAAAATAATCAAATAAATAATTTGAATATTTCAAACAATATAAAATTAAAGTTAATAGATGGATTTGGAAGTAATAATATATCTGGTGTTGATTTTACTAAAAACATTAATTTAGAGCGCATATCAGGGTTTGAATATAATATGATTTCTGATTTAAATTTAAGTCAAAATAAAAAATTGCGTCATTTGTACGGATTTTGGAATAATCGTTTAAAAGCTTTAAATCTAGATGAATTAGACAACCTTGAGCTTATAGGTGGTTTTAGTAATAATGAAATAAGTGATTTTTCTTTTAAAAAATTACATAATTTAAAATCAATGCATTTGTTTATGGAAAATAACAAAATTACAAATTTAGATTTATCTACTCTGATAAATTTAAAAGATATTCAAGGAAATTCATTTGCACATAATCTAATTAAAGATGAGATAAAAATATCTGATAGTGTAGAAATAATAGATCAAGGTGCTTTTGGATTAAAAGCAGAAAATGGTAGTACTAAACAAGCTATATTAAGGACGGTTTCCGGAAATAACCCAAATAATATAAGAGAAGGATACGGACGTATTGTAGATCCCATTGAATTGAAAATACTGTATGTAGATGAGAATAAGAATAAATTATTACCTGATAAAATTAAACTAACAGATGGAAGCAAGTGTGAGTTAGACGTGCCAAAAATTCCAGGATATATTCCGGAGATAAAGAATGAAGTTACATTTGCAGGGAAAAAACTAACTGCGGAAGATAGAAAAAAAGGTTTTATTGAATTTGAAATAAAATATATTAAAGAAATATACGAGCCTGATACAGATAATATAATTTTGAGTTTAGATTATCCTGTACAAGAATATAAAATAGATGATGAAATAAGAGCGAATATAAAAATTGATATAAAAAATAAAGATTTATCAGATGCAAAAATGAGATTTTATATAGAGGATTCATTAATTGATTTTAAGACAGTAAGATTACCAGATGGTCCAATAAAAAAGTCAAAAATTGAAAATGGATTTATAGAATTTAATTTAAATACGATATCAGCTGGAAGAAGTATAGTTCAACCTATATTATTTAAATTAAAAAAAGGATTATCACCTGATAATGCCAATATTAAATCTTATTTAGATATTATAAAGGAAAATAAAATAATCGCAAAAGCAAATGGACAAAACATAAAAGTTAAATACATAGAACCACGCTTAGAAAATGGATATACGGTAATATATACTCCATATGAGACAATTTTACAAAAAGAAAGGGTTTCTATAGATGAAGATAATAGACTTAATTTAGCGGGATCCTTACTTTATGATAGAGATGTTGATACTGTAGATTATGAAATTATATTAGAAGACGTAACGTATATTGATGATAATGGAAGCGAAGAAAATATTAATCCTAAATTTATTGGATCTAATTGGAAGAAAGTTGATGATAAAAAATATATAATTACTGCTAAAGGAAAAACTATCCCACCTTTTATAATCGATACAAAAAAATTAAAAATCGGGCAAGATATAAATTATGTACTTAATGCAAAAGTAAATGTTTTAAACAAAAGGTCAGATGAGAAAGAAATAGTTCTCTCAAAGCAAGGAAGCATACGTGTAGCTAAATTGCATAAATATCAAAGACCAGACATAGTGATACCAAACCAAGATAAAGTACGTAAAAGTGGTTCAAACGTTTTGTATGAACCTTGGTTGAAAGGGAATAGAGATTTACACTATAATTCATCAATTTATTTGAATAGAGATAATAAAAAAATAAAAAATTTAAAAATACTAGAAAAAAATTTAGATAAAAGATTGATTTTTAAGAATATATCTTTTTACCAAATTAATAAAGAAAATGAGATTGAGATATCTCCTAATGCAGTCATTAAAGAATATAAATTTAAAAGAGGAAAACACGATCCTTCTGATGAAGATATTCTTCTTTCTGAGGAACATGTAGTAATTAATAAAAAATCTACATACCAATTTAAAAATATAGATGATATAGATTATTACATAATAGAAATAGATGGTGCGTATGAAAAGCTTTTTATGTCATATCAAACAAAAGTAAATGTTAGAGAAGATTTCATCGTTTTAAAAGACTTAAAAGTATTAGAAGAACAAGAAGAAAATTTTTATCAAAGTGTGAATGTATATTATGACGGAACTCAATTATCAGATACAGATTCTATTAAAATTAAACATATACCTAAAAAAGCAAATATAGATATAAATGGAATAGATACAGCTTATAATAAGGAAAATCATGTTTTAGCTGGAACACGTGGAATATATAATCTTAATATAAATTTAGCTAATACATATGGTAATGAAGAAGATCTTAAAAATTTTAAAGCAGTATTAGAACTTCCTGATGGAATTGATATTGAAGAAATAAAAGTAGTTGATGATTTCAAAAAATCAATGTCAGCAAAATATGAAATTATAGATAGATATGAGGGAAAACAAAACTCAGCGATTGTTTTTACGGCAGACAATTTCAAATTTAAGGGTGGAAAGTTCGCTAGTGTAAATACCAAAACTAGTAATATGATGGATGATAGAAAATACTCTTCAATATTTAAAGTTGATTTTGATAATGAGTCAATTCTAAAAGAAAAAATGATTGAAATTGAATCATTTAAACTAGTTGCAACTCAAGAAATTGTTGTTGATAAAATGCAAAAAGTTTCAAAAGAAGGAAGTATTTATACAAAGAGAAATATTAATTTAGATCCAAATGATATTATTTCATATAAAATAAGTGTATTAAATAAAACACCTGAAGATAGAGATGCGTTATCAGTATTAGATGTGTTACCATTCAACAACGATGTAAGATATACATTTGAAACTATGGATATTAACCAAAATGAAACGATATTAGATGTAAAAGAAGGATCAAGTAGAGGAACAAATGTTAATATAAAATATTTAGGACAATTGTTAATAAACGATAAAGAGCCAAGTGAAACTAAATATGGAGTTAAATATTCTATATCTGATCCAAAACTTAAAAAGCTTATATGGCAAGAAAATTTACCAGGAGATTTATCGAAAGTAACAGCTATCAAAGTATTTCTTAAAGAAGGAACTTTTGAAGTTGGTGAAAGAGTGGATATAACATTTAATGTAAAAGTAGATACAAAAGATGATTTGAATGTAGAAGAAAGACTGCTTATAGCAGGAAAAAATATAAGTAATGACGCTTTAAAAAAAGACACATTAACAAATGGAAAATATGTATCAACTGATGAAAGGAAAGCAAAGATTTCTGCACCTAAAGGAACAATAAGCTTTATTAAAAAAGGATATAAAAAATCTTTCTGGGAAAGTATATTTACCAAAAATGAAATTTTGAATGCAAAGGGACTTAAAGGGGTTGTATTTAATATTATTGACGAAAAAGGTAACTTTGTTAAAAACGCCGTATCTAATTTTAAAGGTGAGGTCATTTTTGAGAATATCGAAGTTGGAAATTACACAATAAGAGAAGTTTCAGCACCAGTTGGATATTCAGTATCAAATGAAGAAATAATAATAAAAAAAGAAGACTTTAAAATTGAAGATGGTAAAATAAAATTAGAACTTAAAGAAGTGTTAAATGCTTACCCACTTTATGGAAATTTAAAAATAATTAAAAAAGATGTAAATGGCAATCCATTAAAAGGAATTGCATTTGATGTGGAAGGAGATCAAGAACATAACAAAGATATAAAAATCAAAGCTAAGACAAACAAAAATGGTGAAATCATTTTTAATAAATTAAAAGAAGGTAAATATAAAGTTAAAGAAAACATTAAAAATAAAGACGGCGAAACAAATTATGTTTCAATAGAAAAAGAAATAAATATAAATATTGATAAAAATAATATAGAAACAAATGGAACATATGGTACAACTGAAGTTGAAGTTGTAAATGATACAGCAAGAGTAGTATTTAATGTAATTGGATTTGATGATGAAGTATCAAATAAACCCGAATCAAAATATAAACATATTTCCGAGATATCTAATTTTAATAAAGAAAAATTACGAACAAATAATTTAGAATTTGAGGAGATTGTTGAAGAAAATGGTCAAAATAAATATATAAAAGTTGAAACTGGCTATCATGGGGCAAATAGATATGATACTTGGAAAGAAATAGGTTATGGTTATATAGAACTTAAAACAGATAGAAAATACAGAGTTTCTTTTAAAGAAGAAGATTTTGATAATAAGTATAAAGGTGAATATAAAGCATATGAATTTTATCTAACACCTTCTGGTAAATTAGAAGAATTAAATGGAAAGAAATTCAAAGAAAATAGAATTAATTTCCCTGTGCAAGAAAAAAAATTAAAAGGAGAAGTAAATATATTTACTAAAAATTTATTATCTAAAGAAAAAAGATTCAGATATTCAGGATATGAGTTGAAAAGAACCTTTGAATCTGTAAAAGGAGCAAAATATGATCTATTCAAGGTCGAAGGATTAAAAGAAATAAAAATAGATACAAAAGAAGTGGATGACAATGGAACAGTAAAATTTAAAAATTTACATCAGGGTACATATATTGTAAGGATTGCGAAAAAACCAGATAATTATGTTTTAGAAGAAAAAGATTTTAAATTTGTAATAAGAAATATAACTAAAAATGAATATGTATATTCTAATTCTGATAAGGATAAGTATATAAATTATTTAATAACTGAAGATGAAATTGAGCAAAAATATTTATCTTATGCAAAGGATGGAGTTTATTACAAAGGACCTAATTCTATTGTAGAAAACAATGTAGCATTTGGAGTGCTATTTGAAGCTAAAAAACTAGACCTTAATCTAGTTAAAGGAGAAATGGTACTATCAAATATACCAAAAGAAGATGCGGAAAATAAACTAAAAGAATTAGAAGGTACAAGAGCGATTGAAAAAGGTGGATTTGTAGATATAGTTAAACCTTTAAATGATGTTAAATTTGATTTCTATGAAAACGATAAATTAATCGGTGAGAGAAGATCAGATGAAAAAGGAAATATTAATTTAAATAAAGGACTATCAGATAAAAACACATATACAATTGTAGAAAAACAAGCTGCAGATGGATATATGTTAGATAAAAATCCGGTAAGTATAGATATTAATTCACTTAAGAAGATTGAAGGATTTACTGGTAAGATAGATAGATTTATCGAAAATAAACCATATGAAGGTAGCTTAACTGTTTCTAAGTATGACAGAAAGACTAAAAAGGTTCTTGAAGGAATTGAGTTTACTTTATATAAAGAAGAAGATGGAAATCTTAAAGAGTTTAAAAAAGGTGTAACAAATAATATTGGACTTATTGAGTTTAAAACTCTACCTATAGGTAAGTATGAAGTAAAAGAAACAAAAACAATTGATGGATACATCAAAGAAGACTTTACACAAAAATTTGAAGTAACTAAAGATAATACTAAATTTAATTATGTATTCTATAATGAGCAAGTATCTCATGATCTATACATTAATGTAGTAGATAAGGCAATCTATGATGTAGAAAAACCAAATAGTCTTCAAGATCCAAATGCATATATTAAAGATGCAGAATTCGTTTTATCTAGTGAAGGTAAATATTTAAAAGTAATTGAGCAAGATGAAAAGACAAATGTAATTAAAAAATATGAATGGGTAGATAAAAAGGATAGAAGCATACTTAAAACAAATGAAAAGGGCGAGATTATAATTGAAAAACTATATAAAGGAAATTATATACTAGAAGAAGTAAAAGCAGCAGAGTTCTATAAATTACCTCTAATTAACTCAAGAGATATAACTATTAAAGATAAGAATGTAGATGTTTTAATTATAAATGAAAGAAAAGTTAAAATGCCTGTATCTGGAGTAGATAAATTAATGAGATCTTCACTACTAGGACTTACATTAACATTTACTGGTAGATTACTAATAAGAAGAAAAAAGAAAGAAGATCTTAAAAAAAGAACAATAAAATAATTTAGAAAGAAATCCGTTTTGGATTTCTTTTTAAATTTAATATTCCTTGCATTTAATATGTATACTAGATATAATATTCATGTATCGTTTAAGAGATAGAATATTATACTTTAGGTATAAATAAATACTTTATATTATGGATTTAAATAATTAGATGTCAGGGAAATAATAATCTAATTAATAAATATAAATTAAACTGTGTTTGTTTTAGAAAGAGAGAAATATATGAAAGAAACAAACACAAATGTGAAGAAAAATTTAAAAACACAAAAAGAAAACAAAAAAAGAGATAATAAAAAAGAAATTAAAAATAATAATAAAGCAGGTATTACAAACAGTAATACTACTGATTTAAATGTTAAAACAAAAAACAAAATAAGAATTAATATTAAAAACAATATAAAAAACAAAAAAGAAAATAAAAATAAAATAAAAACAAAAACACAGTTTAATGAAAAAATAAAAGATGAAAACTTTAAAATGAGATTTATCCCATTAGGTGGACTTGATGAGATAGGAAAGAATATAAATGTATTTGACTTTGATGGAGAAATGATAGTACTAGATTGTGGCATGTCATTCCCTGAAGAAGACATGCTAGGAATAGATGTTGTTATACCTAATTTTGATTTTATAATTAAAAATCAAGACAAGATAAAAGGATTATTTATAACACACGGTCATGAAGACCATATAGGTGGTATACCATATCTTTTAAAAGAAGTTAATATTCCTGTTTATGCAACACCTTTTACAATGGAGCTTATAAAAAGTAAATTAAAAGAACATAAATTATTAGATCAAGCAGATTTACATATAGTAACACCAGGTGAGGTAATAAACACAGGAAAGATGTCCATAGAATTTATATCATCAACACACAGCATCCCTGATGCTTGTATGATAAATATAAAAACACCTTTAGGAAACTTTTTACATACTGGAGATTTTAAAATAGATATGTCTCCTGTAGACAATAGTTATATAAACCTAGGAAGAATTGCAGAAATAGGTAATGAAGGTGTAGTTGCACTTTTCTCAGATAGTACAAACTCAGAAAAAGAAGGATTTACATTATCTGAAAGCACAGTTGCAAAAACTCTTGAAAAATATATTAAAAGAACAGATAAAAGAATAATTATTGCACAATTTGCATCAAATGTAAGTAGAATTTACCAAATAATAAAACTTGCAGAAAAATATGGTAAAAAAGTAGCAATATCTGGAAGATCAATGGATAATGCAATTAATGCAAGTATTAATTTAAAATACATTAATCCTCCAAAAAGTACATTTATAGATTTAACTGAAATAGATAATTATCCAGATGAACAATTAATAATACTTACAACGGGTAGTCAAGGTGAACCTATGTCTGCACTTACAAGAATTGCAACAGGAAGCCATGCACAAATAAAACTTAAACCAAATGATTTAATACTTTTATCTGCAACACCAATACCAGGTAATGAACCAAGTGTTACTAAATTAATAGATAGTCTATTAAAGAAAAACGTAGAAGTTATATACTCAGGTATGGAACATGTTCATGTTTCAGGACATGCTTGTAAAGAAGAACAAAAATTAATGATAACACTTGCAAAACCTAAATACTTTGTTCCAGTACATGGAAACACAAGACATCTTTATGCACACAGAAAAAATGCTAAAGAAATTGGTTATACAGAAGACAATATTATAGTTTTAGAAAATGGAAATATTCTAGAATTTACTAAAGACGAAGCACATGTTGCAAACGAAAAAGTAAAAACTGGAAAAATATTTGTTGATGGACTTGGAATAGGTGATGTAGGAAACATAATATTAAGAGACAGACAACACTTATCTCAAGATGGACTAATAATTGCGATACTTCAATTAGACTCAAACACAGGTGAACTTCAAGACACACCAGATATAATTACAAGAGGATTTGTTTATACAAAAGACTCTACTGAACTTTTAGATGAACTAAAAGAAATAACTATAGAAAAATTTAAAAGTGTTAAAACATCTGATTGGAACGATATTAAATCTGCAATTAGATCAGGTCTTACAAGACATGTTTATAGAATAACTAAAAGAGATCCAATGATAATACCTGTAATAGTTGAGATTTAGTATTATAAATGAAATTAATTTATACAATTATTAATATTAATATGAACATTAAATATAATGAAAAAAAGAAAAGTTAATTTTTTAACTTTTCTTTTATCATTAATTTTATTTTCTATTAATTTGTTTTTATACATTAAATCTTTTATTATTAATCTATTTTTTTATTGTTTATTTATTTGGAATGATTTTTTGTTTTATAAATATTTAATTAAAGTAAAAAAACTTGTATTTAATGCATTTAATTGAATAAAAGCTTCAAATAATATATACTTATATAAATTTAAGGAGAAAAAATGAATACTAAAGAAGATTTTAAAAGATTAGCAGAATATATTTTCCCTAATGCTAAAAACTGGGAAGAATATGTATTAAAATATCCTAAAAGAGAATTAAAAGAAGGATCTGAAGTTACAAGATTTGCACCAAGCCCTACAGGCTTTATTCACATTGGTGGACTTTATACAGCAATAATTAGTGAAAAGATTGCAAAAGAAACAGACGGTGTATTTATATTAAGAATTGAAGATACAGATCAAAAAAGAGAAGTAGAAGATGGTATTGAAGAAATAATTAATTCATTAAAAGATTTTAATATATTTCCAGATGAAGGTCCATTAGATTTTAAAGATGGTGAAATTTCTGAAAAAGGAAATTATGGTACATATATACAAAGTAAAAGAAAAGAAATTTATGAGGCTTTTGCTAAAAAATTACTTTCAGAAGGTCTTGCTTATCCTTGCTTTATGACGGAAGATGAGATGAATGAAGTAAGAGCTCTTCAAGCTGTAAACAAGGAACCTATTGGAATTTATGGTAGATGGGCAAAATACAGAGACATGGACGTAGATGAAGCTATAAAATTAATGGAAGAAGGACTAGAGCCTGTAATTAGACTTAAAAGCCCTGGTCAAATGGATAAAAAGATAGTACATAATGATTTAATTAAAGGAAAAGTTGAATTTCCAGAAAATATTTTAGATATAGTTATTATTAAAAAAGATGGACTACCAACATACCACTTTGCACATGCAATCGACGATCATTTTATGGGCGTTACTATGATTACAAGATCAGATGAATGGCTTCCATCTGTGCCGCTACATTTACAACTTTTTGATGTATTAGGATTTGAAAGATTAAAATATGCACATGTTGCACCTCTTTTAAAACTAGATAATGGTAATAGAAGAAAATTAAGTAAAAGAAAAGATCCAGAATCTGCCGCTTCATATTACAAAGAGGAAGGTATTCCTGTAGATGCAGTTAAAGAATATTTATATAATATTATTAATCCAAGTTTTGAAATGTGGAGAAAAGAAAATGAAGATAAACCTCTTTCAGAATTTAAAATCGATATAACTAAGATGAATGTATCTGGTGCTTTATTTGATATGACAAAACTTTTAAATGTATCTAAAGATATTGTAGCTAGATTAAATAAAGAAGAAGTATATAATTATACATTAAAATGGGCATCCATTTATGATAAAGAGCTATATGATTTATTAAATAATAATAAAGAGTATTCACTTGAAATATTAAACATTGAAAGAGAAAGTGGAAGAAGAAAAGATATAGCTAAATGGTCTGATGTAAAAGACTCGATTATATATATGTATCCTGATGAATTTGAAAAAAATGTTAAGACAATAGAAGATTATGAATTTAAAGAAGAATTAAGTAAAGAGAAAAAATCTGAAATAGAAAATATCGTTAAAACATATATAGATAAATACTTAGATTTTAATAACGATAAAGAAACATGGTTTAATAAAATAAAAGAATTATCTTTTGAATTTGGATATGCAAAAGAGATAAAAGAATTTAAGAAAAACAAAGAAGCATATAAAGGTCATGTTGGAGATGTGTCGGGATATATACGTGTAGTACTTACTGGAAAGTCGAGAACCCCAGATTTATATGAAATAATTAAAGTACTTAAAAAAGATGAAACTACAAAAAGAGTAGATAAGTTTATTAATCTATAAGTAGATTAAAAATATAATGATAGGATAGGTTAGATTATGATAGATATTAAATTTTTAAAAGCAAACCCGGATAAGGTAAAAGAAAATATAAAGAAAAAATTCCAAGATGAAAAGCTTCCACTAGTTGATGAAGTAATAAATCTAGATGATAGATATAAAGAAAATCTTAAAGAACTAGAAGCTTTAAGAAAAGAAAGAAACGATAAAAGCCAAGAAATTGGAAAATTAATTGGTATGGGTAAAAAAGATGAAGCTGAAAAAATAAAAGAGGAAGTAAGTAGTGTAAATAATGCACTTAAAGACTTAGAAGAACAAGATAAAGTTTTAGCAGAACAAATTACTGAAATAATGATGAAAATACCAAATATTATGAGAGATGATGTACCAGTTGGTAAAAATGATACAGAAAATGTTGAAGTTGAAAAATTTGGTGATCCATTTGTTCCAGATTATGAAATACCATATCATTCTGAAATAATAGATACATTTAAAGGAGTAGACTTTGATGCATCAAGAAGAGTAGCTGGAGAAGGTTTTTATTATCTTGATGGAGATATTGCAAGACTTCATTCTGGAGTTTTAGCATATGCTAGAGACTTTATGATAAACAAAGGATTCATTTATTCAATTCCACCATTTATGATGAGAGCAGATGTTGTAAATGGAGTTATGAGCTTTGAAGAAATGGATGCAATGATGTATAAAATTGAAGGTGAAGATCTATATTTAATTGGAACAAGTGAACATACAATGATAGGAAGATTTAAAGATGAATTAATTAAAAAAGAATCACTTCCAATAACAATGACATCTTATTCTCCATGTTTTAGAAAAGAAAAAGGAGCACATGGTATAGAAGAAAGAGGACTATATAGAGTTCATCAATTTGAAAAACAAGAAATGATTTGTATATGTGAACCAGAAGATAGCTGGGATTGGTATGATAAATTCTGGAGCTATACTGTAGAATTCTTTAGATCATTAGATATACCTGTAAGAACACTTGAGTGCTGTTCTGGAGATCTTACAGATCTTAAAGCTAAAAGCTGTGATGTTGAAGCATGGAGTCCAAGACAAAAGAAATATTTTGAAGTAGGAAGCTGTTCAAATTTAACAGATGCTCAAAGTAGAAGACTTGGTATTAGAATTAAAGGTGAAGATAAAAACTATTTAGCACATACTTTAAATAATACAGTTGTTGCAACACCTAGAATGCTTATTGCTTTAATTGAAAACAATTATAATGAAGATGGAAGTATTAATATACCAAAAGCATTAAGACCATATGTAGGTGGAATGGAAAAATTAATTCCAAATAAAAATAAATAATATATTAAAATGAAAAGAGTAATTAATTTAAATTACTCTTTTTCTTTTATATCTAAATAAGAGATGAAATATTATATAAAAAATAGTATAATAAAAGATATAAAATAGAAGGAATAATTTGTATGGAAAAAGATGAAATAATAGACATAAATTTAAACAATATAGAATTTGAAAGATCTGTATCTAATTTAAGTGGTCTTCCAGACCCACTAGACTACGAGATAGTACTTGCTGGTAAATCTAATGTAGGTAAATCTTCTTTTATTAACTCTATATTTAAAAGAAAAAAACTAGCAAAGACAAGCAATACTCCAGGAAAAACTAGACAATTAAACTTTTATAATCTAGATAAAAAAGCATATATAGTAGATCTTCCTGGATATGGATATAGCAAGATGAGTAAAATGGAAGAAACAGAAATATCTAATAGGATAAATCATTATCTTGTAAATAGACATAATATTTCATTAATAATCCATATATTAGATATAAGACATATGCCTACAGAAAAAGATATACATATGTTTGATTTCATTAAAAGATCTAATATACCATTTATAATAATATTAAATAAAGCAGATAAATTAAAACAAAAAGAGATAGATAAAAATTTAGAAGAAATTAAAAAAGTACTTGGAATTTCATTTAGTCCAATCTTTGTATATTCATCAGCATTTAAAGGAGACAAATTAGACAAACTTCAAAAACCAATATTAAATGAAATAAAAAGTATATTATTAGGTAAGATATAATAAGGAGAGATGATGAGTAATATTAAAAATAAAGTATTAAAAGTAATTGTAATTTTAATAAGTATATTAGTATTTTTAAACGAAAAAATATTTGCAATAGAAAGCGCAGCATTTGCAGACGGAAGTAAAGATATAACAGCAATTATAATAATTGTATGTATATCACTTGCTGTAGCTTTAATATTTTTAGCAATTGCAATTATAGTAAAGATAAATTCATTAAATAAAGCGGCAGATATCATAAATGAATATATAAGAACATATGGAATGCCTAAACCAAAGGACAAATATTATGAGTAGTAAAGATAAAAAACCAAAAGATATTAAAAACTCTGATGCATATAGAAATTATGATATATTAGAAGAAATAGAATGCGGAATAGTTCTTAAAGGATCTGAAATTAAAAGTATAAGAAGTGGAAATACTTCTTTAAAAGATTCTTATGGCATGATTAAAAACTTTGAAGTATATATTTTAAATATGTATATAAAACCATATGAAAATGGAATGTTTAACCCAGAACCTACAAGAAACAGAAAGCTTCTTTTAAATAAAAGAGAAATAATTAAAATAGAAAATTTAATAAAACAAAAAGGATTAAGTTTTATTCCAATTAAGCTATATTTTAAAGGAAGTAATGTAAAAATATTAATGGGACTTGGTAAAGGTAAAAAGCTCTATGATAAAAGAGAAGATATGGCAAAAAGAGATGTTAAGAGAAAATTAGATAGAATTAAAAAGAGGTTTTAATGAAAAGATATAATCCAAAAGATAAAAAAGATAGAAAGCAAATTAGAAAAAATAAAAATAAGATAAAAGAAGAAAGAGAATTAAAAGCAAAAGCTAAAGCTAAAGATCAAGACAAAAAAGTACAGCTTATAAACAAAAGTAATATCTTAAAAATCAAAAGAGATGATACGAAAGATATTCAAATGGAAAAAAATAATAAAAATATATTTTCTAAAAATAATGAAAAAGAAAACTCTTTTAAAGATTTAGATTTTTATATAACTGTTGAATATAATAAAAAGATTTCAGATATATATTCAGATATGGTAATTTGGGATACATCAAATACATTTTTCCCAGATGCATTTTTGGAAATGGACTTTTTTGAATATTATGGTATAGATGAATACCAAAAAGTAAAAGAAAATAAAAGCTTTTTAAGAGAAGATGAAGCATTTATTGTATCTACAGATAAACATTCAGGTAAATATATAGCATTTATATCTACACCAGATTTAAATGGCAAAAAGTGGCCTTCATATGAAGATAAAAATATATTAAGAAATATATATAAAAATATATTTAAACTTGTTAAAGAAAAAGATATTAAAAAGATAGTTATACCTAATATTAGAATGAGACAAAATCTTTGGGATATTGAAACTGCTTTAGATATATTTATAAATGAAGTAATGGAATTTGTAAAAGAAAACAAGAACATATTAAATGAAGTAATAATACTTACAAAACATGATGATGAATATTTATATATTAAAAAATACATGAAGGGTTCATATTATAATACATATAATTTCCTTAAAAAAGATGTACTTAATATATCTAAAGACTCAGTAAAATGGCAAGATAGAAAAAGAGATAATAATGGACTGTATCCTGTATATGGAAGAGAAATAACAAACATCTTTGATAAACTACATAAATACAACTCCTTTAGACCGGAAGATGAAAAAATAATATCACTACAAAATAAAGATATTAATATATATAAATATATTAAATCTGAATTAGATAAATTAGATGATATAAATTCTAAAAATACACTGCATATTAAAACAAAAGATATACTTAAATATTTAGAAGATATAAATAAAAGAGAAAAAAACCATGATGGAGTAATATCTGGAGAGATATTAGATGGAACATTTAAAAAAGCACTTCAGATTTTAATTATGAGAGGAAGATAATTTATGGATATTAAAAAAATAAATTTTACACTTTATGACAATATCAATATACTAGAAAATCTAGTAATAGACTTTGAAAAAGGAATCTATACATATAAATATAAAAGTGAACTTTTCCCGCTATATTTAAATGGAATAAACTATTTATTAAATATGCAAAAAGAAGTTTTAAATATGGGTTTTAAGGAATATGAATCTAATATAAAAGAAAAAGATAAGATACTTAAATACATAAAAGAAAAAAAGCTTGTTCAAAAGATAGAAAAACAAAATGTAAACGAAGAGTTTTCGAACTTTACATTAAGTATACTTCTTGAAGACGAAAAAGTAGTAGTATTTAAATCTATGTATGAATACAAAGAAGAGATAAAAGAAATAATTAATATATTTTTAAAATATAATCAAATATTTAATAAAAGTGAGATAGATGATGAAGCAAATAAAATATATAAAAAATCTATTTCAAAAATATTAATACAAAGTCTTAATTTAAAAGATATATCTATTCCTACATTAAAAAAAGCTTATGAAATATATCTAAATTCAAAAGCAGAAATTACATATATGGGAAATTTTGAATATAGATGCATTCTTCTTGAAGAAGACAAAACACATATCTTTGATATAGATATACTTGGAGGAGTACTTAATTCATTAAATTTTGTAAACGATTATTCAAAAGAAGAAGACTTTTTAGCATATATATTTTTATTAAATGAATTAGATAGAGGATTTTTAAACGGAAAAGATAATATAGATCCTGAATTAAATAATAAATATAAAGAAAAATTAAAAAGTAAAAGCTGGCTTGATGAGATTAAAAAATACATACCATTTATTAAAACTAAAAATGATGAAAAGATAAATAAAGAGTATCTATATAATGTTTTATCTCCAGTTATTTTAAACAAAGAAGATAAAAAGCAAACAATAGATGATGTATTTAAAGGATTAAATGATTCAATAAATATAGAAATAGATGAAGATGAGAAAAAATATTTAATTAACTTCTTTAGCATATATAGCTTAATACTTGAAAACAGTAATATTATTAAAAATATCTCAATAGATCAAAAGGTAGATGATATACTTACAAGTAAACTAATATCTAAAAATGAATATAATGAATTTTTAGAAAATAGAAAGAAAAACAAAAATATACCAGTAAATATAAATTCACTAATATTTAGAACATTTACATATAATAAATATATAAACATTGGAACTAAAAAAGGAAACAAGGTATATGACTTTAATATATATAAAATAGATGATGAAATAATTAAATCTGAAGAATTAAATACTCTTGTTAAAAAGAGAAATTTAAAAGAATATGAATTTCCAATAATATTAATAGATGAAGATATAAAGTCTAGTAAAGAAAATACTGCTATAGTAATTGGACATATTAAATTAGATAAAGAAAATATACTAATAGGTATAAAAGATCAAAAGTCACTTAATGATCTTAATACACTTCAGCTATATGTATATAAGATAGTTTTAAATATATATAAAACATTAGATTTAAAAGAATTATCTTTACCAGATATATTTAAAATATATATATTAAAAACTATATCTGAAGTTAATCCAAAATATCTTAATAATGTAATGCATGAAATAAATGAGGAAAAAGCCGAAGAAAAGTTTAAGATATTTAAAGAGTTCTTAAATACAGATAAAACTTATTCAGAATATATTTGGTATAATACATATTTAAGATTTAAAGATATAAAAGAAGAGGAAAAAGAAAAAGTTAAAGATAAAAATAATATACTAAATATAAAAGAAGGAAATATATCTAGTTTAGATTTAAAAGGTTTAAATATAGATATAGACATATATAAAAACTTAGTAAAAGATATAGAAAAGATTAATAAAAAAAGAGATGAAGAAAATAATTTAAATCAAAATATAATAGATAATATAAATATAAAACAAGAAAAAACAAATAATTTAGATAGTTTAAAAATAGAAGAACAAATTAAGATATCTAAATATGGAAAAAACTAAAAGGAATAAGATGGACAATTTAATAATATATACAGACGGATCAGCAAGATATAATCCAGGACCTGGCGGGTATGCTGGAATAATATTAGATAAAACTAAAAAAAGAGGAGTAAAAGGAAGAGAGCTTATTACTACAAATAATATAATGGAACTTACCGGAGTTATAGAATCATTAAAACAAGTATTAAATGCTTCAGACTCATATAAAGAAAATCCAGATATTAATATAAAAGTAAATACAGATAGTGCATATATAGTAAATACTATAAATAATAAATGGTATGAATCTTGGATAAAATCTAATTGGGTAAATTCTAAAAAAGAGCCTGTAAAAAATAGAGAGCTTTGGGAAGAGCTTTTAAGTTTAATAGCTGAATTTAAAAATATAGAATTTATTAAAGTAAAAGGACATGGTACAGATAAACTTAATAATTTATGTGATGGGATTGCAACTAAAGAAGCAGATGAGGCAAAATTAGAGCTAATAAGCGAGGCAAAAGAGGAAGGAATACTACTTGATGATACAAATATTAAAGAGTATTTAAACGGTATTACAGGAGCTACTAAAGAGTCTTTAGATGAAGATGACATGCAAGATGAATCAAATCAACATCTAATAGATGAGATGTCTAAAAAAGAAGAAAGACAAAGTGAAACTATAACAAGCCTTATGTTTGAAAATACTAAACTTAAAAAGAAAATAAGAGAGCTAGAAGAGGAAATAAAATCCTTAAAGGAGAAAAAAGATGAGTAATATTGTTGAAGACGGTGCATATATATCACCAAATAGCATTGTTATAAATAGCACAATTAAAAAAGGAGCTAGAATTGAAGATAATTCTAAAGTAGTTAATTCAGTTATAGGTGAAGATACACTAGTTAAATATTCTGTTATAGAAGAAAGTGAAATTTCAAATAAATGTGAAATTGGAAATTTTTCACATATATATAATTCAAAGGTAGCGGCAAATTCTGTAATAGGCCATAGCGTACAAGTTAAAAATTCAGTTGTAGGTGAGCATGTACATATTAAACATTTAACATATATTGGAAACGGAAATATAGGAAATAATGTAAATGTTGGAGCCTGCTGTGTATTTGCAAATTATGATGGAAAAAATAAACATGAAACTATTGTTAAAGATAATTCATTTATTGGAAGTGGAAGTGTTTTAGTTGCACCAGTTGTTATAGAAGAAAAAGCATTTGTAGCGGCAGGATCTACAATAACTTCTGATGTTCCTGGTGATACTCTTGCAATAGGAAGAGCAAGACAGGTTAATAAATTAGATTATTTTAAAAATAAAGAAGAAAAAGAAAACAAAGAATAAGAAAAATAAACTAAAGAAAAAAATGGAGTATAAATGAAAGTAATTGTAATAGGTGGACAAATTGCTGGAAGTACATTTGCGGTAGAATTTAAAAAGAATAATCCTGATGATGAGGTTATTTTAATTAATAAAAATATAGATATATCATATATAACTTCTGCTTTAAGATATTTACTTGAAAAGGATATAAATAAGGAAGATATAATATTATATGATGAAGAATATCTAAAATCTCTTGGAATTAATTTATATCCTAAATCTGAGGTTATAGCAGTAAATCCAAAAGATAAGGAAATTAAAATAATTAAAGGTGATAGCGGAAGTGTTAATGTTTTATCTTATGATAAATTAGTTATAGCTTCAGGATGTAATAATATTAAATTACCTGTTTTTGAAAACAAAGGTGAAAATATTTTTATATTTAAAAACATAGTAAATGTTTTAAGATTAAAAAAATATATTAAAGATAAAAATCCTAAAAAAGCGTTAATTGTAGGAGGAGGTCCTACTGGAATAGAAATAATAGATTCTCTAAAAAAACTTAATATTGATGTAGATGTATGTGAAAAAAATGAGCTTATTCCTCAATTTGATCCAATGTTTTCAAAATATCTAGAAGATCTTTTAAAAGAAAATAATGTAAATACAATATATGGTGAAGTAGAGGAAGTAAAAAGCTCTAAAAGCTTAACAGTAAAAATCGATGAAAGCATGCATAAATATGATTTTGCTATTATTTCTGTAGGACTTATACCAAATAGTACATATATGCAAAATACAGATCTGAAAATGACTGAAAATGGATATATTTTTGTTAAAGATAATTTTGAAACTAATTTAAAAGATATATACGCAATAGGAGATATTGCAATAGTTAAAACAAAAGGCTTAGAAGAATATATACTGCCAAAGCTTGCATCATCTGCAAAAAAGCAGGCTATCTTTTTAGCAAATAATTTAAAAGAAGGTAAAAAAACATATACTGGTACAAATTCACCAATGATTATAAATTTTCAAGATAAATACTTTGGTAAAATTGGAATAAATGCTGTTCAAGCACAAGAAAACAATATAGATTTTGTAGATATTAATTTAAAATTTAATTTAAAGGAAAAATACATTGATCAAAAAGATAATATATTAGTTTTAAAAGCAGTTTTTGATACAAATCTTAAATTCTTAGGAATAGAATTATATGGCGACCAAAGTGTAGAAGTACTTATGAGCTATTTTACAGCTGCTTTAAAAAAAGAGTTTTTAGCAAGAGATTTTTTAAACGAAGAAATAGCATATACTCCAAACAATATTTATTTAGGAGATGTAATTAATAAATTAGGAAAAGAAGCAATAAAAAAGCTAGAGGATTAACTCTAGTTTTTTTAATCTAAATTAGCAAGTGGGTTGTTTTCAATTGCTCTTTTAACTTCATAGCTTTCAGCATGTGTATATATTTCTGTTGTAGATATATTTTCATGTCCTAAAACTTTTTGAAGTGATGCAATATCTACATCGCCATATTGATACATAAGTGTTGCTGCGGTATGTCTTAATTTATGTGTTGAAAACTTAGTTGTATCAAGGCCTGCTTTTTTCATTTCATTTTCAACAATATATTGTACTCCGCGTCTACTGATTCTTTTATTTTGATTACTTAAAAAAAGTGCATCTTTATATTCTTTAGATATGTTTTCAGGTCTTGTTTTTATATATCTATCTAAAGCTTTCATACAAGCATCATTAAGATAAACACTACGTTCTTTATTACCTTTACCTGTAACTTTTAAAAATCTTGTTGGAAAATTTATATCTGAAATATTAATATTAACAAGTTCATTAAGTCTTAACCCACAGTTTATAAATATAGTAATAATTGCATGGTTTCTTGGAATATATTTTTCCGCTTTTTTATTACTTGCAGTTTTTGTTGATTCAAGAAGTCTTTTGGCTTCTTCAATGTCTAAATGTCTAGGAAGTCTTTGAGGAAGTTTTGGTGATTCTAGATTTGATGCAACATTTTGCTCAAGGAGAGGATTTACTGCGCTATAATATTTAAAAAATGATCTAATACTAGATGTTCTTCTAGCTATAGTATTTGCAGAATTATCATAATTTTTCTTAACAAATGCAAGGAAACTATGTATATCATCTAAACTAACTTTTAATAAAACTGTTTTATCTAATCTAGATATATCTATTTCATGTACTCTTTCTTCATCTTCAATAATTTCACCATCAGCATTTAAATTATTCTTTTCTTTCTTAAATGCAATATATCTTAAGAAGAGAAGGAGGTCATAGTTATATTCTTTAACTGTTCCTTTAGACATATTTTCAATTATTAATTTATAGTTTAAAAATTTTGTTAAAAATTCAGGATTTTCATTTTCATTAATTACATTTTTCATTTTTCACTTCCAATCTATATATACATATATTATACAAACTTGCACAAAAAAACATTAGATTAAATATCTATTAATATATAATTTAATATATTGTAAAATAAAGGATATATTGTTAATCTTTATATAGATTATATTAAAAAAACTAGAGTGAAATTAAAGGAAAATACATGGATAATAAAGTATTTAAAGATGAGAGTATAAAAAGTAAATATACAGATATTGAAATAATAAGTATGATTATTTTATCTGTTTTTTTCTTATTAATATTGCTTCTTAGAACAGTAAGTATAAAATATATTGGAAAAGAAGTAGAAAGTATAAAAATAGAAGTAGAGACAAATCAAATAGGTATATCTAAGGAAATGCCTGTTAAAATAACTGTTAAACCTCAATCTGCAGATACAACAAATTTAAAATGGAATATTTCAAATCCTAATATTATTAAAATAGAAGAAAATAAAATAATTGGAAAAGAATTAGGTAAAACTACAATATCTCTTGAAAGTGACAAAGTTACAAGTAATAAATTAGAGATATCTTGTGTTACATATATATCTGAAGCTAAAATTAAAAATCCAATAGATAAATTATCTGCATTTAAGGATTATCCTTTAGATGTTGAAGTGTTCCCAGAAGAGGCTACAAATAAAGAGTTTAAAGTAGTTTCAGCAAATCCAGAGATCATTGAGATAAAAGAAAATAATGTATTATATGGTAAAAAGACTGGTAAAACAACAATATTTGTTAAAGATACCTTTGGTAAAACTCTTGCTGAAATGGAAATAGAAGTAATTTGGATAAAAATTAAAGCTATAGATATAGATGAAAAAGAATTAAAACTAGGAATAGGACAAAAATCTATACTTTATGCAAATATCGAACCACTTAATGCAACCAATTTAGGAATTATATGGGAAAGCGAAAATCCAGATATAGCAAGTATTGACGAACACGGAGTAATTACTGGTAAAAATCCAGGTATAGTTAAGATAACTGGAAGTGTCAAAAACGAAGATAAGAAATCTGAATGTCTAGTATCTGTAACTGCTGAAAAACAGCTTGGTACATTCCTATATAGCTCTGGAGAATATAATATAAATTATGCACCACTATACCAATCAGAAACAATAGTTAAAACAAAATATTTTGAGCAAATAGAGTTCCTACATCCACTTGAAAAAGAAGGATGGGTAAAGGTGAGAAATTCTGAAGGAATACCTGGTTTTATTGAATACAGAAAAAATAGATTCTTAAAAGATAAACCAAAATTAATAGAAAATGTAAGATATATATCTAATAAAGATATTAATATGTCTAATGGATCGCTTATTGCATCTGCAATGATGATATTAGAAAATAAAGGATATACAGTAAGTGCATACAATCTATTATATAGATTACCTAAAGTTGCTGGTATTAAAAATGATAAAATAGAAGCAAGTCCATATGATTCTTTTATAGGAAATCCAGAATCAAACAAAGAAGATGGATCATATACAGGATTTGATATACCAGCTACTAAAATGATCACATATCATTTAGGAGATATAGTAAATAATATAACAGGTGTAAGCGAAGAGGAAATATTAAAGAATATAGATAATAATAAACCTGTACTTGTATGGACAGAAAAAGATGGAGATTTATTTAGAGACGGAAAACCAATAGATGTATTTAAAAGTGGTATTTATATACCTAAATCAAATATAGTAACAGGTGTACTTGTAGGTTATGATGATGAAAACCTTTATATACATAATCCTGAAAAACATGCATTTACAAAGTGTAATAGAGAAGTATTTTTTAAAAACTTTGAATCTATTAAAAGACCTGCGATAACTATAAAATAAATCATTTTACATAATAAATTTGTAATTGAATAAAGAATATCATCTTGATATAATAAAAAAAGGGAGGAGGAGAGAATATGAGTATGAATCAGATTTTAATTTCTGAAACACTTTATGTTACACCAGAAATTAAAAGAAAAAAGAAACTATATAAGATCAATTTCTTTATAGCGGTATTTCTTTTATGTATTTTATTTTTCTATTACATATATGCTGAATACTCAAGATACCAAGATTCAAAAGAATCTGAACAAATTCTTGAATCCTTAACTTTTAATATTAACAATCAAGCAGATAGTAATATAGCTTTTTCAGATGATACAGTAAGAGTAGTTTTAAATGAGGAATATGTTGATGAGGGAGATAATATATATGAAACAAAAAGAACTCCTGAAGAACAAGAAAAAATAAATAAGATTATACAATCAAGTATGAAAAGATCAGCATCAGGTGATACATATTACTCTATTGGTACAATATCTATACCTAAGATTAATTTAAATTATGCAATATTAAATAAAACTACAGAAGAACTGTTAAAAATATCTCCTACAAGATTTTGGGGGAAAGAACCAAATGAAATAGGAAATTTATGTATAGCTGGACATAATTATAGAAATAATTTGTTCTTCTCAAAAGTACCACAACTTCAAAATGGAGATATAATTGAGATTAAAGATCTTTTAGGTGAGATCGTACAATATGAAGTTTATGATAAATTCATAGTAAGACCAGATGATACATCAGCTACAAGTCAATATACAAATGGAAAAAGAGAAATAACATTAATTACTTGTACAAATGATAGTGTTGATAGAGTTATAATTAAAGCAAGAGAGGTCGATTAATGGAAGACATTTATATAGATATTAAAAATATTAAGGGTGTAGGAGATAAAAGGCTTACACTCTTAAATAAAATGGGGATATATAATTTTAATGATCTAATATCATATTATCCAAAAGATTATGAAGATAGAACTAATGTAAAACATATATCTGATCTAATATATGGAAATGTTGAACTTATTAAAGCAAAAGCTTTAACCCCTGTTTCTTCAAGATATATAAGAAGGAATTTAAGTATACAAACATGTGTTGTTCAAGATAAAACAGGCACATGTGAACTTACTTGGTTTAATAAAAATTATTTAACTAGAAATATAAAGCTTAATGAAGAATATCTTTTTTATGGTAAAGTAGATTCACCTAAATTTGGTACTAAAACAATGACGAATCCTCAAATAGAAAAAGTCAAAGTAGATACAAAAGAAGAAAAACTTTTACCAGTATATAAATTAACAAAAGATATGACTCAAAACATTGTAAGAAATATAATTCAAAATGCACTAAAATTAAAACATATTAAAGATAATATGCCAGAATATATATTAAAGGAAAATAATCTAGTAGATAAAAATTTAGCAATAAATAATATCCATTTTCCAGCAAATGATGATTTATTAAATAGAGCAAAATATAGATTAAAGTTTGAAGAACTTTTGCTTACACAATGCTCGCTACTATACTTTAAAAATGCAAATAAGATAAGTTTTGGATCAAAATGTATTAAAGACGGATCTGAAAATGATCTAATAAAGGATCTACCATTTACTTTAACCAATGCTCAAATGAAAGTTATATCTGAAATTACCAAAGATATGGAAAATGATCTTTCAATGAATAGACTTCTTCAAGGTGATGTTGGTTCTGGTAAAACAATTGTTTCAATTATAGCTGCATATAAGGCTGTAAAATCTGGATACCAAGCAGCAATAATGGTTCCTACTGCAATACTTGCATCACAGCACTATGAAAGTTTTAAAAATATGCTAGAGCCTTATGGTATTAATGTTGCACTTCTTAAATCTAAAATAAAGAAAAAAGAAAAAGAAGATATTTTAAATGATTTAGAATCAGGGAAAATAGATGTAATTGTAGGTACACATGCCCTTATAGAAGAAAATGTTAAATTTAAAAACTTAGGGCTTGTTGTAACAGATGAGCAACATAGATTTGGAGTTAAACAACGTGAAAAAATGGCTCAAAAAGGAAAAAATCCTAATATGCTCGTAATGAGTGCTACTCCAATTCCTAGAACACTTGCTTTAATACTTTATGGAGATCTAGATATATCTATAATAAATGAATTACCTAAAAATCGTCTACCTATTAAAACAGTTTACTCACCATATGATAAAGAAGAAAAACTAAATATGTTTATACAAAAATTTCTAGAAGAAGGCAGACAAGCATATATTGTATGTCCGCTCGTAGAAGAGGGCGAGGAGAGTGATCTAAAATCTGTAGAAGAAGTATATAAAATATATAAAAAGACTTTTAGCAATTTTAATGTTTCGTATATCCATGGCAAGATGAAGGAAGAAGAAAAAGATAAAATAATGGAAGAATTCCTAAATAAGAAGATAGATATATTAATTGCAACAACAGTAATTGAAGTAGGAATAGATGTTCCAAATGCAAATATAATGGTTATTGAAAATGCAGAAAGATTTGGTCTTTCTCAAATGCATCAATTAAGAGGAAGAGTAGGTAGAGGCAAATACCAATCATATTGCTTTTTAAAGGTTAAATCAGGCAATCAAATAACAAAAGAAAGAATTCAAATAATGTGTTCTACAACAGATGGTTTTGTTATATCTGAAAAAGATCTTGAACTTAGAGGTTCTGGAGATTTCTTTGGAACTAAACAACATGGAATACCAGATTTTAAAATAGCAAATCTTTTTGAAGATGTTCTAATACTTCAAAAAGTACAGATGGTTTCTAAAAAAGTTTTAGATGAAGATCCTAATTTAGAAAATGAAAAAAATATCTTAATTAAAGAAAAGGTGGAGGAGATAATAAATACAACACTGTAAATTCCTAAATACATACTTGCACAAAATATAGATTTTGTGTAGTTGAAACTAGTAAAATTTAGAAAAACGCTATTTAGCCCTCCTCTTACCTTTAAAATAAGCAAAAACCAGACTACACCATAATACAAAACTTAGCTACTTTATAATTAAATATCTATATAACTCTACTTATACCAATATTTATAATACGAGTATCTACACTTATATTTAATTACCTAAATATATAAATTAATAATTAAATTAATAATCTAATAAAAACATAGATATTCAATTTTAAAAAATACCAAATTTACCAAAAATAGAAATAATCGCCTTATTTACCTATTTTAAGACATGTATACATATCAATAAAAATATAAAGTCGCTCAAATCGTCGATTTTTGAAAGGCGTTTTTAAGAGATTTATAAAATCCTTGATATCTATAGATAAATTAGAAGCACCAATATATGCATTTAAAAAATAGCCCATTTGGGCCATTTTATTTTTTAAATGATATAACTACATACCTAATATATTCAAATTAAACCTAATTATCTATTAAGATTAATTCAAATATACTTTATATATATAAATAATAGATGTTTTTAAAGATATAAATCAAATATCTTTAATAATTAAAATCTAATTCAAATCCAAATCTAATTCTAATTCTAATTCTAAAAATATAGAATTAAATTAAATACATTAATAATTAATTATTAAAATTATAATCAATATAAAAATAAATAAATAAATTAATTTAAATTGAACTAAACTAAATTAAATTATTATCTATTATATATTAAATTAGATAGCAGCAGATATCCCTTTCTAAAATGAGGAAGGGTATTTCTTTATCTCTTTTTAAAGTTGCACAAAATATATTATATCTTTTTCTCTCTTATATTTTATTAATTTTGATTGTTATTCGTTTTTATTTATTTTTATTCTTTCTATGTATATTTTACTTTCTTCTTCTTAAACTTATTTGTTACTCTTTTACTATATTCTATATTTATATCTATATATACTCTCCCTCCTACTTCTTTGTATTTAAGAATTCTAGAGGATCAATGAATTTACCATCTTTAATAACTGAAAAATGTAAATGTGGGCCTGTAGTAAATCCATTTATTGGTTTACCATTTTTATCTTTATATGGATTACCTTTAGAGTAGCTAACATTGTATTTACCAACCTTTGCAATAACATCACCAATATTAACTTCCATGTCTTTTTTAACTAAGAGATTTTCATCAACATGTCCATATAGGTATTTGTTTTTAGTAATATTTCCTTCAATGATTACTGTAAAGCCATAACCACCATAAAATTCTGCTAATATGACTCTACCAGATTCAATAGCTATTAATTTTTCACCAGGAGGTGCTCCAATATCTAAACCATTATGAAAATGCATTTTACCGCCTATTATTGGATTTGGTCTATATCCAAATTTAGATGTTATTCTTGTTGTTTTTTCTGTAGGCCATGTAATATTTTTTCCTACTGATTCTAAACCGGAAGAAATGCCTGTTACAAAAGAAACGGAACAAAATACAGAAATAATGAAAAAAGAAAGTAATTTATTTTTATTTTTATTCATAAATAAATTTTACTTTCTTTTTATATATCAGTCAATGATAGATTTATTATGTTAATTAAATTCATCTCCAAATAAATAGTCTTCAACTTGATCAGTTTGTTGTTTCTTCGATTTAGCCATTTGAAGATATTTTTGTTTTTTATCTTCTAGATTATCTAGTATTTTAACAGATCCATCTTCATTTAAAGCAGTAAGTGTTCTTTTTTTATTATCTTTACTTGTATTTTTATCTTCAATTTTATTTTCGTCTTTAGCTTTATCTGTTTTATTTGTTTCGTTTTTTTGATCTGTTATCTCTATTTTTTCAGTTTCAATATCTTTATTTTCATTGTTTTCTTGTTCTTTTTCTTTTTCTTTATAATGTGAAGAAATGTAGTTATTCCAAGCATTAATACGTTTATTTTCTTTTTCTTGTTCTTTTTCTTTTTTTAATCTTTCTTTTTCTTCGATAAGTCTTTTTTCTTCTTTTTCTAATTCTTTTAATATTTCAAGATTTTGTTCTACTGTATTTTTGCTTACATCAGAGTATACAATTTTATCTGTAAGCTGTGTTTCTCTTTTTTCTTTAATATTAGAGAGTTTCTTTGTAACAAGTGTTTTTTCAAGAATAAGATCAAAATTTAAGGAAGAATCTGTTTTATTATTTATATTTAAATCTTCTGGTTCATTTATTTCTTTTTCTTGAGTATCTATAATAGTTGTTTTTTCTTCTACTTTATATTGATCATTTTTTAAATCATTCATATTTTTTATATAGTTTTTATAATCACTAGAAAGATTTAATTCTTTGAAATCAAAGGCTTTTGTTTTTTGTTCTTCATCTATATCTGTATTATCTTTTTTGTCTTCTTTTATATCTACTTTTATAGTTTTATTTGTATCTATTTTTTCTTCTTTTTCAGCTTCTTTAATTTCTTCTGGTTCATTTTCTATTCTTGGATTTTTATTTAAAGTCTCAAAATCTATATTACTAAGATATGTATTAATTTTTTCTCCTCTAGATAAACTAGCAAGTTTAGTAATTCCTTGTTCTTTTATTTCAGGTTTATCTTTTGCAAGAAGCATTAAATATCTTTCTTTTAATTTTCTTTTTTGAATATTTTTATCTTTTTCTTTTCTATCTTCTGTATTTCTATTTTTGATTTTATATATTATGTTTTGAATTAGATACTTAAACCTAATATTTAGCTTTAATATTTTATCTTCTATTTTATTTAAATTTGGTCCTTGATGTAATATGTATAATGAATATATATATCTAGATATATGTTTCTTTAAATTAATATTATGTTTTCTAAAATATTTTCTACCTAATTTAAATATGTTTTCATAAAATATTTTAAAGATTTTAGGGCTTTTAGATATATTTCTTTTAATTAAATCTTCTTCATCAAGATCTTCTTCTTGATTGTTTTCTTCTAATTCTTGTGTACTTTGAACAATAGGGATATTAAGTGCAAAGATATATCCATATTTATCTAAATCTAGATAAGATAAATTAGGAACCTCTCTTGGTATATCGTCATTTATTGATCTTAAATTATTTTTAACTTTTTTCCTAATATTTAAATTAAAAAATATTGGAACATTAAACTTTTCTTCATTAAGCATTAAATCTAATATTTTAATATTTTCATTTGGTCTTAAATATTCTTTCATATTCTTTTCTAAAAAAGCAAAACCATAAATATCTTTTAGAAAAAATATGTTTTCTTGAACCTTTTTAAATGCATCTTGAATAAATACAGCATCAGGATATGCATTAACTACAACATCACCAAAAGAGTGTTTTAAACACTCGTCTTCTGCATCAAATCTATTTAAATTACCATATATTATTTTAATCTTTAAAAATCCACCATTTCTACTTTCAGGTAAATCAGTAAAGTTTTTTAATATTTCACTTGCAAATAAATCTTCTTCATTACAGTATATATTCCAAAAAATATTAATTCCGCTATCAGTATTTGCAATCAAGCTCTCATAAAGATATGGTAATTTGTCTTGATATTTATCTATAATTGTTATTACAGATACTGTAAATTTATTCATATTTTCCCTTATTTATATAATATTAATTAATCTAAGAATAATATTTTCCTTATTAGTTTTACTCCATTAATATTATCTTCTTCTTTATCTTTATTAGTTTTTATATTGTGTAGCTTAATAAAGCTTATTCTATTTATTATGTTTGTATCACTCTTAAATTCAGATAATTCTTTTTGTTTATAGTATATTCTTTCATTTGTATAATTTAATAACTCATCATATACTAAACTATTTTCTATAATTATATCTGTGTAATAATTACACATAATATTTTCATCTATTATCTTTTTAACGCTTCTTTTTTCTTTAAAACTCCAATTAAAATTATCTTTATTTGTGATCCATAAAATTTCTTTTTTTCTTTTTGTATTTTCTTTTTTTAATCTATTTATATCTTCAATATTTATATATGTTATTTTTCTTTCAGTTAAATCTAACTTATTTAATTTAATAAATAAATTAGTAGAAACATTATTTAATAAATTAAAATATATATTTTTAAATTTAGATACATTAATATTATCTTTTACAAATATATTTTTGTTTAAAATATATGTATTAAATTTATTATTTCCTGTATATGTATATATTCTATTTCTAGTTAATTTTTCTTTTTCTAATTTATTAATTATTAAATTAATTTGTATATTTAAACCTATATTATTTAAAATACTAATTAAATATCCATCATTTAAATCCTTTTGATCATAAACATTAATTAAAATATTTTTCTTAATCTTTTCATTTAAACTTGCATTTAGATATATTGATTGTGTTCTATCTAATATATCATGAAGTGTTATTGTTGATTCTAGTTCAAGTCTTTTTTGTATACTGGTTTCATTTTTCTTTTTACTTTCTAAAACATCTCTAAAATATTTTCTAGATTCATCTAGTTTATATTTTTCATAATTTGTTTTAATTTCCTTAAACTTAATGTAATAGTTTAAGATATATATTATATAAATACTTATAAATATATATACCATATTTAAATCAATTGGATTTTTAATTACAGATATTACTGAAACCATAAGACCTATAATACTAAATATATATTCTGGTTTTAAAAACTTTAAGTAATTAAATATATCTTTAAATATTTTTGACCATCTATATGTTTTCTTATTAATATTTTGTTTTTCATCTTTTAAATATTTATCTAGATACTTTTCTTTTTCTTCTTTAATTTCTCTTTTTAAAAGATTACTTAATATTACATTACATATATATATTAAAGTTAAATATATAAAAGCTAAAACTACAACATATATTCTTAATTTTTTATCTTGAGATAATATTCCTAAAAATATTGATAAAATTAAAATTAAAAACGCTGTGAAGTTTTTGTTTTTTTTGTTTCTTAAAAACATATATGCACTTATCAAATATAAATGGATTAAAAGATATATGCTATCTTTTGAATTAAACCAACCATAATAGCTTTTTTTAAGTTTTAAACTATCTATATATTCAAAATTTCCTGTTTTAGTTATTATACTTATAAGTAATGTTAATATGTATAAAAAGGCTGCATAATTTAAAGTCATACTAAGTTTTACTAAAGGCTTTTTATAAAATGATTTAAATAAAACATATATAGCTAAAATAATTAAATATGCTCTATTTAAGCCAGTTATTAATATATTTAATTCAATATTTTTGCTTAGAGATATACCTCGTAAAACATTATTTATAACTATATATAAAATGGTTAAACATACTGCATATACTTTTTCTTTAAAACTTGCTCTAGTTAAATAAAATAAAGATATAATCATTAAAAATCCATATTGAAAAGATATTATACTTTTATATACTAAAGAAGTTTTATCTACAGATGCAAAATACAAAAAAACATCTAAAATTGGAAATAAGATTAGATATAAATATATTAAATTTTGTATTTGTAATATAATATTTTTTTGTTTTCTACTTCTTTCCATTTTAGATATTCTTCCTATAATATTTTAATATTGATTTAATATATCTTTTGTATGCTGTATTTTTATTAATAATCCTCTAAAAAGCTATGTATTTTACCATTTATTTTCCATTTAGATATTGCATCTAAATTTACATTTTCACTAGCATTAAATATGCTTTTTTCTATATTAGGATTATCTTTTTTTAAATTTTTAATAAGGCTCTTTACCTCATCTCTTTTTGAAAATCCTTCACTTTTTTGTTTGTAATTTGTTAATGGACATGCGCATTTAATAAATTCAAGATTATTGTAATTACGCCAAGCAATTATATCCTCTTCATTTACTAAATATAGTGGTCTTATTAATTCTAAACCTTTAAAATTTGAACTTCTAAGTTTTGGCATCATTGCTTTAAACTCTGAACCCCAAAAAAGATTTAAAAGTATTGTCTCTATTGCATCAGAATTATGATGTCCTAATGCTATTTTATTAGCACCTATCTCCTCTGCAATAGTATAAAGGCTTCCTCTCCTCATCTTTGCACATAAATAACATGCACCTTTATCTTGCTTTTCAGCTATTTTAAATATTCTAGTTTTATGTATTTGTAAATCTATTTCAAAAAGTTTTGCATTTTCCTTTATAATATCTAATATTTCTGGTTTGAAACCAGGATCCATTAGAACAAAGTTTAAATTAAACTTTTTATTACCATATTTTTGTATCTCTAGAAGACATCTTGCAAGTAAAAATGAATCCTTTCCTCCAGATATACATACCATAATATTATCTCCATCTTGAATCATATCATATTCATCTAAAGCTCTTAAAAATGGAGCATAAATTGTTTTTCTAAATTTAGTCATAATACTTCTAGAAATTTCTTCAGATCTACTTAGTTTTCTTTTCATTATCTTCCTCTTTAATTGTTTCTAGATATTTAGTTTTTTCTTCGTTTATTTGTTTTAATATATCATTAAAACCTAAAACTGTAAGTATTGTAACTATTAATCCAAATGTTAATATCTTAGTTATATTTCCTTCTAATAGAAGTATTGCAAGAAGTCCTGAACATGCAGTTATTAGATAAAAAGTATATACAACTTGGTGTGGTGTTAAACCTTTATTTAATAATCTGTGATGTAAATGTCCTTTATCTGCTTCAAAAACTCCTTTAAGAGATTTTTTAGTAAATAGTCTTCTAAATATTGCAAAAACTGTATCTACTATTGGAAGTATTAAAGCAATTACAGGTGATATTATTATTCCTAAAGTATATGTTTTTGCTATACCTAAAATAGATATAACTGCTATCATATATCCTAAGAAATTAGTACCAGTATCACCTACAAAGCTTCTTGCAGGTGTTTTATTATATGGTATAAATCCAATAATTGATCCTAGTAAAGATACTGCAAATATTGTCGCAATAATAGGTGATGAATTTAGTTTAAATATGAATAGTAAAGAAGTTAAAGCTATAGTTACTATTCCTGTTGAAAGGCAATTTAAACCATCTATTAAATTAATAGAATTCATTATTCCAATTATCCAGAAAAATGAAATTACATATGTAAATACTTTTCCTAAATTAATAACGCCTGTTGAAGAAAAATCTATACTTTTAATAGTTATACCGCAGTATATTGTAATTAAAGCAGCCATTGATTGCATTATTAATTTTATAAATGGATTTAGTCCTTTTGAATCATCAAGAACTCCCATTATAGTTATAATAAATATTGATATTCCAATACCTAAAAATTGCTTTTTATATTCTGTAAAGAAAGATATACTTATTGTCTTTTCAACATATGCAAGTAATAATAAATATATTGTAGAAAATATAAATGAAATTATTATTGCAAGTCCACCTAATCTAGGTGTAGGTCTTTTATGTATTTTTCTTTGAAGTTTTGGAACATCTATTGCTCCTATTCTTTCAGCAAGTCTTATTACATTTGGCATAAGTATGTATGTTGTAAGTATGCCTAGTATAAAAGCTATTATATAATTACCTAGCATTTAATTCCTCCATATTTGAATTAAAATTTTCATTTAATTTTTGTTTTATTAATTCTCTTTCTTCATCTCCAACAGGAGTTTTCCTTGTTTTTTCAACTTCTCTTCTATTTTTAACTATAGCACTCATAGAAAAACCAATTCCTATTATAATTATTACAGCTATAATAATTGTTAGTATAGCTATTTTATCAGCTTTTGAATTATCCATTATTCACCTCTAAAACTACTATCTGAATATTTATCATCTTTTTGATTCTTTGAGAATATTTCTTCAAATTCATCTCCAGATATTTTTTCTTGTTCAATTAATACAGATGCTAAATCATGTATTGTATCTTCTTGTTCTTTAAGTATTTTTATAGCTTCTTTATATCCATCAATAAGAATCTTTTTAATTTCATTTCCAGTTTCTTTAGTTATATCAAGTCCAAAGAAATTTAAATCTGATGGTTCATCAAAATTCATAGATATAGGTCCAATTTTATTACTCATTCCATAACCTACAACCATTTCTTTTGCAATATTTGTAGCAACTTTTAAGTCATTACTTGCACCTGTAGATATATCTTTTATATATATCTCCTCAGCTGCCCTTCCTCCAAATAATGTAATTATATTTTCGAATAATTCTGTTTTTGAAATATATGACTTATCTTCTGTTGATTGATACATTGTATATCCACCAGCCATACCACGAGAAATTATAGATACTTCCTTTACTTTCTCAGTTGTTTTAAGACATCTACTTACTATTGCGTGTCCTGCTTCATGATATGCAGTTATTTTTTTATCTTTTTTAGATACAACTCTATTTTGCTTTTCTAAGCCAATTGTTACTTTCTTTATAGCTTCTTCAATATCTTCTTGAATTATTTCATCTCTTTTATATCTTGTAGCATGTATTGCAGCTTCGTTTAATATATTTGCAAGATCTGCACCAGTAAATCCAGCTGTATCACCTGCAAGAGCTTTAAAATCTATATCTTCAGCTATTTTTTTATTCTCTGCATGTAATTTTAATATCTCTTCTCTTCCAATTATATCTGGTTTTGGTATTGCGATATGTCTATCAAATCTACCTGGTCTTAAAAGAGCATGATCTAAAAGTTCAGGTCTATTTGTAGCTGCTATAACTATAATATTTTCACTAGATTCGAAACCATCCATTTCAACAAGTAATTGATTTAATGTTTGATTGTTTTCGCTATCTCCTCCAGATCCTCCAGTAGTTCTAGATGCACCAATAGCATCAATTTCATCTATAAAGATTATACATGGAGCTACTTTTCTTGCTTGTTCAAAAAGTTTTCTAACTCTTGATGCTCCAAGACCTGCAAACATTTCAACAAACTCAGATCCACTCATAGATATAAATGGTACTCCTGACTCTCCTGCAATTGCTTTTACAACTAATGTTTTACCAGTTCCTGGTGCTCCATATAAAAGTACACCTTTTGGTATCTTTGCACCCATTTTTGCATATTTATCTGGGTTTTTAAGAAAGTCTACTATTTCTACTAATTCACCTTTTTCTTCATCAAGTCCTGCTACATCTTTAAATTTTATTTTAGATTCTTGTTTTGCATCATCATCATAAAATTTATTTTTACCACCAAAGTTTTGCATTTTAATTGTGTAATATACTAAAACTCCAAATAATATTAATGGTAAAAAGCTAATTAACATATCTATTATTTTTAAATATACAGGTGGTGTATTTATTTCATAAATAGCATCATTTCCTTTTTTAATTTCATCTTGTACAAAATTTGAAAATGTTTCTGTATTTGGAACAATTAAAGATTTAGTTCTCTTTTTTAAATCTTCATTTTTCTTTTTAGATGCTAAAAATTCTTTTTTATCATTTTCTTTATCTATTAGTTCGTTTTTCTTTTTTTCTTTATATTTCTTAAACTCTTCCTCTTTTTTAGCTTTTTCATCACCTTTAAGAGTATCTATTTGTTTTTTAAATTCGTTTTCTTCTTTTATTCTTTCATCACTTTTTAGTCTTACTATAACGCTTTTACTACCTGATTCAGTAGTTATCTTTTCTACAGTATTTTGAGATAAATTTTCTATAAATTCATTATATGTATATTTTTTATCTTTTTTGTTTTTCATATTAGTAAATATTATGCTACCTAATATAACTAATAATAAAAGTGCTGAAACTATTATAGTGTTTTTATATTTTTCTATGAAATTACTATCTTCATTATTATTTTCGTAATTATTTTTATTGTTCTTATTCATATAAAATACTTGCCTTTCTAATTTTCTTCTTTGCTTTCTTCTTTATCTTCTTTTTCCTTTTCGTCATCTTTTTTAAGTTCATCTAGTTTTTCTTTTTTATCTTTGGCTTCCTTTTCTAGATTATCAAAAAATTCATCAATAGGTAAGCCATTTACAGTTTGTAATTCAAATTGTTTAATTTGTTTTATAGTATTTACATCATTTAATAATATTTTTGTAATTATATTTAAATATATAATATATATAAATGTAGATATAAGAAGCACATCTATACCTTGAATTATATTTTTAATTGATAGAGCTGTAAGTATTATAAATAAAGTAAATGCTCCAGATATTCCATAATTAGATATTTTACTTCTTATATTTGGAATCATATATAAGTTAGTTTTATATATTAAACTTGCAAGACTCATATATATTCCAGCTACTAATTTCATAATAATTGTAACAAAGAAAAGTACTATTACTATAGACATATAAAATGGTACAAATACAATTTTGTTAAAATTATTATCAAAAACATTTATTAGTTCTTTTTTAGTTAATACATCTTCTTTAATAAATTGATTTAAAGGCATGTATTTTCTTGTAGATATATTAAAATAGATTCCATCTTTTAATATTAAAACTGGTACTTCATCAAGTAGTTCTATTTCTTCTTTTATTTTAGATTCTGGCATATCGTTTTCTTTAGCTATATCTATAAAGAATTTTTCTACTAGATCGCTTTTCCCTTTTTCAATTTCTTCAATCTTTAAGTCTCTAATATTATCTTTAATTTTAATATAATCTCTATTAGTTATATTTGGATATATATTTATAAAAGATAAGTCTATTTTATACAGTTTCTTATTGTATTTAGCTATATCTTTTTCATTTAAATTTTCATTTTTCTCTAGTTCAATCTTACCTTTTTCAATTTTAAAATTTGGCATTTTTTTAATTTCATCTAAATACATTGGTTTAAATGCAGAAAGTGAAATACATGTTAATATTAACGAAAATATAAATATTAAAAAAGTTAAATACATTCTACCTTTATCTTTTAATACAGCTATTTTAGAAAAATTGTCTACATTAAATGTAGATATATAATATTTTTTAAAAAAGCTCATTCTTTCTTTTTTCACTATTACTCCTTATTTAATATTTGTTTACCATCTTTTTGATCTATAACAGTATATCCTTTTTCTTTTAGTATATCACGAATTTCATCAGATAAAGCAAAATCTTTATTTTCTCTTGCTTTTTTTCTTCTTTCTAAAAGCTGTTTTAATTCATCAGTAATTTCTAATTCGTCTTTATCTAATTTAATGTAATTTTTACTATTTTCTAGATCAAGTCCTAAAACATCATCTGCTTTTTTCAAAAAGATATATTTTATATCATTAGCTATATTTTCATCTTTTAATATATTCCAAATAACGCTTAAACCTTTTGTTATATTTAAATCATCATTTATAGCTTCTTTAAACTCATTTAATAAATTTGTATATTTTTCACTATTTATTATTTCACTTATTTTTAGTTTATCTAAATCTTTTTGCACACTATCTTCAAGTTCAATATATATTTTTCTTAAATTATTAAGTGCCATTTTAGAAGCATTTAATGATTCAAATGTAAAGTTAATTAACTTTCTATAACTTGTTTGCATTAAAAAGTATCTAAAATCTAAAGGTGAAAAGCCTTTGTCTTCAAGAGTTTTTAATGTATATATATTTCCTAAACTCTTACTCATTTTAGTACCATCAACTTGCAAAAACTCAACATGCATAAAGTAATTTGAAGGTACACAGTTGTTTTTACCAATAGATTGTTTTATCTCATTTTCATGATGTACAGGAATATGATCTGTGCCTCCTGTATGGATATCAAAGACTTTACCTAAATACATTTCTGACATAACAGAACATTCTAGATGCCATCCTGGATAAGCTTTACCAAAAAAGCTGTCCCATTTCATTATATGGTTTTCAGGTGCTTTAATCCAAAGAGCAAAATCTTCTGGATTTTTCTTTTCTTTATCTAACTCTATTCTTGCACCAGCTTTTTTACCTTCTATTTGTGTTCCAAGTATTGGTTTTCCATCATTTACTTTAGAAGTATCAAAATATATTGTATTTTCAGTTTCATATGCATAACCATTTTTAAGTAATTCTTTTACAAATTCTTCCATTGGTTTTATATGTTCAGTTGCTCTTACTATTTTCCAAGGTCTTATTATATTTAATTTATCTATATCTTTTAAAAATTCAGCCTCATAAAATCTTGCTATATCAAATGGAGATTTATTTTCCTTTTTTGCAGCTTTTATCATTTTGTCTTCACCTTCATCTCCATCTGAAACAAGATGTCCTACATCTGTAATATTCATTACATTTTGAATTTTATATCCATTAAATTTAAAAACCCTGCATATTAAATCCATGAAAAAGTACGCTCTTAAATTTCCTATATGTACATAATCGTAGACTGTAGGTCCACATGAGTACATTTTAAGAACGCCTTTTTCTACAGGTTTAAATATTTCTTTTTTTCTAGTAAGTGAGTTATATACTTTAATGTCCATAATTTTTCTTTCTATATTTATTTAACTGCATTTTCAGCTGCTACTAATTTACTGTAATTTGTAACAAGCTTTTTAGCATTATTTGAAAGTGCATTATATGCAGTTCTTGCTGTTTTAATTTTTACCTTTGCAGAATTTTTATTATCTGCTTTAATAGTTGGGATTTGATTTATTAATCCCATAACTTTATTTGCTGATTCTTGATCTTCATTGTTTGACAATTTATTTAATTGTTTAACTATTTCATTATATTTATTTTTAATTCCATCTGAAACTCTAGATTTTGCATCTTTGCTTAATCCTTCATACGCTTTTTTTGCATCTGTTAATTGTTTTTTACTTGCAGAGCTTATATTTCCTAGTGAATTAAATATTCCTATAACTTTATCTAATTCTTTTTGTACATTTTTATCTTTTGATTCTTTTATATTTTTACAATCGCAATACTCTTTAGGTTCTTCACCTTTTTTAAATAATCTGTCTTCCACATCATCACATTCAGGTGTTGCAAGCTTACCGCTTCTTTTACATACCTTAACTGTTACATAATCTGAAGACTCCTCTTTTGGTCCTGTTCCTTTAACAAACCATTCAGTCAATGTTCCAGTCTTTAATCCTGCTGGTGCTTTTTTGAATTCTTTAAATAGAACTGTTTCTTTTTCAACATTTTCTGGTTTTACAAATTGACTAGGTGCTTTTCCATTATGTAGTTCTTTAAATATTGGGATTAATAGATCCATTGCATGGTTAAAATATGCTCTACCAAATTGGAAACTTTCTTGTTTATCGAAACCATACCATGTTGCTGCTGTATAGTAATTAGATAATAGGCAACAATATGAGTCATTATATTGATCTGTTGTACCAGTCTTACCTGCTACATCAATATTTGCTATTTTTCCTCTACCAATAATTTCTCCAGGATTTGTACTGTCTTTTAAAACATCTTTTAATAAGAAAGCGTTTTCCGGACTTAATATTCTCTTTTTATCTGGATTTGCTTTGTATATTACATCTCTTGATTTATCTTCTATTTTTGAAATAAATGTAGGTTTAATAAATTCTCCATCATTTGCAATCATACCATATGCTGAAACCATGTTAATATTTGAAACACCTTTTGTAAGTCCACCAAGCGCTATTGCTAAGTTGTTATCGTCTGCTGGATCTATATTAAAGTCCATTTTTCTTAAAAAGTCTGTTGCATATTTAGGACCGATTACTTCAAGCTGTCTAATTTGTGGAATATTCAAAGATTTTACTAAAGCTTTTCTTATAGTAAGTCTTCCCATATATCTTCCAGAGAAGTTTTGAGGTTTCCATCCGTTTTTCTCATATGGTGTATCATCAAAAGTATGTCCTAAAGTAATTTTTCCACTTTCAAGACCTGGAGCAGTAACAATAATCGGTTTTATTGCAGAACCAGGTTGTCTTAATGTTCTTGTAACCCTATTCCAGTCTCCTCTTCTTAATCTTACCTTATCTTCCATACCACCAACTGCTGCAACTACTTGTCCTGTTTTATGATCTAATATTGTAGTTGTTGCTTGTGTTTTATATGGTTGTCCGTTTTCATCTTTATACTTACGACTTAAAATTGTATATTTTGTTGTTCTCATATGGTTTTCTACCATATTTTGAATCTTTGTATCTTGAGTTGTATATATATGGTATCCACTCTTGTATACAATTAATTTTGCTACTTTTTTATCTACTTTTTCTTTTTCAGCAATAATGTCTATTGCTTCATCTATTGCAGCATCTGTTAAATATGAATATTCAGATGTTGAATATGCAAGAGTACCTTTTTTGAATGCTAAACCTTTATTTAGCCCTTCTACCGCTTTATCATATTCTTCTTTAGAAACTTTATTAAGCTCAAGCATTTTATCTAAAACTGTTTTTGTTCTACCATTTATTCTTTTATTCATTTCAACATATGCATCATTTTCTTCTTTATTATCTACTATTTGTTGTCCATTTGGATCAACATGGAATCCTTTAGGTAAAAATGCATTATATCTTCCTGGTGAATGGTTTATTCCAGCTAAAAATGCTGCTTCTTCAAGTTTTAAATCTTTTGGTTTTTTACTAAAGTAATAGTCTGAACCTAGTGCCATACCATAAACGTTTTCACCGCCTACATAGATTAGGTTAAGATATAGTTCTAGTATTTCATCTTTAGATATTTTTTGTTCAATTTGAAGTGCTCTTGAAAATTCTCTTAATTTTCTTGAAGCTGTTTTTTCATCATCTTTAGAAATATTTTTAACTAATTGTTGTGTAATGGTACTACCACCATAGTTTGTATTTTTTCTAAATAAATAGTTTATTGTTGCTGAAAGAGTTCTTTTAACATCTATTCCTGGATGAGATAAAAATCTTTGATCTTCAATTGCAATATATGCTTTTGGTATATATTCACCCATTTCACTTAATTTAATTACAGATCTTCTTTCTTCTTCAGATAATCTTGCTACTTCATTTCCATCTTTATCATATACTGTAGTTGTCTCTTCTGCTTCTTTAGCAAGCAATTTTTCAACACCACTATCATTTCCAAATAGTCCGTATATATATCCTATTAAAAGGCCAAAAGCTACAATACCTAAAAAGACCAACATTACAATTAATCTTTTGATTATATATAATGCTTTACCGCCTCCGCTTAGTTCTTTGAATGGAAGATTTTTTCTTTTTTTGCTTTTTGGCTTTTTCATTTCTTTTTCTTCCACTTGTGTTTCTTTTTCCTTTTTTTCTTTTAATCTTTCTTCTCTCTTTCTTCTTCTTTCTTCCTTTTCTCTATCAAAAGAAAGATCATTTGTTTTTTCATCATTTAACTTTTCATTTCTTTTGACTTTTTCTGCTCTATCATTATTAGCTTTTTTAGATTTCTTATCCTTTGAAGTAACTGGAACCATTATAGTTTTATCTAGATTTTTATCTGATTCCATATGTGCATAATTATCTGTTTTCTTTTTAATGTTTTCCAGCTTCACTTTTAGATCATCTATAGTCTTTTTCCTATCGATTAATTCTCTTTTTCTATCTTCTTCCATTTTCACCTCAAAACCTTAAATTTATTATTAATTATATTATAATTAAGGGAAAAAATAAAGTGAATATTATCTTAATAATATTTATAAATATTTATTTTCCTTAAATTTAATGTATCATTTTTATCATATTTATACAATTTAAAAGCTTTTTTAAATTTTAACATATATATTCACTGTAAATACGTATATTGGAGAAAAAATGGACGAATATGATGTAAAACGAAAAATGGTTAGACCTAATATAGAAAAGCAAAAAAAATACAATAAAAATTACAAAAGAAAAGGTAAAATGCCTAGAAGAGCAATGGTTTACCTTCTCGCACTTGGACTATTTACACAAGGCGGAAGAATGATGGAACAAAGCATTCAAAAACATTTAGAAGATAATAGATCTGCTGTAACAACAGAAATAAATGTTCATGCAGATGCTGATCTTGCAGTTTATGAAGCAGCACTTCAAACAATCAGAAATTTAAATCTTGAAGATTCAATAGATCTTAAAAACACATATAAAACAAATCATAATGGTTACGAATTAGATAACTATTATTTATATCAAATGGCACTTGGAAATAAAGAAGATTTCGATAACTATTCAAAGCTTGCCTTTGCTTTACCTATTCTAAATAATAAAGATATAGATAAAGATTCAGCAATATACCAAAAAGCTCAAGATATTCTAGAAAGTTCTAGTAATTTTTTAATGAGACTTGCTGAAGAAATTTCAATAGACAAACTAACAGATGGATTAAATAAAGTTTCAGTAGATGATCTAAGCCCTGAAAAACTAGAGCAATACAAAGAATTAAAAGAAATGGCTGAATCTGGAAATATAAAAATGGAAAGAATTCCAATAGATAAGACCTATCATGACTACATCTTTTATGAAAAACCAGATAAAGAAAAAGCATATGGCATTAAAAGACAAAATATTGCTGAAATTGGCAGAAAGTCTGGTAGAACACCAATACTTGAATCAAAAGAAAATGAAAGACTTTTAGATGGATTTAACTCAATTGCGGATTCAGTTAAAGTAAGAGGTGAAATTTTGCTAGGAGGCCAAATGTATGAATCAGCATTAAATAGAACTGAAGATTATGATGAAAGAGAAAAATCTAGACAAAGCTATTTAGATACAATTTTAAAAGCAGCAAATACTCTTCCTGTCCTAGACAATAGAGAAATTGATGAAATAGATTTTCAAAAAGGAAAAGTTATAGAACATGATCCTGAAAAAGATGAACAAGAAAAGAATTTTAAAAACCTAATTGAAAATGATCTTACTAAGAGTTTAGCAGTTGTTAGTCTAAAAGAAAGAACTAATGAAGACAAAGAACAAGAAAAAGACGAAAAAGAAAAAATTGAATTACTTTTTAATAATCAAGATCAAGATGAACAAGATCTAGAAAATGAAGATACAAAAAATGAAGAAAAAGATATTGATGATCGTGACTATTAATTAAAACAATGAAAATAAAAACAAAAAGAATATATAAAAAATAAAATAAATAGAATAATAAAAAAATGGAAATTAATATTTCCATTTTTTTATACTTAATATTTTTTTAATCTTATACTTTAATCTAATGTTTTTACGCTGTATTTATCTAGTCATCTAGATTAGTATATACATCTTGTACATCATCAAGATCATCTAATGCTTCAACTATTTTTTCAATAGATTCTGAAAGTTCATCAGTTGATGGTACAGATATTTTTGGTACCATTTGAATTGATGCTTCAATTGGTTTTATTCCTAGTTCTTCTACTTTTTTATGTACTGAATCAAAATCTTTTATATCTGTTTTAATTTCATATACTTCGTCATATGATTTAAAATCTTCAGCACCTGATTCAATCATTTCCATCATTAATGTATCTTCATCATATCTTAGGCCTTCTTTTTCTATTACAATTACACCTTTTTGTTCAAACATATATGATACACTACCTGGTTCTCCAAGATTACCATTATGTTTAGAAAATACATGTCTTACTTCACTTGCAGTTCTATTTTTATTATCTGTTAATGCCTTAACAAGTATAGCAACACCGCCTTTTCCATATCCTTCATACATTATTTCATAAAATGTATTTTCTCCACCTTCACCACTAGCTTTTTTAATTGCATTTTCAATATTTGTATTTGGCATATTATTTGCTTTTGCTTTTGCAATTACATATCTTAGTTTTGAATTGTGATCCGGATTTGGTCCGCCTTCTTTAACTGCTACAGATAATTCTCTACCTATTTTAGTAAATAGCTTACCTTTTATAGCGTCTTGTTTTCCTTTTTTTTGTTTAATATTATTCCATTTGCTATGTCCTGACATATTTCTTCCTTTCTTTTATATATATAGTATATTTTCATATTTAATTTTTGTAAAGTTATTTTTTAAGTTTTATGCTTCTTTTGTTGCTTTCTGTTTCAAATAGTCCCATTGGACCATCTGGTGTTAATCCAGTAGTATAGTATGTTTTAGAAATGATTATACTGTCATCCATTCTCTTTAAAATATATTTTGTATCTTTATACTTAAAGATCATTTCATCTTCATCATCTATTTCTTCTATATCTTTAAACAGTTTTCTATATGCTACATTGTAATATGGTTTTGTTTTTTCTAAAAACTTTTCTTCTATTCCAAAATATGTTGCATACATTAAATATTGTCTTATCATATTTACATCTTTTTCATTTTCAACTTTTAAATCTAAAAGTGAGCTATCTCTTAAAAAGTTTCTAAATCCTAATATTTGTGCTTCTGCTTCTAAACCTTTTTCATTTATACCTTTTAAATCTACTTTGTATTTATATGAATTTACCATTGTTACTATAAATGCATAAAAACTTAAGAATATTGGGAAAGTAAAACTTTTATAAAAAATCACGCTAAGTATTACAAAAGATAAAAACAATAATATATTAAAAGCATTATATTTTGAAACATTAAGTTCTCTTTTATTTGTATCTTTATCAAAATAACCAGATTCATATAATTTTTCTTTTTCTAAATACACTAGTTTTTTAAGATCTTTTTCAATAATAGTTTTAAAATTACCTTCAATTGCTTCAGTAAGCTCAGATAAAGTAAATTTATTATCTTTAGATATTTGTTTTAGAAAATTATATACATATTCATCTTCTTTTAGAATATATCCTATCTCATCTTGTCTTTTGTAATCTTCATCATCTAATGTAAATATATATTCTATATCAAAATCATCTGATATTTCTTTTTTAGTTTTCATTCCTGAAATTTTATTTGCAAGTCTTGTAATAGTTTTTGTATTTATCTTTAAAAATACTTTCTTTTCTTTTTCAGGAAGTATTAAGCCTTTATATATTAATTTTATAAAAATACTTTTGAATATATTTGATCCAGATGTTTGTACAAGCGGATACATCTTTGTAAAGTTAAATTTAAATTCTTCTGGTGGATTATCATAATACTTAAAGCTCTTAATTACAGATTCTATCTCACGTCTTTTTTGTTTTTCTCTAATAATGCTAAAAATGAGTTTTAATAAAATAAGTATAATAATAATTGTAGAAATACATATAATTAATATATCTAGTTTTTTCATATTAGTTTCATCTGTAATTATATTATCTATATACTTTCTATCTTCTTCCCATTTTAAATCATAGTATTTTTTAGCCTTTTCTAGCCTATCTTCATCATTTGTTTTTAAATCTTTAGCAAGTTTTGTTTTATCAAACAGTACAGCTACACTAAGATCATCACATGATAGTTCTCTTAATATATCTAAATGTACCTTGTTTCCTGCAAGATATGCTTTTCCATCATATCTTCCAATATACCAAATAAATGTATCATCTTTTTGAAGTCCTTCATTTGGAAATTCCATTTCAAGTACAAGTTTTGCTATTTCATTATTATCTTTAAAATCTAAAATATTATATTTTAATTCTGCTGTATCTTTATATTTTTTAGCGGCACCTTTAACTATATATCCAAAAGATACTTTTTTAGTTTGTTTTAATTCTTTATTTATTGGAATATATACAACTAATTTTTTATCTTGCTTTATTTCTTCTTTGTTCTCTTTGCTTTTTTCTTTGTTAGTTTCTTTATCTTCTTCTCTTTTTTCTTCAGCTACTTCTTCTTTTTTTATTTCTTTTTCATTTGTTTCTTTTTCTTTTTTGTTTGTTTTGAAAACAATATTATCTTTAATATTTGAATTTTCTAAATTTTCTTTTTTATCTAAATATCCAATGTAATAATATAGCTTATCTGCTTTTTCTTTTTTAGATAATTTATCATAATCTTCTTTAGTAATTTCCTCTGCTTTTAAAAATCTTTCTGGTTGTTCTTCTTTTGCATTTTTGTTTTTATTTTTATTTTTAACAGCAATTCTAATTTCCATATTATCTATATTTTTTTCAGACTCAGGAATTACTCTTTTAAAGATTTCTTCATTTCGAGAATTAAATGAAATTTTTTCAAGTACATCTAAATCTCCTTTATCATTTAGTTTTGCGTATATATCTAGATTATATTTTTGAGTATTTATATTTTTAACAAAGTTAAGAATAATAAAAGAAAATATAAGTAAAACAGATAAGAAAATTGATGCTTTCCTTATTTTTCTATATCTTATATTCTGTTTATATTTCTTCTCCTGATTTTTTAAATCTATTTGTTCAAGTTCTTTCATTTAAATCCTCCGATTAATTATCTTCCTCCGCCAGATCCGCCTCCGAATCCGCCGCCACTAAAGCTTCCTCCTGATGAAAATCCGTTAGATCCACCGCTATTTAGATAATAACTACTTAAAGCAGATGTTAGTGCTCTATTACTTACATTATTTAAAAATGATCCACTACCTACACTATTTATTTCATTATATACCTCGGGGTTTAGCTTTTGAAGATTTTTAAGTACATTATTTCCAAGTCCAAAAAATGTTGCATAAATTAATAGCTTTTCCCATATTACTAAAGCTTTTTCATCACGTTCTTCTATTCTTGAAAAATCTTCAAAATATTTTTTTAATGCATATATCTCTCCGCCTCTTTGTATTCCTTTCATGCTTTTTAATCCAACTTCTCTTCTAACTATAAATAGTCTTATTAAAAAAGTGAAATATGTAAGACAAATTATATTACGTACATTTTCTTGTCCAGTAATTTGTATGCTACCTACTGTAGAGACTACATATGAAGAAAAATATAGTAAAAGTCCTGTTAATATTATAAATCCTAGTAATATTTTTATAGTTAATTTATTCATATATATTTCATAATCACTTTTAGCTGTATATTCTTTTTTTATAAAATATCCAGCATCTGTTAATTTAGTTTTAGCTTTTTCTTCTGCACTACTTTTAGCTTTTCCGTATTTTTCTGCTTTTTGATCAAAACATTTTATAAATTTATCTTCTGTTACTTCATTATTTTCATCTTTGTTTTCATCAAGTAAACCAAAAATAAATTTATCTATACTAGATAATTTATCTGGATTTTCCTCTAGTTCTTCTTCCATTTCATTTTTAGTTTTTTCTAATACATATATACATTTTGTTTTCTCAGAAAATATTTTGAATGTTTTATTTTCACTTTCATTTACTTTAATACTAATGTATTTATAATATATTAATTTTAAGATAGATGATTTAATAATATCTACATCTTTTATATAAATTCCTGAAACTTTTGAAGCACAAAATAAATCTAAATCAAAATCTTCAGGTATTTGGCTATAATATTTAAATTCTTTAATCGTTTCTTTTATTCTTTTTTTATTTTTATTTTTTCTTATTTGATATGCAATCATATAATCTATATTAAATACTGTATAAATTATCCCAACTGTAAAATATATTATTAAAAAACCATAGATCTTACCTTCTAGTTTATATACATTTTTTAAACCAATAAATGGTACATCTATTATTTTTCTTTCTTCATCTATGATGCTATCTAGACTCTTATTTATTTTTCCTTGATTTATTTTTTCATTTTGTATTAAAAAGCTTTTAGGAATAAATAGTCTAAATTCAACTAAATCTTTCATAGCAACAGGAGCATATGATTTTATATATATCTTTCCTTTATCATATATGTATTTTATATTACTATCTCCATGACCAAAAAGTATTGAATTATCTTTTGTTAAAGGTAAATTATGATGTGATATAGTTGCAGTAAAATTAGTTGTATATAAGCTATTGTCTGAAATCATTTTATAGTAAATTTCTGCATAATCCTTTATAAAAGATGTCATACCATATATATTGTATTTTATAACATATATATCGCTCTTTTTACTCTTATCTACACCCCAACCAATTTCATAAATTCCATCAGTATATCCTGTGTGATAATATCCACTCCATTGTTTAAATGCATATTCTCTTTTTTTAAGAGGAATCTCTTTTCCATCAACCATTTTAAAAACTTTAGCATCAGATATATATTTATCTCCTACACCTTTTCCAAAATTCCTATACATAGTAGATATGTCTTTTCCATATTCAGAATTCCAAACTTCAGTAATGCTTAATGATCCATCTGATTCAATTTTTACATCTATGTCCCAATTTTTTAAATTAACCTTTTGACCTAGATGTGACTTTGAAGATTTTCTTCCGTAAAATGGAAGTTCATCTGAAAAAGACATTTTAGGTAGAGTTTCATCTTTAATTTTTATATTAAAGATACTCATATATATAGCTAGAATACATCCTACTGCTAAAAAAATTAAACAAATATTTCTTTTATTTTTAAATACTGGTACATCTTTTTTTGACATCTTTACCTCTTAAATTTATATACTATTTATATAATACATTTTTTTAGTTTATTTTGCACTTATTTAATTTATTTTTCACACTTTTTATTTGTTTCTTAATAAAAAAAGAATATCTAAAGATATTCCTTTTAATTTAATAATACATTTTAAATTACTTAATCTTTTTTAAGCCTTCACTATATATCTTTTTAAGATCGGTTATATCTGTAATAGATTTTATAGCTGCTTCTAAAATTGCATTTGAAGGTATTTTAGTAAAATCTAGTATGTATCCATATTTTAAAGCAAGTTGTCTTAGAAACTCTCTTATAGTTCTCCCATTTCCTTCTCTAAATGGATGTACTACATTTAATTCTGCATAATAGTATGCAAGTTTTTCTGCAAACTCTTCTTTGCTATCGTTTTCAAATACTTTATCTTTTATATCCTTTTCCAAGCTTTTAAATATTTCATCTAATGAATAGTCTATAAATTCAAAATTAGAAAACAAGAAAACACCTTTAGCTATATTTTCATTTCTATATTTACCAGCAAATTCATATATATCTTGAAATATTCTTCTATGTATACTTATTAGGTGGTTTTTATCAAACTCACCTGTTATACCTTCTCTTCTTAATTCAAACAATCTATATGTAACTATATCTTTTTCTAAATTATCTAGTTTCTCTTTTGATCTAACATTTGCCTTATTAATTAATATATCTGTTCCTTTATAGCAGTAGTTAGAATCCTGTATTTCATATGTTTCCATATTTCACCTTTAATTAAATTTATTTTCTGCACCTAATAAAGCTTTAGATACTAATTCATCTGGTGTAATAGTACCATTTCTTAAATCATTTAATTCTTTTATGTTTTGATCTGTTAAAAATATATTTTCTATTTCCATTTCTTTTTTTATAGACAATATATCAAAATTAGATTCAATTATATCTTGAGGATTTTTAAATTCTTTTTCCATTTTGTCCTCCTTTTCACATACTTATATTATACCATATTTAGAGGTTTATAGCAAAAACAAGGAGCAAATTTTAATACTGAAACTCCTTGTTTTAAAAGCTTTTTAACCTTTAAATAATATAATTAAATACCAACAGATACAGTTTCTGGAAGTGTTGAACCACCATCAATTACAAATTCTGTTCCTGTTAAATAGCTTGCTTCATCTGAAGCTAAAAATGCTGCAAGTTCTCCAACTTCTTCTGGAGTTCCAAGTCTTCCCATTGGTATACCACCTGCAATTCCATCAATTACAGATTGAGGATCATTAGCATTTGAATCTTTTGCTATTCCGTGAACCATAGGAGTCATTATATATCCTGGAAGTATTGAATTACATCTTATATTTCTTGTTGCATATTCTGCAGCAATACCTTTTGTAAATCCTTTTACAGCTGCTTTTGTAGTAGCATATGCAACTTCTCCAGCATCTGCAACCATATTTCCTGTAACACTAGATAGATTAACTATACTTCCTTTATTGTTTTTAATCATTGTTGGAATAACTACTTGTGTTGTATTCCATACACCTTTAATATTTATATCTAATTGAAAATCTCTTACATCATCTGGAGTTTCTTCAAATTTAGTTAGTTTTGCAACACCTGCAACATTTACTAAAATATCTATTGTTCCTTCTTTTTCTAATATATTTTGTGTTGCTTTTTCTATTAAATCTTTTTTTCTAAGATCTATTTGATGTCCAAATATTTTATTTACATATCCTTCATTTATAAATTCTTGCAAAGTATTTTCAATCTCATCTGAATAATCAAATATATGTACAGTTGCACCTTGCTCTAGGAAAACTCTTACTACTCCTTTTCCTATCCCCATAGCTCCACCTGTAATGATTGCTATTTTATCTTTTAATTTCATAATTACTCCTTTAATATTTTTTCATTTAAATTAATAATAATTAATATAAAGTATTTTTTCAATCAAAAGAGAAATTGTTTTATCATTAAGATATATTAATCTATTACTCCTCCGCCTAATAAAAATTCATCAACATATATAGCGCAAATTTGACCTTTTGCCCCCTTTATTTGCTTTTCATCAAATACTATCTTTATATAGTCATCTATAAACTCTATTTTGCCTTTTATCTCATTTTTAGAGTATCTTAGTTTTACATTAACTCTATCTATTTTTTCTAGTTCTTCTTTTGGTACAAAAAGATTTACTTCTTTAACGATTACATAATCTTTATACATATTTTCTTTTGTATCTAGTATTATTTTATTTTCATTTAAATCACTTTTAATTTCACTTACATAAAGCGGCTTATTATATGAAATATTAAGACCTTTTCTTTGTCCCACAGTATAACTAAATATATTTTTACCATCTGTAACTTTACCATTTGGAAGATATAAATTGGTTTTTCTAATTTTTGCTTCTTCTTCATTATCTTTCCAGTTTAAACAAAAACTTTCATGTTCTCCATTTTGTAAAAAACAAATATCTTGACTGTCTGATGTAGATTCCGGATCCATTACACCTTTATCTATAAGTTCTTTTCTTAAATCTTCTTTACATACTACATCTTGAAGAGGAAATTCTAGCTTTTCTAAAAATCTTTTATCTATTAATGCAAGAAAATATGATTGCTCTTTTCTAGGCTCTTTTCCTTTTCTAATTACTTTATATCCGTTATATGTTGAAACACCTGCATAATGTCCTGTAGCTATTTTAGGTATATTTAATATATTTGCTATTTCATAAAGTATATTAATCTTAATATCTCTATTACAAATACTACATGGATTAGGTGTTTTACCAGAAACATATGTCTCTACAAAATATGTTTGAACTCTTTTTTTAAATTCTTCTTTTGCTTCAATTACTTTAAAATCTATATTAAATTTTTCAGCAAGAGCTTCTGTTTTTTTTGCATTTTTAGTAGATGTTCCTTTTTCATCTTCAAATAAATCTAAATATATTCCAAGTACTTTTTTACCATTTTTTAAATAGTTTAAAAGAGAATATGTACTATCCACTCCTCCACTCATTCCTAGGACAATATCATATTCTTTATCTTGAAAACATAATAATTCTTTTTCTAATTTTTCTTTAAGTTCTTTTGTCATAATTATTTTCTGTCTTTCTTTTCGTCTTTGTCGTCTTTTCTAAACTTAAAAAGGCTTCCAATAGGAAATCCAAAAAATCTAAATAAAGTTTTAGATTTTTCCTCGATCTTTTCTTTACCTTGTATTTCTTCAAGGATTTTATCAAAGTCCTTTTTCTCTTCTTCTTCAAGTTTTGACATATATTCTTCGTAATCTTCAATTTTATTTTCGTCTAGTTTAAAAGGATTTGCAATATATCTATTAAGCATTCTCATTGCAGATGCAAAGTAAAATCCATCAACAATTCTTTCATCAATAACAACGCCTAAATTAAGATGTGGTACTTCTTTTATCTCACCATTTTCTATAACAATCTTTTTATACTTCTTACCCATAGATACAAAAAGACCTATTGTACCAAAATCATAGATATGATGGTAAACTGCATCAAGTCCAATTGAACCTACATTTGTAAAAAAGGCTGTAGCATGAAATGGACTAAGTTCTATTAATTTCTTAGGAAGCATATTCCTTCTATCTAGTCCCATAAGAAATTTTGTTCCCCATCTTACAAGTCTAGGTGATGCTTTAGTTAAAACATTTACAAACTTAGCTATATCTGAATTATCTTGTTTCTTTTCTTCAGCAACTGCACTGTTTAAAATATTTGCAACCTCTTCAATAGTTTCATTACCAGTAAAACGGCATTTTGCTGTACCTTCATTACCTTGTTCAGTTAAAGATTGTTTAACTGTCATACTAATACTAATATCTTCTCTTTGGTACATATAGTTTTTAACAACAAATCTATTTAGATGTGGTTTATCTCTTAATATTCTAATAAACATTAAATAAAACACATGCATATATCCAACATTTATACCTTTATCTCTTTTATCATTTATGTATTTAGTTATTTCATCAAGTGGTACCTCTACAGAATAAAATACTTGTGCATCATATCTTTTTTCCATAATAATAGGCATAACCTTAAACATTGGATCCATATCTTTAACTAATTTTCCATCAGATCTTTTTTTCTTTAACATATTCTTTCCTTAAATCTTTTATGTTAAAATTTTAACACGCAATATGCCTTTCTTCAAGTAAATTATAAATTTGTAACTTAAATTAAGAAAAAAAGAAGCTAAGAAAACTTAGCTTCTAAAACAAATTATTTCATCACTCCATTAAAATTAAGCATTTTCATTTTTTTCTTTTTCCTTAACACAAATCCTAAAGAAGTACATATTCCAAAAGTTATTCCTAGCATCTTCAAACTATCTGACCCTGTCATAGGAAGCGTAAGAACTGGACGTATAATTATTGTAAGTCCAGATATCTCTGTAATATATCCTGAAGGAATATTTCCTTTTTTAATTGTGTAATCAATCACTTTACCCAAACTATCTCTTTCAGGAAGATTTTCAGAAGTTATATAATCCGAACTCTTTAAAAGATCAATATTTTTTAATAATTTCCCATTAGCATGTAACTCTACTGGTACAGTGTCTAGAGTTTTATCAAAGATAAACTCTGCTTTAATATTGTAATTTTTCTTAGGCGGAGTATATTTTACCTTTAGTTCATTTCCAACAACTTTAACATCACCTTCACCTTCATACTTAATAGTGTAATTTTTAAACTTACCATCAACAAAATATTTTACATCAGTAAACTTAAATTCAGTATTGCCTTTTTTCAAAGTAACATCCAAAGTATCAACAAGATTTTCTCCGTCCATTAATTTAATCTTTCCACTAAGACTAAATCCTTCATCATTTTTCGCACCTTCATCATATGTAACAGTTACCGGATAATCTCCATCTTTACGGTAGATTAATATATCATACTCTAAATCTTCTTTTCCAAATGACACAATATCTTGTTCAAGTTCATGATCACCTTCATATTTAGATATGATCTTGTAATTTGCATCAGTAGGAAGACCAAGTACTTCCATCTTGTATTTGTTATCTTTCATAATAATATTAGACCCATTAAATGTATTCACACTACCACTATTTATATTTAAATTCGTACGACTTAGTACAGACGATCCTCCGTCCACGCTAAGATTAAATTTAACCCCAGTTAGATTTTCTCCAAATTCATTCTTCATATTTACTTTAATATTTTTGGTTGTAGGTGTTTTAAGTTCTATATCCCACACTAGTTCTTGGTGGGCGCCAACGGCGCTGGATTTACGATATACGATATCCGATGACGACAAGAAGGCTACTACGCGGCCGGGAAGCGCACGGTCATTCTCAGTCCAGCTACCATCAGTAGTAGCATAAACGATATAATGGTTCGCAGAACCGAGGTTGTTGGAATAAACCACACCCCTACTGAAGTAAACATCGCTAGAATCAACATCCAGGCCTAGTTGTCCTAATTGATAAGTGCCATTAACGTTCCAATCCCATAGTATATTCTTGTATGTATTTTCTGGTACATTAGTTTTGTTTCTATAGTAGTATCCGTCTTTCCCTTTTACATCTTTCTTTGTTGCTTTTGCTATGTTCTTATCTGCCCATTGCTGAGTACTAGTTCCTGTATCTCTTTGAGGAAAGTGTATATTTATTGTATATATTCCTCCATAACCTGGACTACTACGTTTTTCAAACTTTGAATCTGTCTTTATTGTACTTTCTGTCCACCCAAATGCTTGTTCTATATCTTCTGTTCTTAGTGGTCTTGCTCCAGATAATGGTACTGCTATTTCTTTTAATCCTGCTTTAGTTGTAATTCCTGGTATTCCATTAGGTGATGTTAGCGGTATTCCATTTATACCTGTTTTCCATGTTGCTGTATCTCCAGTATCTTCTAATTGAGAGCCTACTTTGTATGTAAACTCTTTCTTTTTAACACCTTTCCCATGCCCAAATATACTTGCTATTTTGTGCATATTATGTTCATACCATATATAATCTATTGCAGCACTTGTTCTAAATGGTTCTACGCTGTCTGAAACTATTATAACATCACCTGTTACTTCATCTACTCCCCATACATGCCAGTTTGTATCTATTTTACTTGTATCAAAATCTTGCTTATATGTTGAGCCTGGAATTGTTGCTGTTCCTTTTTCTATTGTAGTTTTTAAAGCGTTTGTTCCTTCAATATTTTTTCTACTATCTTCAATTTTTAAAACATCTTTATGATCATATTTTACTATATCACCTATTTGCATTCCTTCAGGTAATTTTGATAATTCTTTTTCATCTTCCATTTTCCAAATAGATTCTTGGTTATCGCCTTTAATCTCCTTGCCTTCGTTGTCAACAGATTTACGATACATGACGTCTGATGATGACAAGAAGGTTGCTACACGCCACAGATGCATATGGTCCGTCTCATTCCAGCTGCCGTCAGTACCAGCTACTACAAAATTTAAACTGATTGAGTCAAGATGATCTGAATTTGAGCTACCAAGACCAAAATGAACATTTCTGTAATCGGTCAAAAAGCCCGTCCCACAACTACTTAATGAAGTTGTAAACTGATAAGATAACATGTTTTTATATTTATTTCTTCCTATTAGGTCTCTGTAGTACACCGCATAGGCAACATCTTTATATTTTACATCTTGTTTTGCAGATTTTGCTATATTCTTATCTGCCCACTTTTGATTACCACTTCCTGTGTCTCTTTGTGGGAAATATATGTTTCTTGTATTTACTGTACCATATTTATCACTTGTAACAAAAATGTTATTGCTTTTTATATCACTTTCTGTCACCTCAAATGCTTTTTCTATATCCTCTGTTCTAAGTGGTCTTGCTCCAGATAATGGTACTGCTATATCTTTTAATCCATCTTTAGTTGTAATTTCAGGTATTCCTTCAGGAGTTGTTAATGGTATTCCATCTATACCCGTTTTCCATGTTGCTGTATCTCCAGTATCTTCTAATTGTGATCCTACTTTATATGTAAATGCTTTATTTTTAGCACCTTTTCCATGTCCAAATATACTTGCTATCTTATGCATATTATGTTCATACCATATATAGTCTATTGCACCATATGTTTTAAATTCTGGATATATATTATCTGATACAATCATTATCTCCTTTTTTTCTCTGTCTATACTCCATACATGCCAATTTGTATCGATTTTACTTGCATCAAATATTTGCTCTTCGACTGGATCATCTGAAAACAAGTATCTTCCTGATCCAGGTATACTTGCCGTTCCTTTTCCTATTGTTGTTTTAAGTAATTTTGGATCCATCCCAGTTTTGTGATCATATTTAATTATATCTCCAATTTGCATACCTTCTGGTATACCTACTTTTATCTTATTTTTATTTGTAAATATATTTAATATGTTTTCTTTTTGTGTAATTAAAATAGTAGATACTAATATTAAAAATAGTATCTGTAATATTATTCTATTTAATTTTACTTTTACTTTTCTATTTGGAACCTTTTTCATATTTACTTCTTTCCTTATTATTCTTTTTTACTTCTTAAAAGACTGATAACACTATATATATATATAAGGCTTTGTTTTTATTTGTAACAATTATTTTATTTATTTTTATTGAATTTTTTACATTAAAAATACACCACATTTTTTGGTGGTGTATTATCTTCTTTTTTATTTATTTTTTCTTTTCTTCTTTTGTATTATTTTGTTTCTTTATTTTCTTTCTTTCTCTCTTCACACAAATCATTTATTGGGCATATATTGCATTTTGGATTTCTTGCTATACATATTTCTCTACCATGCATAACAAAAAGATGATTTGCATCAAAGTAATATTTTTTATCTATTTTACTTATTAGATCTTGTTCTATTTTATCTGGTTCTTTTTCATAAGATATTCCTGTTTTATTACAGATTCTTTTTGCATGTGTATCTATTGCAACTCCTTGTGGATTTTTATATCCTTCAAGCATTATTACATTTGCAGATTTTCTTCCAATTCCTGGAAGTTTCATAAGTTCTTCCATGGTGTCTGGAAATATTCCGTTATATTCTTCCATAACCATTTTAGTAAGTTTATATATGTTTTTTGCTTTATTGTTAAAGAAGTTTATTGAAGATATGTAGTTTCTTATTTCATCTTCAGTAAGCTTATACATATCTTCTGGTGTTCCTGCTACTTTAAAAAGTTCTTCCGTTACAATATTTACTCTTCTATCTGTTGTTTGTGCAGATAAAAGTACTGCTATTCCTATTTGAAACGGTGTTTCAAAGTTTAGAAAACCTTCTTTTACAGAATATCTTTTTTTTAGTCTTTTTAATATTTCTTCTGTTTCTTTTTTGTCTTTCATATTATCTGTCTCTTCTTGCTTTTGCATCAAATTTAAAAGCATTCCATCCAGCATATGCTGCTCTTTCACCTAGATTTTCTTCAATTTCCATAAGTCTATTATATTTTTCTGTTCTATCTGTTCTAGTTGGAGCACCTGTTTTAATTTGACCACTATTTACGCCAACAGCTATATCTGCTATTGTGCTATCTGATGTTTCTCCAGATCTATGTGATATTACTGTTGTATAATTATTATCTTTTGCTAAACGAATTACTTCTAATGTCTCTGAAAGTGTTCCTATTTGATTTGGTTTTATTAATATTGAATTAGCGCTTTTTTCTTCAATTCCTCTTTCAAGTCTTTCTTTGTTTGTTACATAAAGATCGTCCCCCACTATTTGAAGCATATCTTTAAATCTTTCAGTAAACTTTCTAAATCCTTCCCAGTCATCTTCTGAAAAGCCATCTTCTACAGAATATATTGGGTATCTTTGTATTAATCCTGCCCAATATTCAATAAGTTCATCTGATGTAAATTCTCTTTTACATTTAGGCATAATATATTTTCCATCTTCATACCATTCTGATGCAGCTGGATCTATTGCAAGTACAAAATCTTTTTCCATAACATATCCCGCATCTTCTATAGCTTTAATAATTAATTCAAAAGCTTCTTCATGTGTTTCAAGATTTGGAGCAAATCCTCCTTCATCTCCTACAGATGTTGCAAGTCCTTTTTCTTTTAAAACGCTTTTTAATCTATGGTAAACCTCCGCACACATTCTAACTGCTTCTTTAAAATTTGGTGCTCCTACTGGCATTATCATAAATTCTTGAATATCTAAATTGTTATCTGCATGTGCTCCACCATTTAATATATTCATCATAGGAACTGGAAGAAGTATTGCATCATTTCCTCCTAAAAACTCATAAAGCTCTAAATCTTTATCTTTTGCCATACCTTTTGCTACAGCAAGTGATAAAGCAATGGTTGCATTAGCACCAAGTTTTCCTTTGTTTTTTGTTCCATCAAGCTCTATTAAAGCTTTATCTAATTCTTCTAGTGAATTAAAGCTTTTATTTTCAAAAGCATTTTTAATTGTTTTATTAAGATTCTCTGTAGCCTTTAATGTACCCTTTCCATCATATCTATTTTTATCTCCATCTCTTAATTCTACAGCTTCATATTTTCCAGTTGATGCGCCGCTTGGAGCTTGTGCTTTTCCTAAAGCTCCATTAACTTTTACTTTAGCTTCAACAGTTGGATTTCCTCTTGAGTCTAATATTTCTCTTCCTTTTATATCTGTTATTAAATATTCCATATTTACTCCTCTTTTTTATTTCTTTTTTATTTTTTTAATTTCTTTTTTTAATTTCATTTTTAAATATATCACATAAAAAACTAAATTTCATTTACTATTTTTTCTAATTCATCTATTTTTTCATTTACAAATTTAAAAGCATTTTTGTATATATTTTTATCTTCAAGATCAATATCTGCTATTTTAAATGTATCCATTATTTTTTTACTTCCACCGCTTTTAAGCATATTTATATATTTATCTAAATATTTTTTATCTTCCATAATTTTAAGATATATATTTATTGCTGCAGTTATTCCTATACTATAACTAAATACATAAAATGGTCTGTAAAAGTGTGGTACTCTTGTCCATGAGTATTTTCTTAATTCTTTTATTTTGTCTATTTCTTCTTTTTCTTCTTTTGTCTCATTTTCTTTATCTTTATTTGTATAAATTCTAGGAGCATACTTTTTATCTAAATCTTTATATATATTATTTAAAACATCTGGTGTTAAAATTTCTTCATCTTCTGCCAGCTTAAACGCCTTTTCTTCAAATCTACTAAACATTGTTTGTGTTACAAGTGTTGCAAATATTGTATCTATAAAGTTTAAAAGCATTTGTGCTTTTTTAATTTTATCTTTTTCATTTTCAATTAAATAATTTGCCATAATTACTTCATTTGTAGTTGATGCTGTTTCAGCTATTATTGTGCTATATTCATATAGCTCATAATCTTGCTCTTTAGCATATATTCCGTGCATTGCATGACCTAGCTCATGTGCTATTGTAGTTACATCATCATGTGTTCCTTCATAATTTAAAAGTATATATGGATGTGTGTCATATATATCTAAATTAAATCCGCCACTTTCTTTTCCTTTTCTTGGAAATACATCTACATATCTATTTTCTAAAATATGTTTCAAGCTTTCTAAATATCCATCTCCTAAAACGCTTAAACCGCTTATTACAGTCTTTTTAGCATCTTCATATGGTATGTATGTCTGTTTTTTCTCAAAAGGCTTTAAAGATGTGTCCCACGGCTTTATCCTTTTTCCTTCTTCTACAAGTCCCATCTTTTTATATATTTTATATACAAGTTTTTTATATCTTTTTACCGTATCTAAATTATCTTCTACACCATTTACTAGATTTAAATATACCTCTTTAGATAAATCTAAGCCTTTAAGTTTTGCATCAAGTTTTGATTTATATTTCCTGCATTTAAGCATTTTAGTAATATTTTTCAAATTACCAATATATGCTGAAGCTAGTGAATTATTAAAGCTTTTATATCCTTCAAGTCTAGAAAACATTGCTGTTTTTCTTAAAACTTCATCTTTACTTTCAAGATATGATCCATACATTGAATTTGTAACAGGATAAGTTTTCCCATTTTTATCTACTGCATCTTTAAAAGGCATTTCTAGTTCTGTTAAGAAATTATACATGGAATACAGTTCTTCAATACCAGCTGATGCATAATCTATAATTTGTTCTATATCTTTTGAAAAAATATGTTTTTTTTCTTCGATTAATTTTTCAAAAAAATATTTTGAGTTTTTAAAATCTGGATCATTCATATATTCTTTTAAAGTACTATCTTCTAAATCTTTTAATTCAGATAAATCAAAGATTGTATCTTCAGATATCTTAACCAAAACATTTTCTAGCTCAGACATATATCTCTTATATTCATTATTATCCATATCTATGGCTGTGTTTAGATATACATATGCTGAAAGCTTATCTAATATTCTAGACTTTTTAGTACCTAGTTTAAAATATTCTAATATATCTTTTTTATTATTAAGCTTTCCTTCGAATTTTGCCATCTCTTTTCCTATCTTTTTAAGCTCTTCTAGATCCTTTTTGTATAAAGAGATATCTTTATATATATCTTCTAAATTCCAAATGTATTTTATATCTTTTTTGTTTTCTTTTTTGTTTTGTTTTTTCTTTTCTTTTTGGTTTTCTCTTTTGTTTTTACTACTTTTTTCTTTCATTTCTTTCCTATTCTATATCATTATTTATAATTAGATTAATAGCTGTACCTTTTGGGAGTTTAATTGAATCTAAAATATCTTTTATCCAATGCATTACTATATCATTATATTTAGCTTTTAAAATTATTCTCCATCTATACATGTTTTTAAGCTTATTTATTCTATAGTTTTGTATATCAAAAAGCTGTATATTATTTAAATATTCCTTAAACTCTTTTCTTTTTTCATCTTTTTGTATTTCATTTAATACTACAGTTTTATCTAAAGCTTTATTAAATATTTTTTCTAAATTTTGTTTTAAAACATCTAAATATCTTTTTAATTTAATCTCCAGCTCTTTTCCTACGCTATATCCTTTATCTATATTATCGCTTAATATTTGGAAACTAATTAAATCCATAAATGGAGGATAGTTAAGATTTTTTCTAATATTAAGTTCCATATTATAAAAGCTTAGATAATCATTGTTTTTAGCAAGCTCTATTATATAATTATCTGGATTATATGTTTGAATAAGAGCTATACCATTTTCTTCTCTTCCAGCACGTCCTATAACTTGAACTAGTGTTTGAAAACTTTGCTCACTTGCAAGATAGCTTTCAAAATTTAAAAGATTATCTGCAAGTAAAACCGCCACCATATTTACATCTTTAAAATGATGTCCTTTTGCAATCATTTGTGTCCCTATTAGTACATCTCTTTTCTTTTTTACAAATTCATCAATTATATATTTATGGCCACCATTTTTATTAACCATATCTTGGTCCATTCTTGCAGTAGTTATTTCTCTTTTAACTTCACCTTTTTCTAAAAGATCTTTAAATACCTTTTTAAGCTCAAGTTCTATTTTTTCAGTACCAGTACCAAAGTTTTTAATCTCTCCTCCGCAGTCTGGACATTTTGCCGGATTTTTTTCGGTATAACCACAGTAATGACATTTTAATATATCTTCATATTTATGGTATTTTAAATTTACAGAACAATTTGGACACATAAAAGTTTTTCCGCAACTACTGCACATAAGCATACTAGAATATCCTCTTCTATTTAAGAATATTAAACTTTGCTTTTCCTCTTCCATATTTTCCTTTAGCTTTTTAATTAGCTCATCTGAAAAATATCCAGTTTTTGTTCTCATATTAATTATTTTTACTTCAGGCATCTTTACTTCATGTACTCTTTTTTTTATGGTAAGTAATTTACTTTTATTTGTTTTAGCTCTATACATAGATGTTACAAGTGGTGTAGCAGATCCAAGCACTAATACACTTTTATTTTGTTTTGCAATATATCTTGCAAGTTCTTTTGCATCATATCTAGGATTTGATCCAGATATATATGACATATCATGTTCTTCATCTATGATTATTAAACCTATATTATTAAGTGGTGCAAATACGGCAGATCTTGTTCCTATTACTATTTGCTTTTCTCCATTTTTAATATTATTCCACTCATCAGATCTTTCTTTTTTAGTAAGTCTACTATGCATTATAGATATTTTATCTTTAAATCTTTCTGAAAATACTTTTTCCATTTGTGGTGTAAGACCAATTTCAGGTACAAGCATTATTGCTGTTTTACCGTTTTTAATTGTCTCTTCTATAACCTGCATATATACTTCTGTTTTACCCGATCCTGTTACTCCAAATAATAAAAATTCATCAAATTTATTTTTAGATATACTTTCAGTTATTTTATTAAAAGCATTTTGTTGTTCTTCATTAAGCTTTAGTTTTTCTTTTGCCTCACCTTTATATGTATATCTATTTTGTAGTACTTCAATTTTCTTTTTTTCTAAAACATTGTTTTTTACCATTGTATTTAAAATAGCTTTTGTTAGTTCCAAATCTTCTAAAATTATACTTTCAAATTCTATTTCAATCTCATTTTCAATAAAATATATTATTACATCTAAATGTCTTTCAGTTATATTAATATCTAGATTTTCTTTAATTATATTTTTAATATCTAAAAAGTCTTTATCTATATTTTTAAAAACCAGAGTTTTAACATCATCATTTAAAGAGTATGCATTTTCCATTTTTTTATTTAATATATTTTTGCCAACTTTACCTGGATCAAGCATAAGCTTTATACATGATGCAAGACTTGCAAAATATTTAGACGAAATATATCTTGCAAGATCTATTCTGTCTTTACTTAGCTCACTTTCAGCAATAATTTCTAAAACATTATTTAGTTTTTTAAACTCAGATTCTTCTTTAAAATTTAAAACAAAACCATCTGTTTTTCTTGAATTAAATACCACTTCAACTCTTGATCCAAGATTAATCTTATCTTTAAGATTACTTGGTACCATATAGTCAAAGGTTTTATTTAATTTATTTACATTTTCATTTATTAATATTTCAGCTATCTTTTTTTCTTTCATAATCTCTCTTCTTTTTTAATCATACTAAAAAAAATAACTGCATTCAACACACAGTTAATTTTCTTTTTTTATTTATTTTCTTTATTTTCCTTTTCTTTTTCCTCTCTATTTTTTTCATTATTATCTAAGCGTACAACTAGATCTTCAAGTGGAATTTTTGGACTAGTTATATATGGCAGTGGATCTTTATGGTATTTATATTCACTTCCTCCAAGTCTTAATTCAAAATGAAGATGTGGTCCTGTTGAAAATCCAGTACTTCCAATTATTATTAAATCTTGTCCTTTTTTTACCATATCTCCTGCTGATACTAATATTTTGCTTGCATGTCCATATAATGTAAAAACATTTCCTCCATGATCTACAACTACATAATTACCATAACCTCTAGTACCATTTTTAGCAATAATTACTCTTCCATCTGCAGCAGATACTGCTGTTGCTGAACCAACTATTGCATAAGGTGGAGCTATATCTACTCCTGTATGGAAATACCCCGGATACCCCTGTGCATATCCTTGTCCATATCTTGCTGTAATCCATTTTGTACTAGGGCAAGATGGTACAGGCCATGCAAATGTTCCTCCTACATATCTGTCTATTCTTCCTATTACACTTTCAGATGCTTTTATCTCATTTTCTATTGTTAATCTAGATTTTTCTAATTCTTCTAGTTTTGAGAAAAGTTCTTTTTGTTCATATGTTAAATCTTTTATCTTTGTATCTTTTAGTATTACTAGATTTTCTTGCATAACTCTTTTTTCTTCAAGTTCTTTTCTCATATCTAATATATTTGAATATATTTTGTTAAATTTTTCTTCTTTCTTTTTTAGATTTTCAAATTCTAAATTAGCTTCTTCAAAAAGTCTTGAATCATTTTTAGCTGTTTGCTTTAATATCCTATAGTTTGAAATTAAATTAGATATACTACCTGATGTAAGAAGCATTTCCCATTTAGAATATACTCCAAGTTCATACATAGTAAGAATTCTTTTTCTAGCTTCATCTCCAAGAGTATTTGCTCTACTTTTTGCTATTTTAATATCTTCTTCAAGTTCTTTTCCTTCTTTTACATATTTATATTCTTTTTCCTCAAGATCAGTTATTTCATTTTGTCTTAAAACTAATTTATCTTGGAGATCTAAAAATTCTTTTGTACTTTCATCTAAATTTAAGTTTAATTTTTTCTTTCTCTCTTCAGCCTCTTTTATATTTTCTTCAACAATCTTTTTTTGTTCTTCTAAACTTAAATTTTCTTTAGCATAAATGTTTTTAAAATTAAATATATATATAGATAAAAGAAAGATTAAGAAAATATGAAAAACGCATATATCTAAAATATATGCTTTTTTCTTAATATTAGTTTTTTTAAATTTTAAATTAATATTTTCTTTTCTCATTATTATTCTTTTTTATCTAAAATATGGCATTGGATTAACATGACGATATCTACCATTTCTTACCTCAAAATGTAAATGTGGTCCTGTTGAATATCCTGTGCTTCCTGTTATTAAAATTGTTTGTCCTCTTTTTACACTTTGTCCTACTCTTACAGGGATTGAACTTCCGTGTCCATATATAGTATAGACACCACCACCGTGATCTATCATAACCATATTACCATATCCGCCATTATATGAAGCTGTAATTACAACACCATCATTTGCTGCAACTGCAATACTACCCATTCTTGCTCCAATATCTACACCTGTATGGAATGGTCCAGGATAACCTTGAGCATATCCAACTCCATATCCAGCAGTTATATATGTTGTAGATGGAACTGGCCATGCAAACGTTCCTCCTACGTATTTGATTGGTGCTTGAGAATTTCCACCTCTTTTTGCTGCTTCAATTCTTGCAATTTCTGCTTCAATTGCTGCATTTTTTATTCTTAATTGTCTATTTATTTCTTCAAGTTTATCTTTTTGTTTTAGTTCTTCTTGTGAAAGTTTTTTATTTATTTCTTCTTTTTGTGCTTTTGATGCTTCAAGTTCTTTTTTAAGATTTATTTGTTTTGTTTTGTTTTCTTCTAATATTTTATTTTTAGTTTCAAGTTCTTTTTTAAGGCTTTGATTCTTTTCTTTTTTATGTCCTAAACTACTTAATAAACTTGCATCAATTCTTGTTACTTCTCTCATTAATTGAAAATTAGATAAAAAGTCTGAAAGTCCATCTGAAAGTGCAAGAATGCTTATTATTGAATTATTCCCACCATTTTCATAAATTTGAACTAATCTTTCTTTTGTAAGTTTTTCTATTTTCTTTACTTCTTTTTGACTTTTTTCTAGTTCTTTCTTTTGTGAAGTTATTTCTTTTTCTATTTCACCTTGCTCATTTGCAAGTGTTTGTATTTCAACTTCTTTACTTTTTATATTTTGTTCACAGTTTGCAATTTCTTGTACATTTGCTGAAAGTTCGCTTTGTATACTTTTTACTTTTTGCTCTTGTAATTTTTTATCTGCACTTATTTGATCTCTTTGTTTCTTTTGTTCTGTAAGATTAATTGCAAAAGATATTGTGTTTATACTTAATATTAAAAGTACTAAAAAGACAGATACTAATCTTTTAAAAACATTAGTACTATCTTTTATTATTTTATTTTTCGATTTAGTCTCTAATTCATTGCCATATTTTAAATTAAAATATTTCATTTTATCCCTCTTAGATTATTTTTAAAGTCTTTCTTTTTTCTTAATTATATAATCTATATTTATTATATTTTTATAAAAATATTTATTCAAGTAAACTTAGTCTACACCTTTAAATATTTCTTCATTGAAATTACATTTCCTAAAATTGCAATTCCAATACCTATAATTAAAAACGCAATTGTAAGGTCTGAAAGCATACTAGTATAGCTTAAAATTGTTATAGATGTACCAGAACCTATTTCCTTGTTTAATCTATATATTATGTTTTGAATTGGTTTATATACTAGTCCTAAAAGTACAAGTGGTATAACTGTAGATATAAAGCCTATTAAAAGACTCTCTATTACAAATGGTCCACGTATAAAATCATCTGTTGCACCAACATATTTCATAATATTTATTTCTCTTTTTCTTGCATCAACTGTTAATTTTATTGTATTTGAAATTATTGAAACAGATGCTACTGTTAAAACAATTATTATAGTAAAGCTTATAACTCTTACTATCTTAAGTACATTCATAAGTATGTCTGCCACTTCTTGATTGTGTCTTACACTTCTTACATTTTCCATTGTCTCAATTTTAGCTTTTATTTCACCAGCTTGTTCCATTTTAGATATTTTAAGTAAAAATGATGCAGGTAAAAACTTAGATTCTGTTTGAAGATTTTTTAATGTCTTTCCTTCTTCTCCAAGCATTTTTCTCATTGAGTTTTCTGCTTCTTCTTGAGATTTATATCTAATATTTAATATTACCTTTTCTCCATTTATTTCAATATCTTGAATATTTTTCTTTAATTCTTCTACTTCTGTATCTGTTGCATCTAAATCTATATATACTTCTATATGTTCATCTTCTTGGAAGTTTTTAGCAAATTTGTTAATATTTTTAGTCATAATTAAAAATATTCCAAAAAGTAGAAGTGTAAATGACATTATAACTATTGAAGCAAAAGTAGATTTTTTATTCTTAAATAAATTCTTTACACCTTCTTTGCAGTAATACGAAAATACACTAACACTCACAATAATACCTACCTTTTCTATCATCTCTTACAATATGGCCATTTTTAAGTTCTATTACTCTATGTCCCATGGCATTAACTATGTCTTCAGCATGTGTTGCCATAACAATTGTTGTTCCTCTTAAATTAATTTCTTGAAGAAGATCCATAATCTCCCACGCAGTATGTGGATCTAAGTTTCCTGTAGGCTCATCAGCAATAATTACACTAGGGTTATTTACAAGCGCTCTTGCAATAGCCACTCTTTGTTGCTCTCCTCCAGATAATTCGTTTGGATACATATTCTCTTTTCCTTCAAGACCTACTAGTTTTAAAACTATTGGAACTCTTTTTTTAATATGGCTTGGCATTGCATTAATAATTTGCATTGCAAAAGCAACATTTTCATAAACCGTTTTATCCTCTATTAATCTAAAGTCTTGGAATATTACTCCCATACTTCTTCTTAAATATGGTATTCTTTTCCTTTTTAATTTTGTAATATTTTGTCCATCAATATATATTTCGCCTGATGTTGGATCAAGTTCTTTAAGCATTAATTTAATTATTGTAGATTTACCACTACCTGATGATCCGATCAAAAAGGCAAAATCTCCTTTTTCTATTCTAAAATTAATATTGTCTACTGCTACAATATTTGAGCTATATGCCTTTACTACATTTCTAAATTCAATCATTTTACTCTCTTCCTGTTTATAACTAATGTTATACTTTAACATTTTTAATATATAACAAAAATGTATAAAATTACACTAAATATTTTAAAAAAAACAAAATTTTAAACAATTAAAACAATTGTTAAGCTTTTTTAACATATATTTTCCTCTTTTCTTGCTTGCATCAATAAAAAGATGATAGTATATATCCGTACGTTATATGGTAAATGCCAAGATTTTGGCATAGAAAGGAGAATGATTATGGGAAACGAAAATCTTAAATTAAAAATTGTTGCAGAAACAAAACTAGGAGAGCAGTATTACTCTCCAGAAAACGCTTTAGAAATTGCAGGGGCAGCTGCTTCTTTATGTTACGATGAAAACACTAACTCAAGTTTGGCTAAATATCTTACTGAAAGCAAAGACGAAAAAATTCGACGTGGTAAAGCTATGATCAATGTTGGTCATGGTAGCCCTCTTGAACATTACAATGTTTCATTTGTTTTAGAAAATATATCTAAAATTCAATCAATCATACTAAACAACCAAAGAGTTTATTCTCTTACTGAAAGAAGTTTTAGATATACCAAACCAAGTAGTGTAAATAGCTATTATGAAAAGTGGTTTAATATTTTAATAGAAAACAACTTTAGTAAAAAAATAGCTAAAGAAAATGCGAGATATATGATATCTCTATTCGATAAAATATCTACTGGATATTATACGATGAATATAAGGCAAATAAATGTGCTTCTTAGAATGCTAAAAGAAAAGATTGATGAATATCCTTCTGCTCTTCCAATTTTTGACATATATATTGTTAATGAATTAAAAGAGCTTTATGACACTTTAAGTATCTTTGATCTAGGTATTCAAAAAAACAAATACCAAAAGCTAAATTTATTTGACGAAAGAAAGTCAGCAAAAAGCAGTTATATTCATGGAGATATTTACGGGGTATACTCACACATCTCTGCTGTAGGTCTTGGACAAATTCAAAGACATAGAACCATACACTACTTCATTAGTCCTAACAAATCTAAATACTATATACCAAAATGTATAAGAGATATAGCTATGGTTAATGAGTGGCTTTCAGACCTAAGAAAGGTTTTCTATCCAAATGCAATCTGTTTTAATGTTTTTGAAGAAGGATTTGTTTCAGATTTCATGATGAAGTATGACATAAGAAACAAACCTCAAGTTCAAGAAGAAGTTTTTCTTCAAGTAAATAAAGTTAAAGATAAACTTGTTGAGCTTGTAAAATTCGACAACTTACAAAACACAGATTCAGGTAAGTTACTTTTATCTTAAGAAAAAGTTAAAAAGAAAAAAGAACAAGAAACAACAAAAAAGAAAAAGAAGTACAAATTGTACTTCTTTTTAATTGGCTGGGCTGGTAAGATTCGAACTTACGCATGTCAGAGTCAAAGTCTGATGCCTTAACCAGCTTGGCTACAGCCCAATGGGGTGAAAGATGGGATTCGAACCCACGGTCTTCAGTGCCACAAACTGACGCGTTAACCAACTACGCTACTCTCACCACGTACACATCTATTTTACAAAGTATGTGTACGTTTGTCAATAATATTTTTTACTTTTTTTATTAAATTCGTTTTTAAATTTTATTCTCTTTACTAATTTTTTCTAATTCAAAATTTTTAAGTAAATATGAGATTATTCCAAATATTAATGTAAATAAAGCAATTATTCCAAAGTTAGTAAATATATTTTCAAGTATTTTTTTATTAAACTCATCTGCATTAGATATTTTTATAACATTATCTACATAATAGAAACTTGGAAGTATCTTTGAAATCTTTACAGTTATTTCTGGCAAGATTTCTCTTGGTACAAATGCACCAGATAAAAATGACATTGCAAGTGATATAACTACTGTAATGCCAGACGCCCCTCCTATTGTTCTTATAAATTTACTAAGAAGAAATGAAAGAGACATTATAGATATTCCAAATAAAAAGGCATTTACTCCATAAAGCATTCCTTTATATGATTTAGTTATATTTATATTTACAAAAATATATGTAAATAATATATATACAAATATAATTATCGATGTAACTCCAAGCATTGAAAAGAATAATTTCATTTTATGAACAGACTTCTTTTCACTACTTATATCTATTCTCTTTTTAATAGCTTTTAAACCAAAGTAATAAAGTATAACTAAATTAATAGTAAGCACAGAAGATATTATTGAATATGTTATAAATGAAAATATAAATTCAGATTTTTGTAATGCAACTGTTTTAATGTTTTTATTCATTTCAGTTTCAACTTCTGTATTTGCAATTTCTGATACTACTTTTATTAAATCTTCTTCTTTTATATTTTCTTTATTATATAAGCTAATATTTCTCATATACTTATCTACAATCATTTTAGAAAGATCAGCACTTCTAAAAGAATTCTTCTCTATTTTTATTTCAGGACTTTTTCCTTCTAATATATCTTTTCTAAAGTTTTCAGGTATTTCTAGTATAATAGAGATTTGATCAAGGTATAAAGAATCATCTAATATATTTTCAAGTTCTTCTCCTTCTTGATTGAATTCTTGTACAATTGTTTTTAAATACATATATGTTAAAAAGTTTTTAGTTATGTTTTTATTTCCATCTTTTATTTTATCTTGGATTTCACTTAAGCTTTCATTTTTACCTTCGTCTTTTTTCTTGTTTTCTAATTTATTTATTTCTTTTTTCTTTTCTTTTTCGCTCTTATTTATTAAAAACTTTTTTTCTTCTTTTGTTAAATCATTTTCTTTATCGTTATTTATAATATATATATTTGGTTTTGAATCTACAAAACCTTGATTTGTATCATCGAAAAATGAAAGCTGCATATATAGTACTATAAAAGGAAGAAGTAAAGTTATAAGCAGCATTGCTAAATTCTTTTTTAATATTTTAAAACAAACTTTAAAATTATTCATATCTCCCCCTTTTATATCTTATTCTTTCTTCTTTTTGAAACCAATGTAAGTCCTATACCAAAAAGTATTAATCCTATTAAAGATAAAATTCCTAAACTTTTATATAATCTTCCAGCACTCTCTACATTAGATGAGCTATATATTGCTTCAACTATAAGTGCTGCTGGATTTATTTTATTTACTATAGGCATATTTTTATCTATAGCATATTTAAAACTGTGACTCATCATACCAGCACACATACTCATTATCATAATAAAACCTATAGTTATTGATTGAACATCTTCTGCTTTTTTATTAATCATATTTGATGCAAAAAATCCAAGAGTCGATGCGAATATAGTTGATATTAATATTATTAATATAAATTTTAAAACATTATATATTACATTAATTTTAACAACGAATTTTAAAAATAAAATTAAAATTCCTATTCCAATTAATTGAAGTATAAAGCTTACGAAAAATCCTGAAATTATTAAAACAATTTTAGGAGTAACAGACATTGACACTCTTGCTGATCTTGGTGCTCTATTTGGTATAAAATTTTCTGTAAGATATATCATAAATATTGATTGATATAATATAGTCATTGCAATTAGTGTATAGTAATATGATGTAACAAGATCTGGAGAATTATGTTTTAATACTTTTAAATTAGATTTTGCATTTATCATTTCATTTACTACATTTTCAAGCTCACTATATACCCTATCTTCAATTTCAGCCTTCGTAGGAACTTTTCCTGCCATAAATCCTTTTTTAATATCTGATTCTATTAGGTCCGCTTTTTGTTCTAGACTTTTTTCTATCCCATTTAATTTTTCATATATTTCACCAACAGCTGATCTAGCTATTGTTTCATATAGTCCGCTTTTTTTGAATTCTAGTTTTGGTTTTCCATCTTCAAATCTACATATTCCAACAACTATTTCTTCATCTAAAAGTTTTTTTAATACTTCTTCATTTTTTACATAGATTATATTAAATATTCTTTTTTCATTTAATTTTATCTCTTCAGTTTTACTTTTAGCTTCTTTATCTTTATCGTTTTCTTTTATTTTGTCTTTTTCTTTTTTAAAGCTTTTATATTCTTTTTCTATCTCATCTTTTTTGTTTTTTAATTTTTTAATATCTTTATCTTCTATCTTTTTTAAATCTATATATTTTTCTTCATAAGCCATTTCAGAAAAAATATCTAATATTATTTGTTCTTTATCATATTTTTCTTTTAATATATCTTTAGCACTTTTATTTGAAGTAAAAAACTTTTCATCTATTTCTTTAGATAAACTCTTATTTATTTTGTTTTTAAAGTTTTCTTTTTCTGCAGTATAATCTTTATCCTCTGAAGAATCCTCTAATTCTTTTTTATTTTCTTCTAATCTATCTTTTTCTTTTTCTTCATTTTTCTTATCTATATCTTTAAAATCTATTTTATTAGATATAACAGCTAAATTTACCGGAACTATAAAGTTCGCATTTTGTATATTAGACATTGTAAGATAGAAAAATGTTCCTAAAATTATTGGAAAAACAAATGTCCAAAAAAGAGTTTCTTTTTCTTTTAAAAGAATCTTAAAGAAATATTTAATATTATGAAGCATATTAATCTCTAAGCCCCTTTCCTGTAAGATCCAAGAATACGTCATTAAGAGTCGGTCTTTCCATAAAGATGTTATCATATGGTATATTTTCATCTTTAAGGAAATTTATCATTCTAACTAAGTTATTCTTTCCTCCAATATATTCCAGTTTTATAACACCATCTTCACCAATAGTTACCGCTCTAATATTTTTTGTACTTTTTATTCTCTCTAATAATTTATCTTCATATTCTTCAGGAATTTTTAAATTAATTTTTTCATGAAGTTCAGATTTTTCTTTAAGAGAATCTGCTGTACCTTCTGCAATTAATTTTCCTTCATCAAGTATAAGAATCCTATCACAAAGTATCTCTACCTCTTCCATATAATGTGTTGTATAAATTATTGTTGCACCATTTTCATTAAGCTCTTTAATATTGTCTAGTATTTTATTTCTACTTTGTGGGTCAACAGATACAGTAGGTTCATCAAAAAATATTAGCTTTGGTTTGTGTGCAATACCACAAGCTATATTTAGTCTTCTTAAAAGACCACCAGATAGTTTCTTTGGATAATATTTTCTAAAATTAGTAATTTCTACCATATCCATCGCATCTTTTACATACTCTTTTCTTGCCTTTTTGTCTTTAATATATAATCCGCAAAAATAATCAATATTTTCTTCTACCGTAAGTTCATCAAATAAAGCAATCTCTTGAAATACTACACCAATTTCTTTTTTCACATCATAATTCTTTGGTGACATTTCGTTACCAAATATTTTAACATCACCTTCATTAAACTTTAAAAGAGAAAGAATAGAATTTATAGTTGTAGTTTTACCAGATCCATTTGGTCCTAAAAATCCTAGTATTTCTCCTTTATATACTTCAAAAGACAAATTATCTACAACAGTCTTATCTCCATATTTTTTAACTAAATTTTTAACTTCAATAACTTTTTCACTTTTTTCTATTCTCTTCATAACATACCTCTTATCTAGATAATATACCTTAATTGATTAATTTACAATTAAAAAAGACCGCTACCGGTCTTTTTTTATCTGTTTCCTTTTGCTCTATTATGTGTTTTACAAAGCATTTCACAATTACTTATATCTGTACTTCCACCTTTTGACCATGCATTAACATGATCAGCGTCCATATCTGAGAAGTCCCATATTTTTTTATTATTTGCATTATCTCCGATTGCACAAAGCGGACAATTAGATATATGTTTTTCCTCTGCTTCTTTTGTTTGCTTTTGGTAAACAATTCTTTTTGTATTTTCATCAAATATTCTTACATTAAGAAGTTTAGCGTCTTTACAACCGCCTAATATATATTCAAAAATCCCTCTTGAATTATTTACAAATGGATCTGAATATAGTTCATTTAACTTTTTAGAAACTTCATTTGGATTATATGATAAATTATGGTATTCATCATAAAGTCTTCCCCATTCAATTCCTTTCATCTCTGGTTTTACATCAATAAAAACTCCACTTACCCAATCAATAACTGAATTAAAGTGCATTTTTAATTCATCTATATTATCGTCATATCTATGTTTGCTCATATATTCACCAATATTGCCATTACTCACCCAATAAAGTGCTGTATATAAATAATCTTGTCTATTTACATTACCTTTAATATATGCTCCTCTTTTTTGATTCAAAGCATTGCTGCTATTTGAAAATTCCTCTCTTGCTTTAGTTACAAAAGGTCCAGAATATGTAGCATTATTTAATTCTTGTTCATTAAGAGGAACACCCGCAATATTAATTGTCTTAAACCACTCTTTAATCTCCTCTTCTTCACCTTCACAAACATATATTGTAAGCGGAGTATTTAAAATAAAGTTTTTCTTATCTTCAGAAAGACCGCTAAAATATTGCTCCATTCCATTTTTATCTTTTACAGCAAATTTATCTGTAATATATCTTCCAAAAGATGTTACCCTTTGTTGTCCATCAAGTATTTCATATCGATCTTCGCCAACCTTTAAAAAATACATTAATCCAATTGGATATCCATGTAATATAGAATCCATAACTTTAACATCTTTAATTCCATCTGCATAAATATAGTTTCTTTGGTATTCAGGTTGAATTGTAAGTTTACCACTCCATCCAAAAAGTCCTTTACCTTCAACTTCATTATATATAAATCCTTCTGATATATCTCCTACCGTAATATTTGTTAATAATTCTGTTTTCATTTATTTTTCCTCCCCTAAAAATCCAGGTGCTCCATTTTTCCATTTGATTAAGATACGTGCATACTTAGGTTTCCCATTTATTGCAACTCTTCCTCCAACTAAATACTCTTGTGGAACGGTATACCTATCTAATCCTATCACTTCGAATTGATCTGGGTTGTATTTATCTAAAAATGTAATTGGAACTCCCATGACTTTTGAATAATCTGACGGAATTGCATCTGTATATGGTACTTCTATTGCATCATAATTATCATATTTTTGATATTCTTCACCTTTTAATTTTTTATTAAACTTTATATTATCTGCCATGGTCATTAATTGAAGTGGATCATGTCTTCTTCCATGATCAAGATTTGTAAACCACCTTGTAAGTCCTGCAAGTTTTTTCGAAAGTTCCTTTTTTTCATTTAAAAAATCTGTTGGAACTTGAACTCCAAGCCACATTTCGTTTTCTTTAACTAAAGGAAATATTTCTTTGTATGTTATAGCATTTTTATTTCCTATAATTAAAAAATCTTTTTTAGCTTCCATAATCCATGCTACAAATTCTCTAAACAAGCTAAATGGAGGATTTGTAATTATAATATCTGCTTCATCTCTTATTTTTTTAACTTCTTCTGATCTAAAATCTCCATCACCTTCTAAATATTCAAAATCTAAATCTTCTATATCTATTCTACCAGATTTGTTTTTATCTTTTTCAAGTGTAAATATTTTCCCATGACTTTTTGTTTTATTAGGATCATACTTAGGACTTGCCATTTCAAAAAGTGTTATTGCATAATCTCCGTCTTTAGATATATTTTTGCTTTCTTGAGCATAACTTGTGCTAATTAGTTTTTTTAATCCAAATCTTTCAAAGTTTTGTGCGAAGAATTTTGTAAAATTACTCCACTCTGGATCATCACAAGGTAAAAGCACTACTTTATCTTTAAATACATTTTCATTGTATTCTAGATATGCATTTACTTCTTTTTGTATATCTTGAAACTGTGTATAAAACTCATCATTTTTTGCTCTATTTGCATTATGTAAATTTTTATTTCCCACCATTTTCCCCTCTTTCTTTTTATATTATATCTAGATTCACCTAAATTAGCAATTTAAAAAGATATACCGTAGTATATCTTTTATATTTTAAACTATTCATTACCTTTTTCTAAAAAACTAAATTTATCATTTAGCTTTTATTAAAATTCTTGCATATGGAACTTTTGGGTGTCCATTTTCATCCAAATAATACAAATCACGCAGTTAGCAATATCTGTTCTGGCGTATCACCCTTTTGTGGCATTCTTATTTTTTCAAGGAATACTTTCATTCTCTATTCCTCCACAAATTCAAATTTGTTTATTCAATTACAAAATAACAGTTATTATTACTTTCCTTCTAATCTTTTAATTCCACTATCACCAAGTTTTTGCAGTGACATTAATTGTGTTCTAGCAAGTTTTCTAAGTTCAATCATTCTTTCTTTTTGCTCTATACCTTTTCCAATAAGAATCGCATTATAGCTTTCCATATTTGCAAGTACAAGTAACTCATTCAAACTTGCATAGTCTCTCATATTACCCTTTAACTCAGGATTTTCTTCACGCCACTGTTTCGCTCTCTTATTAAACAAGGCTACGTTAAGCATATCTGCTTCACTTGCATACTTGTAAGACAATTGTTCGTTGGTAAGATCTTTTAAGAGATATTCTTTGATTGCGTCTGTATGAATTTTGTAATTAATCTTGGAAATTTCTCGATTAAGATTCCAACCTAATGATAATTTGGAATTTTCATCTCCTTTTAGTCTCTTATAATCTTGGATTAAATAGAGCTTAAACTCTGCTGAAATCCATGAGGCAAATTCCATAGCTATATCAGGATGAGCAAATGTTCCTCCACCTCGCCCAGATTTAGAAACAATACCTATTGCGTTTGTCTTTTCAATCCATCTTTGAGGAGATAAGGTAAACGCATTTGTCCCCGCTTCCTTTCTAAAGGAGTCGAATTCGACCCCTTTAAAATTAGGATTGTGAATAGTTTCCCAGAGACCAAGGAATTCAATTGTATCTCTTACTCTTAACCAATTTTTAACAACATCTTTAGGTTCATGCACATTTTTATATCTAGCAATATCCGTAAGACTTATATAATCATTTTTAAAATCTTCAGTATAAATCTGAATAGCAAATCCTTTTGCTTCAATCGTCTCTTTTTTCACCTTAGACATATGAATTTCTCCTTTATGCTGATGTACTGTTTACAACATTTATTTTCATAATAACTGCTCTAAACAGCACACCAACTATTTATTTTTTGAGTTTTAAACTTTGGTAGAAGTCTTGAACTCCTTGTATTTACATAACTATTTGCCTCTATAACTATTATAACACGAAACCCTGCAAAAAAATCCAATACCACTATATTTTTATCAAATGTTGATAAAAGTGTTTTTATTAAAGTTGTTGGTTTAGCATTATCAAAAGGAGCCTTACCAGTAATAGGATGTATAACATCATATGTACGAGAAATTCCTTTTAACTCTTTATGCGCTTTGTAATATTTTCTTAAATTAATATTACCATTTTTAGTTCTTTATCTCAATAAACCTTTACTAATAATCTACTTTCATTTAATATATGTAAAATAAAGCGAAAGATTTTTATCTTTCGCTTTATTTATTGTTTATCTTATGTTTTTGAACTATTCATTACCTTTTAAACTTGTAACCATATCAATCTTATTTATTTTTCTTGCTAAGAATTTAGAAACAATGTATGAAAGAAGAAAAGTGCCTATAGCTGAAATAATATATGTAGTTATTTTTATATGTGCACCAAAATCATAATGTTCTTCTATAGCTGTTTTAAAAAGCCAATCTGTTAATTTAAATCCTAAAGGTAGGCCTAATATGATTGATAAAACTGCTATCCAATTATTTTGTTTTATAAATACTTGTTTTATTTGTTTGTCTTTAAATCCTAATACTTTTAATGTAGCAAATTGATATTCTTTTTCTGTGTATGAAAGTATGCCTAAATTATATATAATTACTACACCTAATATTACTGCTATTATTATAATTAATGCTAGCATTGTTTTCATCATTGAAAGCATATCTGACATACCACTTTTTAAATTATTAATATCTTGTATTGCTTCAACATTATGTATTTCTTTTGTTTCACTTAAATCTACATTTGTATAAATTGTGTCTGGAATATATTTTACTCCTAAAGATTCTAGATAGTTTTTAGTCATTGACATATTTTGGTTTTGTGGATCTTTATTAAATCCTATTATTTTTGACGTATAATATTTTTTATCTCCATATATATGCCATTTAACTTCATCACCTAAATTGTATCCTTTTGTAGAGGCAAGCTTATATGTAATATATACTCCATCATCTCCTGGTTTGTCTTTTATTTTATTTTTGTCATCTAAAAATCTTACATAGTCTTTTGCATCTGTTACAAATATATTATTTGATTCTCTTTTATTTTCTTTATTTACAATTTCAATTCCTAAAGTTTTAGAAGTATTTTTTCCGTATTTACTATATATTTTTTCTAATTCATCATCTTTTAAACTTTCTTTTAAATCTAGTTTATATTTAAAATTATATATTTCCTCAAACTGTAATTTAACAAAATAGTTCATTGAATCAAGCATACCTATAGCACAAACAATCAATGTACAGCACCCAATAACACCAGCAAGTCCCATAAAGGTTCTTAATTTGTTTCTTAAAATATCTCTAATATTCCATTTAGAAGAAAAGCTTAATCTATTTAAAAATCCTTTTTTAGTAATATTTACCGTGCTTCTGTCTACCCTAGGTATCTTAACTCTTAGTGCCTCTGCTGGATTTTCTTTTAATATATTTCTTCCTGTTATATATATTATTAAAGTAACTAATATTACTACAAAAGCTGCCATATAATAACTTGATACATGCATATATGGTCTACCATTTGGTATTTCAAACAAAGACATCTCTAGCCCTATAAAAATATTTCCAATTATATAGTGTCCGAGTACAAGTCCTAATAAAGAAGCTAATATACTAATCCATAAACCATAAGATATATAGTTTAAAAGGATTTTTCTGTTACTAAATCCGAGTGCTTTTAATGTACCTATTTGAGTTCTTTGCTTTTTAATAACCCTTGTCATTGTAGTTATAACTGAAAGCATAGCTATAAATATAAATATACCGGAAAAAACACCAACATATGTTTTACCTTCATCTATTTCACCTTGATATGTTACATATGACATTATATCTTCTACATTTATTATTGCTTTAGCATTTTTTACCTTATCCTCTATTTCATTTTTTACATCATATCTTTTTGTATTGTCTTTAACATCTACCATAATACTTGAAAAAGGTATATATTTTTTATATTCAAAATTTGGCATTACCATTTTAAAAGTCTTTTCATCAGGTATATTTGCTTTTTTCATAACAAGTGATCTAATATATTCCTCCGGTATTTCATTTGTACTCATATATGCAAAACCAAATTCTTTTCTATTTGGCATTAATTCAGATTTATCTCTAGTATCATACAAATGATCTGGTACATTTATTATTCCTACTACCTTTTCATGAAGCACCATAGTTTCATATTTAACTAAAACTTCATCTCCCACTTTTATATTATTCTCTTTACAGTAAAACTCATCTAACCATATACCTTTTTTATTTATATCAAATGGCTGTCCATCTATAATATAAAATCTAGATATATTATTTGATTCAATAAAATTTAAAAGTAGCACCTTTTCTTTATCCGTAGTTGCTTTTAAAGAGAGTTTTAACTCTGCATCTTTTACATTTTTAATTTCTTTTATTACTTTTAAATCATCATGATTTAAATCTCCCATAACTGTTAAATCATATATATTGTTTTCTGAGTAAAATTTATCTGACGTTTTTTGCATACCAGTCATATATGATTTAATTCCAGAATATGCCATCATTCCAATCATAATCATTAAAAATATGGTTATAAATTGAGATAAGTTACTCTTAATGTCTCTTAACATTTTTCTTCTTAGCATAATTACCAATTAACCTCCTCAACATTTCTAGGACTACTATTTATTTCATTTGATTCAACTTTACCATTTTTTATTCTAATTACTCTATCTGCAATTTCTGCTATTAAAGAATTATGTGTAACTATAATTACAGTTGTATCTTCATCACTTTGTTTTCGAAGTAATTTTAATATCTCTACACCTGTTTTAGAATCTAGTGCTCCTGTTGGTTCATCACACAAAAGAATTTTTGGATTTTTCATTATTGCTCTTGCAATAGAAACTCTTTGTTGTTCACCTCCAGATAGTTCTTGTGGGAATTTATCTGCATGTTTTAATAGTCCAACACTTTTTAAAACTTCTTTTACATCTTTTGATGTATTTGTTACATCTTTTATTAAATTAACATTTTCACTTACTGTAAGTGTAGGCATAATATTATAGAACTGAAAAATAAAGCCAACATCATTTGCTCTAAATCTAGTAAGTTCTTTATCACTAAACTTAGATATATCTTTTTCACCTATTACAATAGATCCTGATGTTGGTTTATCCATTCCTCCTAATAAATTTAATAAAGTAGATTTTCCTGCGCCAGATGGTCCTAGAATAACCACAAATTCACCAAGACCCATTTCTAAATCTACACCATCTAATGCTTTAAATGTTTGATCACCAATATTATATATTTTTTTGACATTCTTTAACTCTATAAAGCTCTTCATCTTTAAACTCCTATTCTAAATATGAAACATATTTCATATTAATTATATTTTTCTCTACTAAATTAGTCAATAATAAAATAGGTACATTTCTTTACTTATTAAAACTATGTTATACTACCCTTGAGGTGATTTATGTCAAAAAATATTAGAGTTCCAAAACAACAAAGAGCTATAGATAAAAAAGAAAGAATTATTGAAGCTGGATTTGATTTAATCTGTAAAAATGGATACTACAATACAAACACTGCTGAGATAGCAAAAAAAGCAAAAGTATCTACAGGTATAATATATCAGTACTTTAAAGACAAATATGACATATTTATAGAAGGACTGGGAAAATACGGAGATCATATATTCTTCCCTATGTTAGAAAACAATAAAATAACATTTACAAAAAAGAATTTTGATTCATCTATAAAACAAATGATTGACTACTATATAACAAATCATAAAGTTTCAAAAACTGCACACGAAGAAATAATATCAATGATACATTCAGATAAAAAAGTAGCCTCTTACTACTACAAAAGAGAAATAGAAATGACAAACATTCTAAAAAACATATTAGAAGAAAACGGATTTAATGCTAAAAATCTTTACGAAAAAGTACATCTTATGATTGGACTAATAGATAATCTATGTCATGAAATAATCTACCATAAACATGATAATATGGATTATGATATTATGACTAATCTAATTATTAATAATATTAAAAATCTTTTTAAAGATGATTTAATACATTAAAAAAAGAGTTATACACTAAAATGTATAGCTCTTTTTACTTACAAATGTCGTAAAATTTAATTTTTGATGTTCTTTTTAATAAGATATTCCTTATATTTTAAGATTAATTATTTGTTCTTGGCTTCATTGTAGGGAAGAAAAGAACATCTCTAATTGATGCAGAATCTGTAAGAAGCATAATAAGTCTATCTACACCTATTCCAAGTCCTCCTGTTGGTGGAAGACCATATTCTAGTGCTTTTACGAAATCTTCGTCCATCATATTAGCTTCATCATCACCTTTTTCTCTTGCTTCAACTTGTTTTAAAAATCTTTCATATTGATCTATTGGATCATTTAGTTCTGAATATGCATTTCCATATTCTATACCGTTTATGAAAAGCTCAAATCTTTCTGTAAGCTCTGGATTCTTTTCTGATCTTTTTGTAAGTGGAGATACTTCAATTGGATAATCTAGTATAAATGTTGGTTCAATTAATGTATCCTCTACTGTTTCTTCAAAGAATAGATTAAGTATTTCACCTTTAGTTTCTATTAGCTCAGGTACTTCTATATTAAACTTTTTAGCAAGTTCTTTTGCTTCTTCAAAGTCTTTTACTTGATTAAAATCTATACCTGTTTGACCTTTAACAGCATCTATCATTGTCATTCTTTTCCAAGGTCTTTTTAAAGATATTTCTGTACCTTGGTAATTTATTACTTCTGTTCCTAAAACTTTTTTAGCAACACCAGTTATTATTTCTTCAGTTATATCCATCATATCGTGGTAATCTTCATATGCTGCATAAAGTTCAATATTAGTAAATTCTGGATTATGTTTTATATCCATTCCTTCATTTCTAAACATCTTACCCATTTCATAAACTTTATCGAATCCACCAACGATAAGTCTTTTTAAATAAAGTTCGTTTGCTATTCTTAGATAAAGTTCCATATCTAAAGTATTATGGTGTGTTATAAATGGTCTTGCTGCAGCACCACCAAGTATTGGGTGAAGAATTGGAGTTTCAACTTCAATATATCCTTTTTTGTCTAATATATTTTTAATTTCTTTTAAAATTTCAATTCTTTTCATGAAAACTTTTTTAACTTCAGGATTAACAATTAAATCTAATTCTCTTTGTCTATATCTTAAATCTACATCCTTAAGTCCATTAAACTTTTCAGGGAACGGTCTTAAAGCTTTAGTTAAAAGTATAACTTCTTTAGCGTGAATACTTACCTCACCTGTTTTTGTTTTAAAAACAAAACCTTTAACACCTATAATATCTCCTATATCATATCTTTTAAACTCTTTATAATGTTCATCACCTAAATCATCTCTTGAAACAAAGATTTGTATTTTACCTTCTGAATCTTGAATATGTGCAAAAGAAGCTTTACCCATTATTCTTTTACTCATTATTCTACCTGCTATTGATACATCTTTTTTCTCATATGAATCAAAATTATCTATAATATCTTTAGAAAAATGTGTTCTATCATATTTAGTAATCTTAAAAGGATCTTTTCCTTCTTTTCTAAGCTCATCTAATTTTTCTTTTCTTACATTCATTAATTTATTTAGGTCTCTATCGTAATCAAATTCTTCTGTATTCATTTTCACTCCTTATCTTTAATATACTACTACATTTTTCAGAATTAGTCACCTTTTATAACTTCTAACGCTTTTTCTAGCTGATTATCTTCTTTTTTCTCTGTATATCTTTTAACATCAAGTTTTATTTCATAATCTGGTTTAACACCTTTTTTATGTATTTTATCACCATTTGGTCTTAAATATTCTTCTACTGTAAGCTTTAAAAAATCTCCTGTAGGAAGTGGTTTCATCTCTTGAATAACACCTTTTCCAAAAGTATTTTCACCTACAAGTTTTGCCCTTTTATTATCTACAAGAGCTCCTATTAAAAGTTCTGATGCAGATGCTGAATATCTATCTCCAAGTATAATTAATTTAATATTTTCATTACCCGGTTTAGCCGTTTTTTCCTCTACCTTATATCCAGATTTATTTCTTGTAGAATACATAAGCTTACCTTTTTCTAAAAACATCTCAATTATATTTTCAGCGTTTCTAAGCTCACCACCAGTATTTCCTCTTAAGTCAATAATTAATCTATTCATACCTTCTTTTGTTAATTTATCGTATTCCTCTTTAAACATCTTATATGCATCATCACCAAATTGATCAATCTTTATATATCCAATTCCTTTTTCTAGCATTTTACCAGATACATATTTAATTTTAATATTTTCTCTTTTAACTTTTAAATCTTTTTCTCCGTCTTTATTAAGTATAGTTATTTTAACTTCTGTTCCTTCTTCACCTCTTACAAGATTTGCAATTTGATCTACACTTAGCTCTTCTATGGTTTTTCCATCAACTTTAATTAAAATATCTCCATTTTTTATTCCAGATTTTTCTGCTGGAGAATTTTCAAATACTTTAACTAGCTCTGCACCTTTTTCTGTTTTTTGCATAGCCACACCTATACCTACAAATTTACCATCAAGATCACTTAAAAATTCTTTAAATTCTTTACCTGTAAAATATTGTGTATATTCATCACCAAGTCCTGCTACATATCCTTTTATAGCACCAATCATTTGTTTTTCTTTATTTCTTTTATCTGGATACAAAAAGCTTTTATCTATAACTTTATTTAATAAATTAAAGGTATTTTTTAATTTTTTACCTTCTTCACTAGTTATTTCTATATCTTTTAATTTATTCTTATCTGAAATATATCTATTTCCATATATATATCTACTAAAAAGCATAAATGCTAATATAAATATTATTAAAACTAAAATAGATGTAATTAAAGAATATTTAACAACATCTTTTTTGTAATATATTTTTTCTTCTTCTATTTCTGTTTCTTTCTCTTCCATTTGTTTTCCTTATTTAAAATTTTCTTTTTCAAACTCTTCTACCATCTTAAATCTTTCAAGATATCTTGTATCATCTGTTTTTAATTTTCTATCTAAAAATATATGTATAATTTTAATAGCTTCATCTAAAGATATATCATCACTTGAAAGCACACAAACATTAATATTGTCATCTTCTACGGCTTTAATAGCACTTTCTTCTGAATAACAAATACTTGCATATACACCTTTAAATTTATTTGCAGCTATATTCATTCCATGACCACTTTTGCAAATTAATATACCTTTTGTTATACTTCCTTTTTCAATTTTATCTGCCATTTTTTTTGCATAAAGCGGATAATCTGTTCTTTCCATATTATCTGTTCCAAGATCTAAAACATCTATATTCCTATCATTAAAATATTTTAAAATCTCTTTTTTTAATTCAAATCCTCCGTGATCCCCTGCGATTCCTATCATATTATTTCCTTTATTTTTTTATTTTAATTTATCTATTTATTACTATACAATAATTTAATTAATAAAAAAAGCAGTGTATGAAACACTGCTAATTTTACATATAATTTTTACACAAAATTATTCTTCTTCAGTAGCTTCTTCTGTTTCAGCTGCTTCTGAGTTTTGAAATTCTTCTGAATTATATACATCTAAAATAGCTTTTTCTATTTTTTCTCTACAATCAGAAACGATTGGGTGTGCAATGTCTTTAAAAGATCCATCTTGTCTTCTTCTGCTTGGCATTGCTATAAATAATCCGTTTGTTCCTTCGATTATTTTGATGTCGTGAACTACAAATGCATCGTCAAATGTAACTGATGCTATTGCTTTCATTTTGTTGTTTGTGTTAACTTTTCTTACACGTACGTCTGTTATATTCATGTTTTACTCCTCATGTACTTTTTTGTTATACTTTTTTATAACTAATTTCATTATATTAAGTATTTTTTCCTTTTTCAAGTGGTTTAATATATATTTTTCCATTTTTATATAATTTTTCTTCTTTTTTGTACCTCATAAAATGAAATTCCAGCACTTACAGATACATTTAAGGAATCAAGTGTGCCTTTCATCGGGATTTTATAGATATAATCACATTTCTCTAAAGTTAATTTAGATATACCTTTCCCTTCATTACCAAAAACTAATGCAATAGGACTATCATAATCTAAATCATAAATACTTTCTCCATCCATATCTGCACCATATATCCAAAATCCTTTTTCCTTTAATTCATCAATAAAATAATTAATATTAGTTACTTCAATTACAGGAACCTTTTCAGATCCTCCAACAGATACTTTTCTTACAGTAGCATTTACCTTTACACTTCCGTGTTTTGGTATAACTACTGCAGATATATTAAATATCTCACTACTTCTTAATATACTTCCTAGATTATTTGGATCTTCGATCTTATCTAATATTGCAATAACAGGTTTTTCTTTTTTTATATCTACATCTTTAAAAACTTCATCAAATGTATAATATTTATATCCTTTTGTCTTAACAACTATTCCTTGATGTCTTGAGCCATATTTTAAAATATCTTCTTTTGAAATTTCTGAAATATTATTTATTACATCTTCTTTTTCTTTTAAAGAAAGAGATTCATTTTTATTTAATAATTCTAAAACCTTTGCTTTAGTTTTACTAAATCCTTCACCTTCCTCTATATATATTTTAAGTATATCTTTTTTGCTTTCAATATATTCATATGCTGCATTTTTACCAATTATATAATCATCAGATAATTTAGTATCAGCATATCTTTTTTCATTTACATTTTTTCTACTTCTTTTATTACTACCCTTCATACTTACTTCCTCATTTAATATATTAATATTTTACCATGTATATTATGTTTCTTCTACTTTTACATATTATTAAATATATATTTTATCTAATATATATGTATACATATTTAATTTTTTAAATGCTAGTATAAATATATTAAATATAAATAACTGGAGGTATTAATGAATAAAGATTTTTTTGAAATAGAATGGAAAGATTTCATACCAGGTGATTGGGTAGATACAATAGATGTTAGAGATTTTATTCAAAAAAACTACACACCATATGAAAAAGATGAATCTTTTTTAAGTAAAGAAACAGCTAATACTAAAAAACTTTGGGATGAAGTTTTAAAACTATATAAAGCTGAAAAAGAAGCTGGCGGAGTTTTAGACGCTTGTAATGATGTAGCATCAAGCATAATTTCACATCCTGCTGGATATATAGACAAAGATATTGAAACAATTGTAGGTCTTCAAACAGATAAACCTTTAAAAAGAGCTATTATGCCTGCTGGGGGATATAGGATTGTGCAAAAATCTTTAGTATCACATGGATTTGCTGAAAATGAATATATTAAAGAAATATATACAAAACATAGAAAAACACATAATGATGGTGTTTTTGATGCATATACTCCTGAGATAAGACGTGCTAGAAGTTCACACTTAATTACTGGTCTTCCAGATGGTTATGGCCGTGGAAGAATAATTGGAGACTATAGAAGGGTTGCACTTTATGGTGTAGATCATTTAATAGAAAATAAAAAACATGAACTTGAAACTACAAATCCTGCAAATATTTTAGAAGAAGATATTAGATTAAGAGAAGAACTTTCTGAACAAATTAGATCACTTAATGAATTAAAAGAACTTGGAAATATTTATGGTATAGATATATCTAAACCTGCTAAAAACACTAAAGAAGCTATACAATGGATATATTTTGGATACCTTGCTGCAATTAAAGAGCAAAACGGTGCTGCTATGAGTATTGGTAGAGTTTCAACATTTATAGATATATATGCTGAAAGAGATTTAAAAAATGGAATATTTACTGAATCAGAGATTCAAGAATTCATGGATCACTTTGTTATTAAATTAAGAATGGTAAGATTTTTAAGAACACCAGAATACGACGAACTATTCTCAGGTGATCCAGTATGGGTTACAGAATCTCTTGGTGGTATGGGTGTTGATGGAAGAACACTTGTTACTAAAAACTCTTTCAGAATGCTACACTCACTTGAAAACCTTGGACCTGCTCCAGAACCAAACCTTACAATACTTTGGAGCAAGTATTTACCTTCTGGTTTTAAAAGATACTGTACTAAACTTTCAATAAATACTTCATCACTACAATATGAAAACGATGATTTAATGAGAGAATATTATGGAGATGATTATGGTATTGCTTGCTGTGTATCTGCTATGAAAATTGGTAAACAAATGCAATTTTTTGGAGCACGTGCAAACCTTGCAAAAGCTCTCCTTTACGCTATAAACGGTGGTGTAGATGAAATAACTAAAGAGCAAGTTACTCCAAGATTTGAGAAAATTTCTTCAGAATATTTAGATTATACTGAAGTTATGGAAAAATTCGATCAAATGCTAGATTATGTTGCAAGAGAATATATGAATGCTTTAAATATTATTCATTACATGCATGATAAATATGCTTATGAAAAAATAGAAATGGCGCTACACGATAAAAATGTTGAAAGAACTATGGCTGGTGGTATTGCTGGTCTTTCAGTAGTTGCTGACTCTCTTTCAGCTATAAAATACGCTAAAGTAAAACCAATAAGAGACGAAAACGGAATAGCTGTAGATTTTGAAATTGAAGGAAATTATCCTAAATTTGGAAACGATAATGATGATGTAGATTTAATTGCTAGAAACATTACTAGACTATTTATGGAAAAATTTGAAAGACAAAAAACATACAGAAATGCAAGACCTACTCTTTCTATCCTTACAATAACTTCAAATGTTGTTTATGGTAAACACACTGGTGCAACACCAGATGGAAGAGCTAAAGGCGTTCCTTTTGGACCCGGTGCAAACCCTGTTCATGGTAGAGATGAAAACGGAGCACTTGCAGTACTTAACTCAATCGCAAAACTTCCATATAAATATGCTCAAGATGGAATTTCTTACACCTTTGCTATAACTCCAAAAACACTTGGAAACACTGAAGAAGCTAAAATATCTAATCTAACATCACTTCTTGATTCATATTTTGTTAAGCTTCCTCATCACATTAATGTTAATGTTTTCGATAGCTCTCTTTTAAAAGATGCTATGGATCATCCAGAAAAATATCCACAACTTACAATAAGAGTTTCAGGATATGCTGTAAACTTTACAAAACTTACTAGAGAACAACAATTAGATGTAATAAATAGGACTATACATGAAAGAATTTAAAATAAAAAAGCCTAGAAACATATTAGGGCAAAATGAAATAATAGGACATATACATTCAACTGAATCTTTTGGTTCAGTTGATGGTCCTGGCATTCGTTTTGTCGTTTTTATGCAAGGCTGTATTCTAAATTGTAAATATTGCCAAAATAGAGATACCTGGGACTTTGTAGAAGCAAATAGATATACTCCCACCTCTCTTTTTGATGAAATAAAAAAATATGAAACATATTATAAAACATCAAATGGTGGAATTACATTTTCAGGCGGAGATCCGCTTGCACAAAGTAAATTTGTACTTGAAGCATCTAAACTTTTAAAGTCTAAAGGCTTTCATATAGCTATAGATACATCAGGATTCTTTCCACTAAATGAAAGTATTAAAGAAGTTATAGATACAGTTGACCTTATACTTTTAGATATAAAACATATAAACAATGAAAAATGTAAAGACCTTGTTGGAAGAGAAAATATATTAAATATTGAATTTCTTAAATATCTAGAAAAAATTAAAAAACCTACTTGGATTAGACAAGTAATACTTCCAGGATATACAGATGATGAAAAAGATCTAAAAGATTTAAAAAACTTTTTAAAACAATTTAAATGTATAGAAAATATTGAACTTCTCCCATACAATGATTTTGGAAAATTTAAATGGGAAGAATTAAATATTCCTTATCCTTTAGAAGGCGTACCTAATGCTACAAATAAAGATATTAAAAGAGCTCAAAAGATTCTAAATCTTAAAAAGAATGATAAAGGTTATTATTATATAGATTAAATAAATAATAATATATAAAACAAAAGAGAAAGATTAGTCTTTCTCTTTTTTAGGTTTATTATTCTTATTTAATTTATTTATTTAAAACATACTATTAATCAATAAGTATTTGTTTTTTATTTTCTAATTTTTTCTCTTCTTTTGGTACAGTTATTTTAAGTAATCCATTTTCATATTTAGCTTTAATATCTTCTTCAGATATTTCATCACCAATATAAAATGTTCTACTACTACTTCCTATATATCTTTCACGTCTTATGTATCCGTGATCTTTAGTTTCTTTATTATCTTTTCTTTCTGCAGATACTGTTAAATATCCATCAGATAGTTCTACTTTTACGTCTTCTTTATTGTATCCTGCAAGCTCCATAGACATATATATGTTTTTATCATCTTCAGATATATCTGTCTTCATTAAACCTGTTTCTCTTCTAATACTTTTTTGTGCTTCATCAAATGTATCATTAAATAAATTATCAAATACTTCTAAACCTTTTGTTATTGATGGTAACATCATGTCCTCATTATATTTTTCATTGAAGCTTTTAACTTCTGATTAAAATATATCAAAAGATATTAGCAGTGTCAAGTGGTATTTGCTAATTTAATATTTTTGACATAAAAAAACTGGCAACTTCCTATGTTCCCAGCAGGTGGTCAGATAGAGGAAAAATTTTATCTGACGAAAATTTAGAAAGGGCATATGAAAATA